>JBBRYL010000007.1:0-70435 GCA_038237685.1 Solirubrobacterales bacterium | reverse complement strand
AGCATTCGCGAGCGGGCCGAGGAGGACGCCGTCCAGCGAGCGGCGGCCGCCGAGGCTGAGGCGGGGGAGGTAGGTGAGGCGGCTGCGCTTGCGGCGGATGCGGCCACGAAAGAGGCCAAGGCCAAGGCCGAGGCTCTGATTCAAAAAGCGGAACACCAGGCGGCCGCCACAGAGCAGGAGGCCGAGCGACGAGCGGCGACGATTGGTTCCCAAGCGTGGGACTCGGTCGCCAAGGAGATCTTCGGGCCGTCTCCCGCCGGCAGCCAACTTGAGGACTAAGTTGCCACCCCTAACGCCCGGCAGGACGGACCTTGACAGGTACTCGGGCTCGGCACGAGTCCCGCTCGACGAGCATGGTCAAACGCGGAGGCCTCTGAGCACTCGCGGATCGAGTAGGTCACGGGCGAACTCTGCCGCCCGCAGCCGCTCTACACTCGACAGATGGCGAAAGTAGGACGTCCGGGCGGCTCTGGGAAGGGCCGCGGCGCAGCCGAAGGGGGCCAAAAGCCGCCCCGCAAGTCGCGCAGGCGTCGCAACGGCAACGGCAATGGCTCCGCAGCCGACGGGGCCTTCCCCCGCACCCAGCTCGGCACGGCGGCCGCGAAGCAGTCCAATGGCGACGCGGCGACCGTCGCAACGGCCACTACCGAGAAGTTCCCGCTCTCAGACGATCAGCGCGCCCTGCTTGCCGACCTCTTCGCTGTGGTCGAGGAGCACGACGACTCGGACATCGAGCCTATTGACCGCTCCAAGGTCGAGGAGGCGTTCGCCTTCGCCTGCGAGCGCCACGCTGACCAGCGCCGGGCAAGCGGGGATGACTTCATCGTGCACCCGATCGGCGTCGCCAAGATCTGCGCCGGCATGCGCCTGGACACCGCAACGCTGTGCGCGGCGCTGCTGCACGACACGGTCGAGGACACCAGCGCGTCGCTCGAGCAAGTCGAGCAGCAGTTCGGTGAGGAGGTCGCCGTGCTCGTCGACGGCGTGACAAAGCTCACCGGGATCACCTTCCAGAGCCGCGACGACCGCCAGGCCGAGAACTACCGCAAGATGATGATCGCGATGGCCTCAGACGTGCGGGTCATCCTGATCAAGTTGGCCGACCGCCTGCACAACATGCGCACGCTCGATGCCATGCCCAAGGTCAAGCAGCAGGACAAGGCCAAGGAGACGCTTGAGATCTTCGCGCCGCTGGCCCACCGGCTGGGCATCCACGCGATCAAGTGGGAGCTCGAGGACCTGGCCTTCGCCACTCTGCACCCGCGCAAGTACACCGAGATCAAGGGACTGGTCAACCAGCAGCGCGAGGAGCGCGAGGGCTACGTCGAGCGCGCCGGGGCCTACCTGGGCAAGGAGCTCGAGGACGTCGGCATCGAGGCCGAGATCAACGGCCGCGCCAAGCACTTCTACTCGATCTACTCGAAGATGACCAAGAAGGGCCGCGAGTTCAACGAGATCTACGACCTCACCGCCATGCGGGTGCTCGTGGGCTCGGTCAAGGACTGCTACGGCGCCATCGGCGTGATCCATTCGCTGTGGAAGCCGCTGCCGGGCCGCTTCAAGGACTGGGTCGCCATGCCCAAGTTCAACATGTACCAGGCGCTGCACACCACGGTGATCGGGCCCGAGGGGCGTCCGCTGGAGATCCAGATCCGCACCCAGGAGATGCACGACACCGCCGAGTACGGCATCGCCGCGCACTGGCTCTACAAGGACGGCAAGCGCAAGCCCGAGGACCGCGTCGAGTGGCTCAAGCACCTCGTGGACTGGCAGAAGGAGCTCCAGGACCCCCAGGAGTTCGCCGAGAGCCTGAAGACCGACCTGTTCGAGGACGAGGTGTTCGTCTTCACCCCCAAGGGCGAGGTGAAGTCGCTGCAGGTCGGCGCCAACCCGCTCGACTTCGCCTACGCCGTGCACACCGACGTCGGCCACCGCTGCGTGGGCGCGAAGGTCAACGGCAAGATCGTGCCGCTGCAGTACGAGTTGCAGTCGGGCGACATCGTCGAGGTGCTCACCTCGAAGAAGGAGCGCGGACCATCGCGCGACTGGCTGGCGCTGGCAAAGACCACGCGCGCCCAGTCCAAGATCCGCGCCTGGTTCAAGGCCGAACGCCGCGAGGACTCCGAGCGAAGCGGGCGCGAGATCCTGCAGGAGGCGATGAAGCGCCAGGGGCTGCCGCCCCAGCGGATCGCCGGCTCGCCGCTGCTGGCCGACGTGATCCGCGAGATGGGCTTTCGCAAGGCCGACGACTTCTACATCGCACTTGGCGCCGGCAAGATCTCGGCGAAGGTGGTCACCCAGAAGGTCATGCAGCGCCTGCGCCAGGGCGAGGCCGCCGTGGACATGGACGACGCGGTGGCCGAGCTCACCACCAAGCGTGAGAAGCCCAAGACGAGCGGCTCGTCCTCCAGCTACGGCATCACGGTCGATGGCATCAATGATGTGATGCTGCGCCTTGCCAAGTGCTGCCGGCCGGTGCCCGGCGACCCGATCGTCGGCTACATCTCGCTGGGCAAGGGCATCACCATCCACCACGAGGGATGTTCCAACGCCAAGGCGCTCATGAAGAACCCCGAGCGCTTCACCCCGGTCAGCTGGGACGGCGAGGGGTCATCCTCGTCCTTCCGGGTAGAGCTGGAGGTGGACGGTTGGGACCGAACACGTCTCCTCGAGGATCTCTCCAGGACCTTCGCGGAGACGGGCGTGAACATCCTGGAGGCGCGCTGCACCACGGTGGACCCGATGGTCAAGAACCGCTTCGTGGTCGAGGTGGGGGACACGCAGTCGCTGAAGACGTGCATCGGGCGGCTGAGGAATATCGAGTCGGTGTTTGATGCGTATCGCGTTACGCCGACGGGGTGAGAGTCGTCTTGCGATGGCCGACGTCGCCGACGTGCGGGCGAAGCTGGCTCAAGGCCGTCTGAAGGACGCCATGGCTGCAGTTCTGGAGGTGCTGAGGACATCGCCCGAGGACGCCGATGCCCTAGGTCTGTTCGGTCGGGCGCTCCTCGAGAGCGGTCAGGCGGTAGCCGCAGCCGCGGCTCTGGAGCGCGCCATCCGTGCCGGCGCCACGGAGTCGAGCACCCGGCATGCGGCTGCCCTGGCACTCGAAGCCGCGGGGGACCGCGACGGCGCCGAGCAGATTCTGAGGGATTCGGCGGCGGCCGACCCGGACGGCGCGCTGCTCCTCGCGGCAATGCTCACCCGCTCAGGGCGAACCGACGATGCGTTGGCGCTGCTGCGGGACCGCAGGGACGCCACGGGCCTGTTGTACCGCGCCCACGCGCTGCTCGTGGCGGGGTGGGATGCCCATGCCCGGACGACCTATGCCTCCGCAGTGGCGCTGGATCCAGCTGTTCGTCGGTACCACGCACCGATCGTCAACGAGCTCGGGTTCGTTGGCCTGGAGTCCGCCGCTCGGGCTACGCTCGCGCGTGGGCTTCTGCTCGAGCCGGATGAAGGGGAGTTGCTGCATCTCCACGCCGCGTACGAGGGGTTGACGGTCGAGGGGGCCAACGAGCGCTACGTGGAGGCCGTCTTCGACCGCTTTGCCGCCTCGTTCGAGACACGCCTACGCGACGACCTGGAGTATCGGGTCCCCGAGGAGCTCGACAGGCTCCTGGAGTCCGCGCGAGGAGCTCCTGACGGCTCGCTCGAGATCCTCGATGTCGGGTGCGGCACCGGGCTCCTCGGCGGGGTGGTCGCACCGCGCGCGGGGCGCCTCGACGGAGTCGACATCTCAGGCGAGATGCTCGCGCGGGCCGAGCGACGGCACTGCTACGACCGGCTCGTCAAGGGGGAGATCCTCGCCACGCTGCCGCTGCTGCGGCATCACTACGACGTCGTCCTTGCCGCCGACGTCCTCATCTACTTCGGCGCCCTCGATCCGTTCTTCGCCAGATGCCGCGACGTTCTTCGCCCTGGTGGCCTTCTCGGCTTCTCGATCGAACGCGGCTCGGGCGCAGGTGACCTCCAGCCCAACGGGCGCTTCGCCCACTCGCTCCAGACCACATCAACGGCCCTTGCGGGCGCCGGCTTCCGGGTGTGCGAGGCGCGGGACACGGTAGTTCGCCTCGAGCTCTCAGAGCCCGTGGCGGGGCATAACGTCATCGCCGAGCTTGCAGCGTGAGCTCCTTAGAGAGGTCACGCAGGGCGTCGGCCTGTTGACCCAGCTCGGATCCCTCGGCCACACGACGGCGGTCTCGTCGGCCCATGTCTCGCCGCGCCTAGCGAGAGGCAGGAGTCGCAGGAGGACATCGGCCCGACTGCCGGCTCTCCCGGCGGGAGCAGCAGCCCTTGCGGATCGTGGGTGATCACCGCGCAGCCCCGGGGTGGGCCAGTAGTTCTTGGACGTAGCGCAGCCCGGGACCGCTCGGCGGACTTCGAGGGGCCGGCGAGTGCCCGAATGCGGCAGACTTGAGCGGGTGCGCTTTCTTCAGAGGCTCCCTCTTGGAGCCGCCTTGATCGGACCGCCCGCGGCGCTCGGCGCGCTCGCCTTCGATGCTGGTGGTTACTATCCAGGTTCGACTGCGATCGCGACTGTGGCGGCGTTCGCGTTGCTGGCCTTGTGGGTAGTCCTGGCCCGGCGCCCGCTGGCCAGTCTCACGCCCGGCGCGGCGGTGGTAGTCGCGCTGCTCGGCGCCTACGCGGGCTGGGTGTTGCTCTCGGATGGCTGGTCGCACGCAAACGCTCGCGCGATGGTGGAGTTCGATCGCGCGCTGCTGTACCTCGTCACGTTCGTTCTGTTTGCCCTCGTCGGCCGCAGCGCAGCGCGAGTGCGAGTGCTCGTGGGGCTCCTCGGCGCCGCGGCCGCGGTCGTGGCGGTCGTCGGGTTGGCGGCATGGCTGCTGCCCCACCAGTTTCCGATCTCGCACTCATTCGAGCGCCGGCGCATGTCCTGGCCGACCGGGTACTGGAACACAACCGGTCTGCTGGCCGGCTTCGGGGCGATCTGGTGTCTACATCTGGCCTCCTCGGCTCGCGAGAACCCGTTGTTCCGGGTGGCGGGCGCGGCCGCGGTGGTGCCGCTGGTGGCGGTGCTCGGCTTCACCGCCTCGCGTGGCGCCATCCTGGCCACGGGCGTCGGAGCGGTGGTCTATGTTTTGGCCACGCGGTCCCGGGGGACGCTCGTGGGGATGGTGGCCTGCGCTCCCGCAGCGCTCGGTGCGGCGTTCGTCGTCCATAGCACACAGGGCGTCGCGAATACGCTCCTGCCACCGTCGTCCATCACGCTCGGGCATCGCGGTGCGCGCGAGCTGGGGTTGGTCACAGCGGTCGTGGCGGCGATCAGGGTGGTCCTATTGCTGGCCGACACCGGGTTGGCCCGTGTTCCGGTACCGCGGCCAAGGGCCCGCACGCGCGTCGTGGCAGCGGCCGGCGGGCTGGTGGTGGTGGTGGCCGTTGCGTTCGCACTCGGCGCGGGAGACCGCGTCACCAGCGCGTATCAGGAGTTCACCCAAGACTCGCGGGTGGGGTCCGTGGACAACGGGTCGCGCCTGCGCAGCTTCAGCAGCGACGGACGTACGGACATCTGGCGCGTCGCGCTTGACTACGGCTTTGCGCCCGACCGGCTGAGAGGAAGTGGCGCAGGCACCTTCGCCGTGCTCTGGGACGCACACCGGCCGGCTGCCGGCGATGTGCTTGTGGCGCACTCGCTGTACATCGAGACGCTGGCCGAGCTGGGGCTGGTAGGCGCGGTGCTGCTCTTCGCGGCGCTCGCGCTCATCGTCTGTGCGCTGATCGCGCGCCTGTGGGCTGGGGATCCTGCCGAGAGGGCCGCCTGGGCGGCCCTGCTGGCCGGGACGGCGGGATGGCTCGTGTTCGCCAGCGTCGACTGGAACTGGCAGATGCCTGCCTGCACCGTGTGGCTCTTTGCCGCGGGGGGGCTCGCGTTCGGTCGACCGGCGTTGGCGGGACTCGTGGAGGCGCCGGGCGGCGTTCTCGACGCCAGTTCGCGTCCGCAGCCCGTCCCGTCGAAGTTGCCGTCGGTGGCTTCGCTGGCGCTGCGCCTCGTCGCGGCCGGAGTACTCCTCGCGGTGATCCTCTTCCCGCTCGCCGTCGCGCGTTCGGACCGCCACCTCGACCGGGCGCTCAGCGCTCTGCAGGCAGGCGACTGCCCGACCGCGCAGCGCCAGGCCCGGCTATCCCATGACGCCCTTGGTCGGCGTCCCGAGCCCGAGATGGTGCTGGCCTATTGCGCCGCGCGCGACCGTCGCGGTGCCCCGGCAGCTGCCGCGGCAGCTCGCGCTGTGCACGACGATCCCGAGGACTGGGAGACGCACTATGCACAGGGACTCGTCGCAGCCGCGGGTGGACGGTCTCCCCGGGCGGAGTTGCTGGCTGCGCGCCGCCTGAACCCGTTGGACCGCTACGTGACAGGAGCCAGCAGGCCGGCCGCCGTCGCCCGGTCGCGCACAGCGCGCGCGAGGGTGGCACGGCGACTTCCTCTACCGCTCGCGGTGCGCCACTGCGGCGGTCCCAACCGTGCCGGCGATCTGGCCTCGTGCGGCAACTCCGTCTTGCCCACCCTCGGCGCAGGACCGCCGAAGGTGACCAGCCGGCCATGACTCCGTCAGCTCGGCGTGCGCGTGACCGGCCGGGGCCGGTAGGCAAGCGTGTCCTCGCGATCGCACCAGATCCGATAGCCCTGCGAGCCGAGAAGCGCCAGCGCGTCGGCGAACTCGCCCCGCTCGAGGTGCAGGTGTTCGAACTGCACGATCTGGGGCTGCCACCGGCCGAGGTCGAACAGCGACAGGACGGTCGCGTCGAACCCCTCGGTGTCGATCTGCAGGACGTCGACGTTGGCGACGTCCTGCAGCAACGTCTCGAAGGTGAGGCACTGCACATCGCTGGAGCGGATCCGCTCGGCGCGGTCGGGGAGGAGCTCGGCGTTGCGCCGCAGGTGATCGTGATCGAAGGACGCGAACTGCGCGATGGTCGACATCAGATCGCTGGGATCGGGCTCGATCCAGTAGAGCGGTCGCGTGCCATCAGCGTCGGAGATGGCGGCGTTCACGGGGGAGATGCCGTCCCTGTCGGCGTAGGTGCTGCACAGGAGCTCGAAATAGCGTTGCTGGGGCTCGACCACTACGCCGTGCCACCCATGGCGCACGATCAGGTCGTGCACGGGGTCGTTCGAAACACCGTCGAATGCACCGATCTGAACGACAAACAGCTCCGGGCCCTGTCCGAACATCACCTCGGAGGCCAGAAGGCTCAGGGTGGGCTTCAACTCCAAGCCGGGCTCTGCGATCAGAGCACTCGGCAGTCGGCGGAGCTGGACGTCCCGACGGCTCAGCGCGGCCGTGACGCCCCGTTTGGCCGTCGAGGTCACATTCTTCCTGAGGGTTTGCGAGAGCGGTGGCACGGCGGTGGACTCTACCCGGCGTCCGCTCGAGACCGCGACGTGGTCACTATCGCCGCGCGCCGCTTGTATCCTGGCTTTCTCCATGACTGATCGCGCTACCCAAACCTCGCGCCGAGCTGGCCCCGACCGGGCGATCTGAGGTGGCGATAGCAATCGTCAGCGGATCCGGTGGTCTCATCGGATCGGAAGCCGTGCGCCATCTCGTCGGGCGCGGATTCCAGGTTGTCGGTCTCGAGAACGACATGCGCGCGCGTTTCTTCGGACCGGAGGCTTCCACGCAGAGCACCACGGACCGTCTGGGTCGCGACCACCCGGAGTTCCAGTCCCTCGACATCGACATCCGTGACGCCGAGGCCGTACGCAAGGTCGTCCGCGAGAGCGCCGCACAGCTCGAGATCGTGGTTCACACCGCCGCCCAACCGTCGCACGACTGGGCTGCGAATGATCCTCAGACAGACTTCGGAGTCAACGCCAACGGCACCCTGAACCTCCTCGAGGCCGTGCGCCACGAGCGTCCGGAGGCCACGTTCGTCTTCACGTCGACCAACAAGGTCTACGGCGACCGTCCCAATGACCTGCCCCTCATCGAGACGGACCGTCGCCTCGAGCTGCCCACCGACCACGAGTACTTCGCCGGCATCCCGTCGTCGATGTCGATCGACCGTTCGATGCATTCGGTGTTCGGAGCGTCCAAGGTCGCCGCGGACATCATGGTGCAGGAGTACGGACGGTACTTCGACATCCCCACCGTCTGCTTCCGGGGCGGCTGCCTCACCGGTCCGTCACACGCCGGCGCGCAGTTGCACGGGTTCCTCAGCTACCTGATGAAGTGCACGGTGACGGGGACGAAGTACAGCATCTTCGGCTACAACGGCAAACAGGTCCGCGACAACATCCACTCCGCCGACGTTCTCAAGGCGATGTGGATGTTCCACGAGGCCCCCCGGCCGGGGGCGGTCTACAACCTCGGCGGGGGCCGCGACTCCAACGTCTCGATGCTCGAGGCCATCGACAAGTGCGAGGACATCGCCGGCAAGCAGCTCGACTGGGAGCTGAGCGATCAGGCCCGAATGGGCGACCACCGGTGGTGGGTCTCCGATCTGGCCGAGTTTCAGGACGACTATCCCGGATTCACGCTCGAGTACGGGATCGACGACGTCCTCACCGAGATCCACGAAGTCAACGCGTCGCGCTGGCTCGATACATGACGGAGCTGGTCGGCTACGACGCCGATCGGCCGCTGTTGCTCGTCACACCGTTTGCCCCCAGCGCCCAGGGGGGCGGTGCAGTGATCGTCCGCAGCCTCATCGAGGGCTTCGAGGAGCGGGTCGTCTGGGCCAGTCCCGCTGCCGACTCCGAGCACACCCACTCCGGACAGGTAGCTCGTCTGACGACGGGTCCCAAGCCATGGCTCGTGCCGCCGGGACGCATCGCCCGCCGGATCGACGACCTTGCGGAGGCGCACTCCGCGGGCGCGGTCTGGGCCATCGCCCATGGCGAGCTCGTCCCCGGCCTCGCCAACTTTGCCGAGCGGTCCTCGCGCCCGCTCCATGTGAGCGTGCACGACGACCCTGCGTGGTCGGTGGCCTTTCGGGGGCGACGGGATCGGGTGCTCGCTCCCTGGCTGCACGTGAACTTCCGCCGCCTCCTCGCCAGTGCCGACTCCATCGACGTCATCGGCGGAGGGATGCGTGCCGCGGTCGCGGGCAGCGTGGGACGCGACAGCATCGTGGTGCACCGCGTCGTCCACGGTCCAATCGAAGCAAACCCCGCGCCACCACCGTCGGATCGCCTAGTGGTCGGGTTGTTGGGCAGCGTCTACCACCCACGTCAGCTCGCGCAGCTTGTGGAGATGCTCGCCCGGGCGGGACGTCTGGTCGGTCGGTCCGCGCACCTGTCGGTGATCGGCAAGGAGGCCGCCTGGATGCGCCGGGCGGCCGGTGTGGAAGATGTCGAGGTGGAGTTCCACGGGCACATGAACGAGCCCGACGGACTCGAGCGCCTCCGGGACGCCTTCGCTCTCTACGTGGGCTATCCGTTCGGGCTTCGTGAGCGCGTCCTGCGCCAGACCTCGTTTCCGGCCAAGGTGGCTACCTATATCCAGGCCGCTCGTCCCCTGATCGTGCATACACCGCGCGACGGCACGCTCACGCCGTTATTCGGCCGGCGTCCGTTCAGCATTCCCTGGGTCAACACCGATGTGCGCCGGGGCGCGGAGACACTCGCGGACGCGTGGAATCAGCCGGAGTACCACGAGAGCCAACACGAGCAGGCCGAGGCGGTCCGCGCCCTGTACTTCGGCGCCGACAACCGCGAACGTCTTTATGCGGCTCTGGACGCGCTCGTCGGCGACTGAGCGCGCTCGACCTGTTCCAACATCCGGCGCTGGAACGCGGCCACCGAGAAGGTGTCGGCCTGGCTGACGCAACGAGCGGGATCGAACGCGCGCCAGTCGGTGTGACGGAGCGCCTCGCTGAACGCGTCGACGTCGTCGGTTGGGACGCGTACCCCGGTCTCGCCCTCGAGGACGGTCTCACGTGCGCCTCCGGCGTCCGCGGCCAGGACCGGTCGCCCGGCCGCCTGGGCCTCGACGGCCGCGATGCCGAACTCCTCGACATTGGGCAGCAGCAGCGCCAGTGAGCGTGCGTGCAGCTCCACGAGCTCGTCGTCGCCGACTCGACCCAGAAACGACGCGACGTGGCCGCCGTATTGGGACTCGAGACGCTCTCGATCGGGCCCCGAGCCGACCACCTTCACGCGCACCCCCGCCTTCGCCGCAGCGGCGAGGGCCACATCCACCCGCTTGTGACGAACCAGCTCGCATACCACCAGGAATTCGTCTTCGGGCTCGCCAGGGGTGAAGCGCGTGGTCTCGACCGGAGGGTGGACGATTTCGCTGTCTCGCTTCAGATAGCGCGCGATGCGCTCCCGTGACAACTCGGAGATGGCGACGTATCGGGTCACGTCGCGGGACACCTTGCGGTCCCAGCTGCGGCTGCGAGCGAGTGCCGCGCGCAGGGGAGCGCGGAGGATTGCAGGCACCTCGGCCAGTGCGCGGTCCTCTTCGAACCAGGCGTAGCGAAACGGGGTGTAGCAGTAGCAGATGTGGGCCGCTGACGATCCGGTGGGCACACCGTGCGCGAAGGCACTTGATGAGGAGACGATCACATCGTGGCCATCCGTGGGAAGGCGGCCGATAGCATGGGGAAAAAGGGGGAGGAGGCGGCGAAAGCCGTCCTGGCGGACTCCGAGGCGTTGGAGATACGAGGTGGTCACCTCATGGCCGGCGAAGCGACCACTTGTGCCCTGCTCGTCGTACAGCAGGGTGTAGATCGGCGCGCCGGGATAGGAGTCGGCAATCGCCGCGAAGGAGCGCTCCGCGCCACGGAGCACGAGGAGGTAGTCGTGTACCAGGCCGACCGATGTCACGAGACAGGTCTCGGGACCAGTGACGAATTGCACGGTTGCGGATCAGCGGCGCGGGAGGAAGAAGTAGTCACTGCCGTTGCCCACGGTGGACCAGTCGATGGACGAGACGTGATCGGTGGATACTCTGCAAGGTCGACTCGACGTAGTCCCCGCCCATCTCGAGGTAGATGATGGGCTTCTGCTCGGCGATTAGCCGCGAGGCGCCGGCGAGGATCTCGGGCTCGTAGCCTTCGGTATCGATCTTGAGCAAACCGACCGGGGTTTCCCACGCCTGTTGGACATCGTCGAGCGGCTCAACGCGAATCTCGATTGCACTGTCCCCGGAGCCGATGATTGACGAGTTGCCGCTGCTTGAGCTGACCTGGTGAAGGCGCTCCGTGGACGCGGTGCGCCCGAGGCCGAGATTGAGCGGAGTCACCTGATGAAGCGCGTTTGCCTCGATGGTCTTCTGCAGCTTCGCGAAGACGACCGGCGATGGCTCGAACGACAGGACACGCCCGCTCGGCCCGACGATCGACGCCAGAATTGTCGCCAGAAAGCCGAGATTTGCACCAACCTCGATCGCGGTCTGGCGTGGGGCCAGCAGACTGCGAAAGACGTTCATGTCTTTCTCGTACCAGTGCGCCTGGTTCAGGTGGTAGGCCACCTCTTGGCCGTCGGCATCGCCCGTATACAGGAGCTTGATCCAGCCGTAGTCAACGAATAAGTCGTCACCGCCTGCCCGTCTTCGACGCAGTTCCAGCGCCACTCGCTTGGAGTCACGATTCAGGCGGCTGACCGCGCGGTGACCGAGGGATGGCTGCATCAAGTGAGCGTTAGCTCGCGCAGCACGTCGTACGCGCGAAAGCCCTCAGCCGGAGGGCACGCCATGCCCAGGCCGTGACAGGCCAGCCCGAGGGGGAGGATGGGCGGGGCCTTTTCACACGCAGATCGTAGCGCGAGAACCCCGGGCCCAGCCCACCAGTGGCAGCCGCACAGCAGCGCCGTACCATTCCACACTGCAATACGTGCTCCCGGGAAACGCGTCGAGTTTCGCGAAGTCAGGGGCGCTGGGAGTCGCCGCGGACGCCTGCCATGATACCCCGGTGCGTTGTCGCCGTGCCAAGCAGACCTCGACCGTCGAGGCCGCGGTCCTGAGCCGCGGGCCCGTGAGGGACCGCCACGTGGGAGACGTGGCGCCGCGACTCGTCAAGTCGGTGCGCTGACTCTCAGCCCTCGTGCGTCTCCGCAGGGACAGGGCACCTTCGGTGCCTGCGAGCTTCTCCGCCGTTGTGGCCAAGCTCACAGGGGTCAACATCATCGTGGTCTTGGCGGGCCTCGTCTCCGGGCCGATTCTCGCGCGGGCATTGGGAGTGGATGGGAGGGGGGTCTACGCGTCCGTTGTCGTTCCTATGACCATTGCCCCAGGCCTCCTCGGGCTTGGTATGACGGCGTTCTTCACGCGAGAGGCGTCCCGGGGCACACCCACGCGCCTCCTGGTCGGCTCGGTAGGCCCCCTCTACATCGCCGGCGGCATCGTGGCTGGGATCTTTGCCCATCCGCTCGCTCGACTGCTCGCTCAGGACAATCACACGGCCCAGCGGCTGCTCGTCATCGCTTTTTGGGCGATGCCGGTGTTCATCATCGGGCTTGGCGTCATCGCGGTGGCCAACGGCCACCAAGAGTGGAACCGGGTGGCTGCTGCGCGACTCGTGCCACCAGTCGTAGCGATGATTGGGCTGCCGGTGCTCGCTGTGACCCACCATGTGACACTGGCGAGTGCGGTGGTTCTTGCGATGGTGGCGGGATTTCTCGCGCCGGCCCCAGTGTTGCTGCGGCGCGTCCGCGCCAGGTCTCCACAGTTTTCGCGCGCGATGGCGGTGGCGGCCCTCCGCTACGGCTCGGCAGCGTGGCTCTGGCAGGTGGCGTCGACCACCAACGCCCGGCTCGATCAACTCGTGATGACGCCGCTCGCGTCCTCGAGGCAGCTCGGCCTGTATGCCGTGGCCATCACGTATGCGTCCCTGCCGGCGCTGTTCGTTGGCGCGATCGGCCAGGCCATCATGCCGAAGGTCGGAGCGATGGGGCTTCATTCGGCACCGCGGATCGTCCGGACCACCCTCCTGCTGACGTCCGTCACGTCGATCGGTCTTGCGGCGGCCGCGCCGTTCTTGATTCCGGTCGTCTATGGAGGAGAGTTCTCTGGTTCAGTGATTCCGGTGCTCGTCCTCTTGCCGAGCGGGGTGTTGGGGACCCTGCTCAACGTCCTGACGCCGGCCATGCTCGCCGCGGGCCGGCCTCGGGTCACCGCGGTAGCGGAGATCACGAGCGCCGTGGTCACCGTCGGGACGCTGTTCTCCCTCGTTCCCATATTTGGGGCCACGGGTGCGGCGCTGGCCTCCTTGCTGGCGACCCTCCCCTCGGGGCTGATACTGCTGAGAAGCGCCGCAAAGGAGGCCGAAGTATCCCCGCTTCGCTTCGTGGTGCCGACGACTGATGACGTCCGTGCCCTCGTCGCTCAGCTGATGGAGCGAGGTCGTCCGGCTTCCCAGCCGTGACGCCCCGTCACCGTCTCAAGTTCACCAAACGCTACGGTGCAGAAACCGGTCCGCCCTCTGCCTGATCCTCGGCGCCGGGCCAATCACCGAAGGGCCAGGACGTGTTGCGGTCCCAACGAATCAGGCCTATCCCGCGACCGTCCTGCTCCCAACTGGAGACGAACTCGCGAGATTCGAACTGCTCGCGTATTTGACGCCAGACAATGGGCACCTCGCCAACCCGCATGGGGCTCGCGATTCCCGTCCGAAGGCGTTGGTCCGGCACGATGTCGTGGAAGGCGATGATTCCGCCCTGGCGGACCAAGGGTGAGTACAGGCGAAAGTCCTCGGTTGCTCCCATGTAGGAATGGTCACCGTCTATGAAGAGGACGTCGATCTCACGCCCGGCCAAGACCCGCTTAGCCTTGTCCATCACCGCCCGCGCCCTGGAGTCTCCTTGGATCTGATTCACAGAGAGGCCGGGGCGGACAAAGCTCCGGAGGCGCCACCGGTTACGAATCAGTAGGTCAACGGCGATCGTCTGCTCTACGGTTGGCAGCGCTGTGCCGAATACGAAGTGCGTGCCGCCGCGCTCGGTGCCTATCTCGACGACTACCTTCGGCTCTTCCGCCGCCAGGTAGTGGAGTAACGGCAGGATTTCATCGTGGTTCTGGCTTGGTCCACTGGGCTGGTCTCCGTATCCGGGGAACAACCGCTCTGCCGAATCCAGCGCCTCGTCGGGTCCCGAGGGTGTCGTACCCAGGGTCTGGCGCTCGCGCCAGACGCGGAAGGCATCGGCGATCTCGTGCCGCAATACCCGCGGGTGTGTCATGCCCGATTCGTCGAGGAGGCTCTGGACCCGCATAGTCGGTGCGTTCTATCAGTTCGCCGATTCAGTGGACTCCACGCTGCGCGCCGGCTACGGACCCGTGCTAGGACGGGCGTTTGGGCGCAGCGTCCGCATCTTCACATCGCTGGTGAGGCTTCTGAGCCAGGCGATGTCGCGCAGGAACAGACGTTGTCCTCGCAAGAGCGCCGACACATACGACCGGAAACCTCCAGGTCTCCGAACGAAGGTGCGTGTGTTCACGGCAAGGCCATAGAAGCTGTACATCAGGGCCCGACCCAGGTGGGGGTTGGCGATCAACGTGTCGAACAGCAACGTGTAGATGTGCGCGTCCTGCGACGCGATCGGGTAGTTCACGCGCTCCACGTCGTGGATGGCTCGGGCCTCCGGCTCATACGCCAACTCGACCCCATGACAGCGCCACAGAGCGCCCATGAATCGGTCATCGGAGGTGCGAATGTGCTCGTTCCAAGGCAGCGCCGTAGCCAAGGTGCGTCGATAGCCGAAGAAAGCGCCGATCAGGAAGCTTGGTGCCTCTCCCGGTCGCGCGAATCGGCTGTACCCGTTCGGCCGGGTAACGAGCGGGGCGCTCCAAAGTCCGTCCCAGCGGACGCTGCCTGCGACGACCGCGAGATCGCCGCGTCGACGGACGGCCGAAGAGAGGCGATCGATGGCGTCGTGGCCGACCTGGATGTCGTCATCCACATTGATGAGGATCTCGGCTCGCGAGTTGGCGATGCACGCGTTACGCGCTGCCGCGACATTCGTTCCCGTGTGGCGTGCGAGGCGGACCCACGGGTACTGCCCGCAGATGTCGGCGACGGCGCGGGCGGACTCTTCGTCGTCGCCGGAATCGCACACCAGCACGTTGAACGACTCCTGCTCCCTCGCCGCCTCAAGGGCCCCGATGCAGCGCGCGAGCTTGCCGGCCCGGTTCTTCGTGGGAATGACTACCTCTACATCCGACACGCCGCTGCAGGCTACGCGAACGACGGCATGAGCGCGGGGCCGCTCCCCGGGAGGTGATCCCGTACTGTCCGCGCGACCTGGAAGGCAACAGAGGAGGGCCGACGTGAAGCCCAGGATGCGCACCGCGCTCTCGCTGCTCGACCCGACGCCGCGATTGCTCGAAGGTGGCGGTCGAAGACCACCGTCGTACTCAGTGGCGTCCGTCTACCGGGAGCGCAACGCCCATCACGTGGCCGAGTTGATCGGGGTCGCGCACCCGACCGATGTCGCGCTGTGGGCGCTAGACGGCGTCGCTCCCGAGCTCAAGTCAGCGACGCGAGGGTCCGGAACAGGGACGCGTTTCGAGCTGATCAATCGGCTCTGCACCACGCTTCGGCCGACCGAGTACGTGGTCGTCGTGGACGACGACGTTCGCGTCTTGGGCAGTCGGACCCTCGACCATGTGGTCGAGCTCGCGCACCGATTCGAGCTGGACATCGCCCAGCCGGCCCACGGAGTGAAGAGCCCCCACGGGCACGCAATCTGCAGCAGGGTCCCTCTCTCGAGCGTTCGGATCACCAATTTTGTAGACATCGGCCCGATGTTGGTCATCGGTCCCCGCCGCCGCGATCTTCTGTTGCCTTTTCCCGAAGGCCGGGGAATGGGCTGGGGAGTCGAGCTCGACTGGATGGATCTCGCGGACGCTGGAACGATTCGTGTGGGGATCATCGATGCGATCCCGGTTCGCCACCTGGCACCCATCGGAATGGCCTACGAGCCCGTAGGCGAGGGTCAGCGAGTCTCCGCGCAGCTAGCCGAGCGCGGCGCCACGGAGTGGGCCGACGTGCAGCTAGTCTTCCGCACGGTCCGCCCCTGGCGGCGTCCGCGTCCTTCAGGCCGATCGCCCGGCAACCGCTGCTCGGTATAGTTCGGCGACCTGACCAACGTGGCGCCCGACCCCGAAATCGGCGGCGCGTGCCTGCCCGGCAGCGCCGAGGCGTGACCGGCGCTGGGGGTTATCCACCAGTCCGGCGACGGTCTGGGCCCATGACTCGACATCCCGGGGGGTGAGCAGGACCCCGTCGTGTCCGTCGGTGATGATCTCGGCGGGGCCGCCCTCCGTCGTGGCGATCACCGCGGTCCCCGCGGCCAGCGCCTCGATGACTACTCGTCCAAAGGGCTCGCTCCAGGACGGCACCAGCACGATGTCGCAGGCCTGCATGAGTTCGGGGATGTCCTCTCGTTCGCCGAGCATGAGAACTCGGTCGTCGAGGTGCTCGCGGGCGACCAGCTCATCGATCTCTCGGGCGTAGGCGCGGTTGTTGTACCGCGTCGTTGACTCGGCGAACTTGACCTCGCCCACCACGGCCAGGCGAACCTGAGGGTGCGTGTCGGACAGCCGGGCCAGGACCTCGACGGTCTCGCGCTGGCCTTTCCAAGGGCTGATCTGCCCGACGACGCCCATCAGCACCTCGTCGGAACCCACGCCGAGGGTGGCTCGGATGCGGTCACGATCACCGGTGTGCACTGCGAAGCGCTCGAGTTCCACCGGATTGAACACGGTGGTCAGCTTGTCGCTGGGCGCCGCTCGCGCGAAGGCCCTCGCGACGTAGTCGGAGATCGCCACGACGCGATCGGCCCCGGCGGCAACGATCCGCAACGTGGCGTCGGCCACGCGCCCTCGCGGGAGGACGTCTCGTACGTGGACGATGAGAGGCAAACGGGTCAGTGCGGCCGCGCCAACGCCGATCAGGCCGGCTCGCACCGAGTTTGCGTGAATCAGATCCACACGCTCCCGCCGCGCGATGCGCGCTGTTTGAATTGCTCCCGAGACGATCGCGGCAATGGCCTTGGGCGTTCCGGACGGATGCAGGCGAAGGCCACCGTCGCCGGCCGGGATGCGATGGGGATCGATGCCAGCGGCACGCGCACGCCGTTCGAGATCTCCGCCGAAGGGGCAGGCCAGCTCGGGGTGGATCTCCGGGGGGAGTCCCGCCAGCAGGGTCAGCATCGAGTGCTCGGCACCGCTGACGTGTGCGGTGTGGTCGACCACGAGGACGCGCATCAGGCGCGACTCGCAACGTCGCGAACGAACGCGCACACGCTGCGCTGTTGGCGATCAGGATCGAAGAGGTCGATTCGCTCGGGCACGCGCGCCGTGCGCGACGCGATCTCCTCGCCGGTGATGTCCTGCATGAGTCGGCCCAGGGCATCGATCTGCTCTTCTTCCCACGGGGCGTCGCCCGGAAGACGCCACAGCCAGCCAGAATCCAGGTCGTAGGAGACGGGCGTCTGGCCCACGACCACGGGGAGGCGCGCGGCGAGGTACTCGGGCAGCTTCGTCGTGTAGCGCATGGAGCCCACCAGGTCGGTGCTCTGGGAGAGCACGCCGATGTCCATTGCGTCGAGATATGCGGGAACGTCCTCCGGGAGGCAGGCCCCAGGCAGCAGGACGCGCCGGCCCAGCTCCGCCCCGGCGATCTCACGGAGTGCGGCGAGGCCGTCGCCATCTCCGACCACGAGAACGCGGACATCGGTGCGGTCCGTGCGCTTCAGGGCCTCGATCAACTCGAAGCCGTAGGAATAGCCCTGCCGATGGTCGATGAGGATCCGGCCGGCGATACCGAACACGATGGCGCCGGCCGGAATGCCCAGACGCGCGCGGACCGCTTCGCCCGCGCCCGGCGAGGCGGGCGCACCCGCGAAGTGCGCCGCCGTCATCGCCCGGCGCGCTCCGAGGCTCAACGCGCGCCCGACCAGATAGGGCGACCAGCCGATGAATCCGGACGACAGGCGGTACAGCGCACGTTCATAGAGACCGGCAATTGGCCCCGTTCGGGGATGGAACGCCCGAAGGAACGGCCCGACCGCGTCGCCGGAGGACACGACGTAGGGGACACCCCGCGCGATCCTCGCGAGCATCACCGCCACTCCACCTGCCGCGGCCGTGCCCTCCATGACGATGACGTGCGGCCGGCGCCTGGCGATCTCGCGCTGGATGATCCCGGGGAGACGCTGACGGCGAGCCCGATCGACACCCACGATGCGTGGCGCCAGCGGCGCGAGGAGATGAGTGAGGCGGTGCGCGTCGCCGCTGCCTGGTCCCTGGGTCGCGAACGCCAGCACATCGATGTCTGGAAGATCCGCATCGAGCGGCACGGCTCGGTCAGCCCCGAGCACTGCGAATGTGGCCGACGATACGCGCAGCAACGCGGTCTGCCCCGAATTCCTGCGCGGCATCACGGCACGATTGCCGGGCCTGGGGATCGCGAGAGAGGTCGAGAGCCCGGTCGAGCGCATCCGCTAGGCTGGCGGGGTCGTAGCGATCGAAGGTCGCGGAGCCCTGGGCGGGCACCCACTGGCTGGTTCCGTTAGTCGGCCCCGTCACAACCGGGACCCCGCAGGCCAGCGCCTCCGCTATTGCGTGACCGAACTCCTCGTGCTCCGATGGCTGGACCATTACGTCTGCCTGACGCAGGCGCTCGACGATCTCTGGCTGGGGGAGGGGCGGCGTGTAGCGAAGCGGCAGGTCCCTCGCCTCGCGTTCGACGAAGCGGCTCCAACCCGGGATGTAGCCGTCACGGCCGATCACCTCTACTTCGAAGTCCTGGCGCCGCTGTGCGAGTTCCGCAACGGCGTCCACGAGCAGGTCCACGCGTTTGCGCGGGTCCAAGCGCCCGACACAGAGGACCTTGCGCAGCGGGCCATCAGGCACGGAGTTGGGTGAGAAGCGCTCCAGGTCGATGGCGTAGGGCGACACGCAGATGCGGTCGTAGGGCACGCCGAAGTCCACCGCCTCCGCCCGGGCTCGGCTCGACGCGAGTATGAGGTGGTAACGACGACGCGCCCAGCGCCACACCAGCCGGTCCTTCACCTCGTAGTACATGCGCAGCTTGACGTAGGCCCACGCGCCGGACACCCTCATGATGGGCCGAGCGAGGTTTCGCGCCGCCCGCAGCTCATTCTGCGGGGCGGACTGCGCCCACACGATCATCGGAATCCCAGGAATGCTGGTACGTGGCGTCGTCCCCAGGAAGAGCATCGCGTCGTATGGGCATTTGGCATGTCGCTCCTTCGCCTTCTCGGTCCCCTGATCGACGTATGACGCCGTCCGCCGACGGCCGCCCACTCGCCCGACCAGCGGCCGCAGCTGCTTGGGAAAGGACGGCCTCAGCTCGCGTTCGAGCCGTACCTCGATCGGGATGT
This sequence comes from Solirubrobacterales bacterium, assembly GCA_038237685.1. Classification (GTDB taxonomy): domain Bacteria; phylum Actinomycetota; class Thermoleophilia; order Solirubrobacterales; family Thermoleophilaceae; genus JAAYBF01. The sequence goes on along the minus strand of JBBRYL010000007.1, from coordinate 51,123 downwards.
AGTTGTAGCCGTCGGACGCAAAGCCCGGGTCCGGAACGATCGCACTGTGGGCGAACAGGTCCACTCCGTGCCCCGCGTCGAGCAGCGCGCGGCAGAGCTGGTAGTGGGCGGAGGCCACACTTCCGCCGTTTTCCTGGATCCACCCAAAGACTGCGATGCGGAGCGGAGGGCCGCCAAGGGCGTCCGGGAGAGAGGCGTCGCGGAGCGTCGTCACTGGTTACGCGGAGTCCGCCATCGGCGAGCGCGCCCAGTGGCCTGCGGGCCCTCCGCGGGTGTCTTCTGCCCGGAACTCGAGGCCTGCGGCTTGCAGCTGGGCTCTGATCCTGGCCTCGTCGGCTACTTCTGGGTGCAGCTCGGCGAGGAGGCAGTACACGTCGTCGAGCCAGCTGAGATCTCCGCTGAAGAGCTGCTCCTCACCACCTTCGATGTCGAGCTTGAGCAGCTTGGGCTCGGAGCGCTCACCCAGCTCGGCGTACACGGTCCTGGGCGAAACCAGCTCCACCGTGAGCTCGCCGTCGTCGGCAACGTGCCCGAGGTTCGACGCAGCCGAGCGACTGAAGGTCGCAGATCCGTCCGCCGGGCCTACCGCCGCCTCGATCACAGCGGCGTCGATGCCGTTCTGCGTGAGATTCGTGCGCAGGACATCCGCGTTGCGGGGATCGGGTTCCACGGCCACCACGCTCGCGCCGGACAGCTGGCGGGCCAGATACACCGACGTGAAGCCGATGTTGGCCCCGAGATCCACGATCTGATGCAGACCGCGCGCGACATCGGGCACGGCGTAGACCTCATCGAGCCAGATCTCGCGAATCGCCTGGATGTCTCCACGATTGAGTCGGTAGGAGAGGTGGGTGCCATCGCGCATCGTCACCCGTCGAATGCGGCATCCAGAACGGTCTGGAGCAAGGAGGAGTGCGCGCGAGGCGAGGATGTCGGAGGCGAGCCGGGGCCAGCTCGCCAGCCGGAACTGCTTGAGCACGGACAGCTCGTGTACGATCGCGCGCAGCCGGTGCCAGAGTCCTCGCCGCGGCTTCATCGCGCAGATAGTGACATAGCGCGAGGCTCAGCCGTCGGTGATGCTCAGCATTCGCGGCGCGTCCGTGGCCAGCAACTCGATGGTGATCGAGTTACGGCGTCGGGTCACGATCCGCGCGGGAGCCCGTTTGTTGGTAATCGGGTCGTAGAGCCCCACGGTGGCCCGCCGCCCGTTCACCCCGCCGATCGTGAGCTGGTAGGGCTCCTCGGGGAGGTCGAAGCGGTTGGCGCCGCCGCCGGGGCGCGCGACGTGCGTCACGTCGCGCGTCATCACGTAGGTGGGTGCCACCCAGCTGTGGGCGCTCATCTGGAACGGCAGGAAGGTGAGCACGTCGCGGTTGTAGAGCGAGGGCTCGCCCGCCGTCCCGGGTCCCTTGAACTGTGTGTGCTGGTACCGGTCGGCCACCCGCTGGAGGCTGAGCGCACGTACCCGGCCGATCCGCCCGGCGCCACGGACGGTCTCGGCGAAGCGCGGCCATGGTGGCACCGCCGGACCGCACCGGATGCCCGGCCTTTGCTCGGTTGACGAACGTCGGGGAGATGAGGCCGAGGGGCGGATTGATCGCCGCATACATGAACACCGCACCCGCGCCCTTTCCGATGTAGCCCGCGTACGTGCGCAACGCGACTTTCGCCAAGAGGTGCTGGCGATCGCCCTCGCTCAGGCCCTTGGTGGGGTTCACGGAGCCCAGCTTGCCCGGGTCGCTTCCACCGAGATCCGTGTTCATCTCCGTGAGCCACACGCTGAGCGGACTCCCGCCCGGCGGCGTGGCGCTTCGCCCGTGGCGCAGGCCGTTGATCAGTGACGTGCCGGGCGCCAGGTCGCGGATCAGCGTTTCGGTTTGGATCGCAGTGAGGAAGTACTCGGGAAAGAGCGACACGTAGTTAGGCACGAACCGGTCCTTGGCCATCTTCGGCGCACCGGACGCCACATCTGGATGCCCCTGGGCATCAAGGGGCTGGATCGAGTCGAACGTCTGAGCGCCGGGAAACGGCTTTCGGGGGCTGTACGGGTGCTTGGACAGCGCGCTCAAGCCGGCGGGGGTTCGACCCGCCGACGGGAACGGCGACTGGCTGGCGAAGCCGTCGGTGATTGCGATCGGGCCCAGATGGCGGGCGGGGTCACGAAGCAGCGCCACCGTCCGGCGCAGCAGGATCCACGGTGTCCGGCTGCGGGCCGGCCGGCAACGGGTTGTAGTAGGCGCTCTGGGGGATGAAGCCCGAGTTGCTGCTGAGCTCGTTCCAGATCTCGACGTCGAAGTTGCCCGGGCCGAGGACCTTCTTAGTGAACTGCGTGACCGAATCGGCGTAGGAAAGCCAGCCATCGAGCGTGTCGGTGCTCTGCCCGCCAAAGGGGGCAAACCGCAAGGTGCTGGCCGGCACACGGCCCGCGGGAAGGTCGGTCTGTAGCGGTTTCGTGAGGGTGACGACGCCACCGGGCAGCGCTGCCTTCACGAGGGTGCCGGCGAGCAGGCGCGGTGCGTCGATTCCGCTGCGGCCAGGCACCAGGGCGGAAACGTTCTGTGGGTCGACGAAGATCATGCGCGCGCCGCGCTTGGCCGGCCGAGTCAGCGTCAGCGGCACGGGCTGGGACGGCGCCGGGCCTCCTGCGCTCGAGTTGAGCAGCACCAGCGGCCGGATCCCCCGTTTGCGCATGGTCCGGAGCGCCTGCCCGAAGACCGCTGCCACGTGGGGGGTCAGGCGGTCGGGATGGTCGTACTGCATGGAGTTCCACGACACGTCCATGCGCGCTCGCCGGACGCCCGACCTGGCTAGGAGCCGCAGCACGCCGTCCGACCACGGTTCCGCCGACCCGACGTTGAAGTTGATCCCGATTGCGTCTCGCAGCCGAGAGGCGGGGAACGTGTCGAGGTAGCTGCGCCAGGGCTGGAGCCAATGCGATCGCGTCCCAAAGGGGATGTTGCCCATTGCCGGGTCGATCGGAGGCCGGGAGGTGGGATGCCAGGTCCCGCGGCTAGACACCTGGCGGCAGGTGGCGGATTGAGCCAGTCGGGACACTGCCCGTCGGCGGACGCGCCCCTTCGTCCGTGTCTCGGCGATGAGATAGAGCGGGTCGCAGCGCGGCACGCTCCTGGCCGCGGTGGCATCAACTTTGAGGACGGGGTCGCCGTGCCTCGTCTTCACACTTCGCGCCTTCACGGCACGCGTGAGCGGCGCACCCGCGGATCTGGGTGTACTCGCCACACGGGCGGTGAGTACGCCGCGCGCGGACGTGCCGATGCGCAGGCGGACGCGTGATGCATGCAGGACGCGGTCGATGTTCGCGCCCCTGCGGACCTTCTGCAATCGCTCGGGAACGCCTTCCCCACCGCCGTTGCCACAGCCGGCTGCGCCGACAAGGACGAGGACCGGCGCGACTGTGGCGGGCCAAGTCCGCTTCATCCGATGCGACGCTAAAGCAATCACCGGCTGGTAGGGGGTCTATGCGAAACTGCCCCGATGGCGCAGCTAGAGGTGACCTTGGTCGCGCACGAGGTCGGGACCATCGGCGGCATGGAGTCGCAGCTGGGCATCCTCGCGCAGGGCCTGCTCGATGCTGGAGTGCGGGTGACGGTGATCACCCGGCGGTGTGAGGTCCCGCGCCATCCCCTTCTCGAGGTCCATCGCCTGCGGTTGCCGCGGCGGCCCTTTCCGCTCGGCTACCCGCTGTTCGCCGTCGCGGCTTCGCTGGCTCTGCGCCGGCACGGCCGCGGCGTGGTGCACGCCACCGGGGCGATCATGGTGCCTGCAGTGGACTGCATCACGGTGCACTTCTGCCACGCGGCCTATAAGGATCTCGGCCTCGGTCCCCGTCCCGGTGGGCCGGGCGGCATTCGCGAGCTCAGTGCGCGCACCTCGCGGCAGATGGCGATCCTCGCCGAGTGCTGGTGCTACCGGCCAGGACGCACGCGGAGCGTGATCGCTGTGTCGCCGGGCGTGCGGGAGGAGCTGAGCCGCCACTTCCCCGACCTCGACGATCGCACCGAGGTGATCTCGCACGGAGTCGACGCGGCTCGCTTCGCCCCGGACCCGGTCGCGAGGGCGCGAGTGCGGGCAGAGCACGGCTTTTCCGGGGACGACCTGCTTGCGGTGTTCGTGGGGGGCGACTGGAAGCGCAAGCGCCTGCAACACGCGATGGAGGCGGTTGCCCAGACCGACAGCTGGAGACTGCTGGTGGTGGGTCGGGGTCACGTCGCCGACTATCGAGAACGTGCCGATCGCCTCGGAATCGCTCACCGCGTGCGCTTCGCGGGTGTGTCCGACGATGTCCCCGCCCACCTCGCCGCGGGCGACGTATTCCTCCTGCCAACCGAGTACGAAACATTCTGCCTGGTGGCTTTCGAGGCCGCGGCAGCCGGTCTGCCCGTGCTCGTGACGCCCGTGAGCGGTCCGGACGCGCTGGTGCAGCCGGGCGTCAACGGAGAGTTGCTGGACGCGGATCCCGCGCACACCGCTCGGTTCCTGCGCGAGTACGCGAGCCCCGAGCTGCGGAAAGCACGGGGTGCGGCCGCGCGGGAATCCGCCTTGGGGTACACGTGGGCGCGAGCGCACGAGGCCCATCTCGCGCTGTTCACGCGGCTAGGCGACGGCGTTGCGGGACGCGCGAATCGTGTGGAGAGCGGCCCCTCTCGCCTCGGCGAGCGCCACGGTTCGTCGGCGTGATTCGCGGTCTCTTGCTTGGCGCAGACCGAGCAGCAGGCCGGGGGCCCGGCGCGATCCGAACAGGAGCTGGTAGGCGATGACCAGCGGGCGCTGCCACGACTCCGTGTGGCGCAGCAGGGTGTACATCTCGTTGTGGCATTCGTCGCACTCCGCCACCAGAGACCGCGCCTCTCGCTTGTCGTCGCTCTCGCGCTCCGCCGGGAAGTGATCGACCCGTACGTCCGGGTCCCAGACCACGCGCCAGCCGCGCTTGCGGATCGACCAGCTGGCTTCGAAGTCGTTGCACACCTGCGGCCCTTCCCCTCGGAGCCGCTCCTCGAACGGCGCCCGTGCAGTGTCCCTGACCGCCATGTTCGCGCCCTTGAGGAAGTCGACGTCCTGGAAGTGCGACTCCAAATGATGATTGCCGAGGCGCTTGCCCCACCAGCGAACGCGTCCAACGGCTGCCGCCGTGCCGCCCACGATCTCTCCGCGCCAGTAGACGACGTCCCGGCCGCCGACGGCACCGACCGTCGGGTCCGCTGCAAAATGGTGGCGGATGCGGGCCACCCAGTTCTGATCGGGTTGCGCGTCGTCGTCCGTGAAGGCGATGATCGATCCCACGGCCTCTTCGCATCCGCGATTGAGCGCGGCCACCTGGCCGGGGTGGGAGACGTGGACGACCCGTACGTGGCACGGGGAAGCGCTCGCGGCCGAGTGACCTTCAGCATCGTCGGGGCGGAGGACGACCACGACCTCGGTCGGAGCCGCCGTCTGTCCGTGAACGGCCTCGAGGCAGCGCGCGAGGTCGCCGGCCCGTCGGTAGCTCGGCACGACAACCGATATCGTGTCGCGCGGCTCGTCTGTAGCCCCAGACGCAGTCGCCCGCCTCCGGTCGGGTACGCTAGTCATCGACGGTTAGGACGCGAGGGCGCATATCCGAACCAGCCTACCTGGTGCCTCGCAGACCCCTTCTCAAGGTTCTAATCCGCCAATCCGAATACCCTGGGTAGAGGAAGGAACTAATGCTGGCGCAGACATTCCCACACTTCCCATCCCTGCAGGGCAACTCGACATCTTTTCGGGGGGTTGACAATGGGCTCAGGTAACGCAACCGAGGTCAGCTTCCTGGACTACCTGCGTCCGGTGTGGCGATTCAAGTACGGAGTAGTCCTGCTGATCATCGCTGCCGCGGCGGGCACGTACGTCTTCTACGACCGGCAGGACAGGGTCTACGAAACCACCACGCAGCTCTACGTCGGTCAGTCCGATCTGCAGGGGCTCCTCGGTAGCGGCGGAGCATCCGCGTCCACGGATCGTTCGATCGCCAATCAGGCGAGGCTCGTAAGCGCTCCTCGCGTCGCCCGAGGTGTGGCGCGATCTCTTAAGCTGAACGTTCCGCCCGAGGCCCTCCTCGGATCGATCACCTCGCTGCCAAATACGAACTCGGACTTCCTGACGATCGGCGCGGAGAGCCACGACCCGCAGCTTGCGGCGAATCTGGCCAACGGATTTGCCTCCGAGTATCTCCGCGTCAAGCGCGGCGACGTGGTGAGCACGGCCCGAGCCGCTCTTCGAAAGGCCGAGGGTCAGGTCGGCAAGCTACGGAGCCAGGGCTCGCCGGCTGCGCGAGAGGCGCTGCGCGAGCAGATCGCGACGCTCCAGTCGGCTACCCTGTCGCCGCCTTCGCCAGGCACGCAGTTGAGCGTCGCATCCGTGCCAAGTTCTCCCGTCCGTCCGAATCCCAAGCGTAACGCGCTGTTTGCCGCGGCGCTGGCGTTGGTTCTCGGCATCATCATCGCGTACCTCCTCGATCGCAGCGACCGTCGCGTGCGGCGGTTGGAGGACATGGAGCTCTTCGATCTGCCAATCCTGGCCACGGTCCCGCACGTTCGGCGCGTGGGCCCATTCCTCCGATACCCGGGCTCCACGCCGGCGTCACTGCGCGAGCCTCATCGCGCGCTGCGCGTGAACCTCGACCTCGCCCGTGCGGAGGGTGGCGCCGAGGCGAGCAAGGTGCTCATGATCACCAGCGCCCTCCCGGGAGAGGGGAAATCGACGATCGTGCGCAACCTCGCGATCAGCTACCGGGAAGCGGGAGCGCGCGTGGCGGTGGTGGAGGCCGATCTTCGGCGGCCGGTGTTGGCCGAGCGGTTCGGGCTGGACGACCGGCTGCCCGGCCTCGGCGATGCCCTGGAGGTGGGTGGCAAACCCAACACGCTGCACGTTGTGGATGAGACTGAGAGCTCGGGGAGCATCGAGCTCATCGCCGCCGGGATCCCACGGGAGAATCCCACGATCCTCCTGACCGAGGAAAAGCTTCGCCCTTTGGTGGGCCGGCTCCGGTCGGAGCATGACCTCGTGCTGCTGGACGCCCCGCCCCTGCTGGCCGTGAGCGACGGACTTCCGCTGTTGAGCATCGCCGACGCCGTGGTCCTGGTGCTGCGAGGGGGGACCACCACCCATCCCGCGCTGGACCGGTTGCGTCGCACCATTGACCGGGTACCCGGCGTAAAGATGCTCGGTGTTGTGGCCAACGACGTGAGCGACAATCTCGCGTCGTACTACTCGTTCAACGACCGCCGCCAGACGAACGGGGCGTCGGCGCCCAGCAACCAGACGAGCGACGCCCCCAGCTCGTGAGCTCCACGGTCGGCGGACGGTTGGCGCCCCCCGCGGGGTCGTCTCGTGCGCTCGGCTTCGCGCTGCTCTTCGGCATCGGCGCGGTGGTGATCGTGATCGCCGCCACTCGCACCACAACCACGCCGAGTCCCGTCGTGGCCATCGGCGCGGCCGCCGCGCTGGGCATCGGCACCTGGATGTTCTTCAGCCAGGAGATGGAGCGCCCGCTGGCGGCACTCCTCCTCTACCTCGGGCTGCTCGACGGGTACCTCAAGCTCAAGACCAACTCGTCGATCATCACGCTGGGGCGCGATGCCCTTCTCTACGCGGTCGCCACCGGCATCCTCGCCAGGGCGGCGCTCCGTCGCGAGCATCTGCGCCTGCCGCCGCTCAGTGGGTGGGCGCTGGCGTTCGTGGCCATCGTGCTCGTGCAGGTGGCCAACCCTCAGAACATCGGATTCCAGCACACGGCGGGAGCGCTGCGGCCCCATCTCGAGTTCGTGCCACTATTCTTCTTCGGGTACGCGGTGCTGCAGTCCGCCCATCGGCTCCAGGTGTTCCTCATGCTTCTCCTGGTGGTGGCATCCGCCAACGGCATAGTCGGATTGGTCCAGTCTAATCTCTCTCCGAGCCAGCTGGCCTCGTGGGGCCCCGGATACCGCGATCGGATCAATGGCGGCGGGACCGGGGTCAACAAGGTGTCCGGCCGGGTCTTCGGCACCAACCAGAAGGGCAAGACGCGCACGCGGCCGTTCGGCCTCGGCGCGGATTCCGGTGCCGGTGCGGGCTGGGGCATGCTGGCGCTCGGCGGTGCTTTGGCCCTGGTCACCCTCGCCGCCCGGCAGCCCGTCGGGCGGGTCGCCCTCCTGTTATGTGCCGGGCCACCTCTCGCGATCATCACGGGCCAGGCCAGATCCGTGCTGATCGCGTCCATCGTCGCCCTGATCGCGTACGCGGGATTCGCTACGACGGCCCGTCGCCTGATTCCCACCATCGCGGGCATCCTCCTCTCGGTGGTTGTGATCGCCGGCGTCGTGAGCTACGTGGCGAGCGTCTCGGGATCCGGCATCTTCGACCGCTACGCATCGATCAGCCCCAGCAAGTTTCAAGGTACGCTCAAGGAGGATCGCGGCAAGTCGCTGGACAGGATCCCGAAGTTCGTGGTCCAGTACCCACTCGGGAACGGGCTCGGCTTCGTGGGACCGGCCGCCGGCTTCGCGGGCGGGGGAGGCCAGGGCAGCGACGGGGAGACCGAGCCGACGTTCCTGTTGAGCGAGCTCGGGCTACCCGGGCTGTTCGTGGTGCTCGGATTCCAGCTTCGCCTGCTATGGCTCGGGGCCACGCGGATACGACGGCTCGAGGGCGAGGAACGGGTGTACGTGGCGGCCCTCCTGGCCGGACTCGTGGGCATGTTCACCATCTGGCTCTCGACAGCCACTACGGCCAACTCGCCGTACTCACCTTTCTTCTGGTTCGTGGGCGGCGCCTTGGCCTACTGGCTGACAACGGGGGTTTCGAAGCCGCCTGACGAAGAGCCGGTCACGACCGAACGGGCTCCGCGCGCGGAGCCCGTTCCGTCCCTCGCATAGACGGGCTACCCGCCGTCAGGTCCAACAACAACCGCTGGACGCGCTGGGACACGAGAGGCCAGTCGAACCCCGAGGCCCGGCGGCGTCCCTGTTCGCCCAGCCTGGCGGCAAGCGATGAGTCCTGCAGCGCCCGGACGTGGGCCTCGGCCACCTCGACGGGGTCGGTCGGGTCCACGAGGAATCCCGTCTCCTCATGAACGACCGCGTCCAAGGCGCCACCCACGTTGCCCGCCACCACCGGGAGACCGTGGGCGTTGGCCTCGAGATAGACGATGCCGAAGCCTTCGCCCGCGTAGCGGCCTGCCGGAAGGCGGCTGACCATGCAGAAGACGTGCGACCGGTCCAGCCAGTCATCTCTCTCCGCGTCGTCCACGGGGCCGAGGAAGCGGACGCTGTCAGCGATCCCGTAGGCGCGAGCACGGCGTTCGAGCGTCGAGCGGAGAGGCCCGTCACCGATGATCACCCAGCGAGCGTCGGGCACCCGCGAGCGGATCAGCGGGAACGCTCGCATCATCACGTCGTGACCCTTGTAGCGGTCCTCCAGCCGCGCGATGCTCAGGATGGTGGGCGGTCCGGGACGGCGATCCACCGCCTCGCCGGAGACCGCGGGCAGGTCGACGCCGGGATTGATGAGCTCGATGCGATCCTCTGGTGCGCCGGCTCCCCGGGCCAGTCCACGGGTGTAGTCGCTGACGGCGATCACGGCGTCGGCACGTGTGAGTGCGAACCGGGCTAGGTCTGGCTTGGCGCCTAGCTCCTTGGCGTGCACGTACTGCACGTAGGGCACTCCGACGTGCCGGGCCACGAACGCCGCCGATGGCGCGGCCACGATGTGCGAGCTGAACACTGCCTGGGGCCGTCTTCTCGAGGCGACGAGCACGGTGGTGGCGTTGAGCGCCGATATCGTCGCCGGCCGCAGGGCGGGGAGCGTGGGCACCCGGATGATCGGGAAGCCCTGACGCCTGTCGAACTCGCCGGCCCCCGGGGCATCGAGGGTCACCACCGTCGGGTCAACGTCGTCCCATCCGCAGACCACACGATGAGTGAGCACCTGGATCCCGCCGCGCGACGGCGGAAAGTCCGGGGTGACCACCAGCACGGAGGCGTTCATGCGCCGCCCGCCCTGAAGCCCTCGTACCAAAGGCTCAGGCTGAGCACCGGCCACAGATTCGACATCTCGTCGGACCGTCCCTGCGAGTGCGACTCGAACGTGGCGCGCAGGGCGGCGCGGTCATACCATCCCTCGCGCACGAGGCTCCCCTCCTCGATCTGCTGACGGAGAGGCTCGTTGAGGGGGCCACGCAGCCACTCGCCCCCCGGCACCCGGAACGCGGTCTTTGGCCGGTCTGTGCCCATCAGGGGAGCCACGTCCTTGAGAACGCCACGCAGCAGCTGTTTGCCCGACCAGCCCAGGTGGACGTCGGCGCTGACGCTGTTGGCGAACTCTGCGAGATCGCGGGACAGGTACGGCGTGCGAACCTCCAGCGAGTTGAGCATGCCGGCGCGGTCGGCCTTGGCCAGGACATCGTCCGGCAGCCAGCTGCGCTGATCCAAGCTCATGAACCCGTGGGCTCCAATGGGGCCGCTCTCCGAAGGAAGCAGGGACCGCATGGTCTCGAGCGCGCGATCGTCGTCGACGAAGGCTGAGAGTCGTTCGCCGTAGAGCCGTGGGCGAATGTGTCGCCTGTCGGCTGTGACCCAGTCGACGTGCCGGTCGAGGGTCAGCTCCGATCCGAGGAGGTCGGCGAGTCTGCGAGCTCGCGAGCGGACCGGAAGCGTCCCGACCGCGCGTGTCGCACCGGTCCGGCCGGGTGCCGGCAACACCTTGCGGATGGCGGCCGATCGGGCAAGCCAGCGATAGCGGGGATAGCCCCCAAACAGCTCGTCGGCCCCTTCGCCGCCCACGGCTACGGTCACGTGCTCGCGGGCCAGTCCGGCCACGGCATGCAGGGGGATCAGTGCCGGATCGGCAAGTGGCTGGTCGAGGTTGGCGAACACGCGTGGTATCCGCGTGGCCACATCGTTCTCGGTCAGGAGCATCTCGTGGTGGTCGGTGCCGAGGATCTCCGCCGTGCGCCGAGCAGCTGAAAGCTCGGAGACGGTGCCCACGTCGTAACCGACCGAGAACGTCTGGACTCGGCCGACCGTCTGAGCGCAGGCGATCGCGGTGAGCAGCGCCGAATCGAGGCCACCGCTCAGGAACACGCCCACGGGCACGTCCGCGGTGAGCGTGCGGCGCACCGATTCGCGGAGCAGACGAAGCGTCTCGGCCTTTAGCTCGTCCAATGCGTCGTGAGGGCCCCCTGCCGCGGACGAGGTCGTGCGCCAGTAGGAACGCTCGGCGATGGAGCCGTCACGCGCGAGCCACTCGAGCGAGTGCCCAGGGGGTAGCTGCTTGATGCCCTCGATGATGCTCAACGGGCCCGGCACGTAGCCGAAGATGAAGAACGAGTCGACTGCCTCGGCGTCGAGCGCGGGCAGCGGGCGGTCGTTCCGTCGTACGAGAGCACTCAGCTCGGAGGCGAACGCGAGGCCGTCACTCGAGGGCTCCACGAACAGGGGCTTCTCACCGAAGCGGTCCCTCGCCAGGAGAAGTCGCCCGACCGTCTCATCCCAGATCGCGAGCGCGAACATCCCGTCGATGGCATGGACCAGGTCACGCCCATAATCCTCGTAGAGATGCACCAGCACTTCAGTATCGGTGCTCGACCGGAACACATGTCCCCGCGACTGGAGCTGAGCTCGCAGCTGCTGGAAGTTGTAGATCTCGCCGTTGAGAATCGCCCAGACCGTGCCATCCTCGTTGGAGAGCGGCTGGGCTCCGCCGGCGACATCGATGATCGACAGGCGACGCGCACCGAGTGAAATCCGGCCCTCGGGATCAGAGTAGAACCCTTCGTCATCGGGACCGCGGTGCGCGAGGCTCGTCGCCATCGCCCGCACCTCCCCAATTGGGCGCCCGCCCGTGACGCCACAGATCCCGCACATAGCGGGAGCCTAAAGCAGGTACCTGACCCCGCGGCGTGGCGGTTGGTCCACTCGTGTGCGTGTGCGTCACGACGCGGGTCCGTACTCTTTCGCCATGGTGCAAGGAAACGCGGCATATTCTGCATTCGGCTTGAGCCTGGCATTCGAAGACCTATCGCCCCCCGGAGAGTGGAAGGTGGTCACCCACAAAGCGGACCTCACGGTCACTACCGCGTCACGAGACCTCGTCGAGCGGTCGTTCGCCTGTCGGCCCGGCCTCGGGTGGACCGGCTGGATCGACGGAGGCCGCTTTTCCGCCGACGTCGGCCAGGATGGCGACCTGATGTTCACCCACCCCAGTGGTGTCCACCGCCTTCGCGCGGAGGGGATGGTGCTCCAATGCGCCCCCACAGACGCGGAGAGCTCCGACTGGTGGCGCATCGTGCTCGATGCCGTGCTCGTGACCGTCGCGCTCTGGCAGGGAAGAGAAGCTCTACATGCCGGATCGGTCTTGATGGATGGCCGGGCCGTGGCCATCGCGGCTGCCTCCGGAGGCGGCAAGTCCACACTCGTCCATGAGCTCGTGGGTCGCGGACATCTCCTGCTGGCCGACGACGTCACCGTGATCGATCGCCAGCTGATGGCCTACCCTGGCGCGCCTGTGATGACGTTGCCGGAGCTGATCCTGCAGACCTCTGAGCGATCGCCCATCGTGCGGCTGCCCGATGAGACCTGGGTGGAGGCGCCCGTTGCCGACAAGCCGGCGCCGCTCGCGGCTCTCGTGGTTCTGGACAGACGTGCCGGCGAGCTGACCCTGTGCGCCCCGATGGCCACAACGCTGGCGCCGCTCCTGGACGCGATGCTCACCTTTCCCCTGAGTCCCGAGCGTGAGCTGGGCCGGTTCGACCTGGCCTCGCGCATCTGCGACGGCAGCGCCCTCTACGAACTGGTCGCCGACGTCACGGTGCCGCCCGCCGAGCTTGCCGACCTCGTCGAGTCCGTGGCGGCGCGTCCATGAGCTTGCACGCCGAGTCCGCTCCACGCGCGACCCCGCCCGAGGCCGAGGCCCCGGATCACGTTCTGCTGAGCGCCGAAGGCCTGTTCCATCGGTGGCCCAAGCAGACAACGCCGGTCTTGGACCAGGTGACGCTGTCGCTGAGGGCGGGCGAGGTGACCTGGGTCGGCGGACGCAACGGGGTGGGCAAGACCACGATGTTGCGGGTGCTCGCCGGCATCCTCATACCCCAGCAAGGAACCGTGCGACTGCAGGGCATGGATCCGGAGAAGGACCGCGGTGACTATCAGCGTGCGCTCGGGTTCCTCTCGGCGGGGGATCGCGGCTTGCACGCCCGCATGCGCGTGGCCCAGCACCTGGACTACTGGGCCCGTCTGGCCTACATCCCCCGCCAGGAGCGCCGGCCTCGGGTTGAAATGGCGCTCGAGGCGTTTGCGTTGTCGCCGATGGCCGGCCAGCGCGTGGACCGGCTGTCCCAGGGCTGGCGCCAGCGGGTTCGCCTGGCAATGGCCTTTCTCCACGACCCCGCCGTCGTACTCCTCGATGAGCCGCGCAACTCGCTCGACGACGACGGCTACGCGGTGCTCGGCGACCAGGTTCGTGCAGCCGCCACACGTGGCGCCGCGGTGCTCTGGTGCTCGCCTCGCGGCGAGGATCGCGTGATCGAGTTCGACCAGAGCTTCTCACTCAACGACGGGGTGCTGGAGGCCACATCGTGAGGCTCTGGTTCGACGCGATGGTGGCGGTTGCCCGCCGCGACGCGATCTTGTTCTTCAGCTATCGCGCTCAGGTGTTCACGCAGACGTTCGGATTGCTGTTCAACCTCACGCTGTTCTACTACCTGTCACGCCTTCTGACGGCGAAGGACTTCGGCTCCCCGGCAGAGTACTTCGCCTTCGTCGTGGTCGGGCTGGTGATCGTGCAGGTACTGGTAACGACGATCGGGCTTTCGCCCGCCACGGTGCGTCAAGAGCTGGTGGCCGGCACGCTGGAGCGGTTCCTCGTAAGTCCGTTCGGGGTCATCAACGGCATCCTGGCGATGCTGGTGTTCCCGATCCTCGAGGCGTTCGCCACGGGCACGGTGATGCTGGTGCTCGCGACCGCGATCTTCGGGCTTCCCCTTGCACCGACGGCGCCGCTGGCCATCCCCGTGGCGATACTGGGCGCGTTCAGCTTCATGCCCTTCACGCTGTTCCTGGTGGCCCTGGTGCTGTCGTTCAAGCAGGCATCCACAGGGACCCAGTTCGTCTCCTCCGGGATCGCGATCGTGGGGGGACTGTACTTCCCGATCTCCCTTCTCCCCGACTGGATTCGCTGGGCGTCCTACGTGCAGCCCTTCACTCCCGCGGCCGACCTCCTGCGCCATCTCCTGGTGGACACGGGACTGGAGGATCCGGTGTGGCTCGACGTGGCCAAGCTCGTGGGATTCGGCGCGGTACTGCTCCCGTTGGCGGCGTTTGTGCTCCAGCGGGCGGTGCGTTACGGACAGCGACGCGGAACGATCATCGAATACTGAGACAGGAGAAAGACGATGGCCGACGAACAGACCGCATCGGACGACGCGCTGCTCGACAGCGCAGTCACGTTGCCGCCACACGTGGTGCACCGCAGCTTCGTGGAGGAGACGGTGGTGTTGAACCTGCGAACGGGCATGTATCACGGCCTCAACAAATCGGCCGGTGAGCTGCTGACCGCCATGGAGGAGGGCCTCAACCCCCGGGCCGCCGCGGCGCGGGTGGCCGAGAGCTACGGGTTGCCCCCCGCGGACGTGGAGACCGACGTGGTCTCGCTGTGTCGCGGATTGTTGAAGCGTGAACTCATCGAAGTCGACCTTGGCGCCGAACCCCCCGCCTGAGGCGAGCGCCTGGGCGTTCGGGCTCGAGCTGGCGCTGGCCGACGGAATCTCGGTCCCGGGGCTCGACGGACCGCGCGTCGACACCGGTGCATTTGCGACGGTCCGGCTCGACGTGGGCGACGAGCTCGACGCGCGGTGGGAGTGTGCGGCGCCCGAGCGCACGCGCCAGCACGGCGACGATCACGATCCGCTGCTCACCGTGGATTGGGACGTGGATGGGGGCTACCTCGTCTCCGCTCCGACGTACGGTCGCTTCTTGGTCGATTCCGAGGGCACGGACGTGCTGTGTGCTCCCGAGAGCGCGGAGGCGGACTGGCACGCGATGCTGGTCGGACAGGTGCTTCCTCTGGCTGCGACCCTGCGCGGCTTTGAGGTCTTCCACGCCAGCGGAGTGGTCCTGGATGGGCGCGCGCTGCTCTTCAGCAGCCAATCGCGAGGGGGGAAGTCGTCCCTGGCCGTCCGCCTGGCGCTGCGTGGTGCCCGACTGCTCAGCGACGACGCCGTCTGTGTGGATCAGTCACTCGTTGCCTATCCTGGGTCGCTGATCGTCCATGTGCGCCCGGCAGAACATGAGCTCATGACTCACGCGGAGCGCACGGGCCTTGAGTCGCTTTCCTCACCGGAGCGGGCTCGCTTTCTGGCCCCCGCGGGTGAGCCCGCCCCGATCGGAGGCTTCTACCTGCTTGAGCGGGCGACCGACGGGCCGTGGCTCGAGCGGCTCGATGCGGTGTCACCGCTCGACTTGCTCGGGGCCACGTTCAACCTGTCGGTGATCGAGGCCGGCCGCCTCCAGCGCCAGCTCGATCTATGCGCCAGGATCGGCGCGGAGGTACCGGCCTACCGCGTCCGGATCGGGCCAGGCCTGGGTGCCTCGGAGCTGGCCGATCGACTGCTGCGACTCGACCCCGCGTCATGAGTCCCGTCACACGGACCGACCTGGTTCAACACAGTCCCCGGGCAAAGGTCCAGCTGGCCACCGAGATCCTGGTGGCCTATGCGCGTGCGCGCCGCGCCTTGCGGGGCGGCGGCGATGCCCGTGATGCGGTGATGAGCTTGCGATCGCACGCCCATCGCCATCCGATTGAGGCCGCGCCGGAGGGCGAGATCGTGGCCGGGTGGCGCCTGGCGGGTGCCGTCACCAAGACGATCTCGCCCCTGCCCGCCGATTCCCGATGCCTGTTTCGCTCGCTCACGCTGCTCTCAGTTATGGAGCGCCGGGGCATGTCGCCGACGCTCGTCATCGCCGTCCGACCGCAACCCTTCGCCGCACACGCGTGGATCGAGCTGCACGGCAAGGCGCTGCTGCCCACGGGCGGCGACGACTTCCAGCGGCTCACGGAGCTCTGACTCGTGCTCATCGGGTGGGGAGCAGCCTCACGTGAGGCGGTGGACGCCCAGGCCCGTGCGCGAGGCCTCACGGTCTGGCGCCGCGGGGAGGCCACCGTCGCCGGCCCCGAGCAGATGCGCCACGCGTCCTCGGCCGTGTGGGAGTCGTGGCTGCTCGGCCGGTGCGTGGGCGAGGAGGCGGACCCGGCACGGACGCTCGCGGCGAGCATGATCGAGGGCACCGGTGACCATCCGCGGGGGGCGTACCTCGCGGCGGTGGCCACCGACGACCGCATCACCCTCGTGGCCGACCACCTTGGCGCCCGGTGCTTCGTATACACGCGCCTCCCGGGAGGCGCGATCGCCGCCGAGCACCTGGCCGAACTGCTCCCTGCCCTGCCGTCCCGGCCGGTGCCCGATCGTGCGAGCGTGCAACAGTGGTGCGAAGCACGGAGGATCGCCGTGGGACACACGCTCTACGAGGGGGTAGGTCGGATCTCGCCCGGGCGAGCGGTGGACCTGACCGCCTCCGGTACGCGCGAGCACGAGTGGTGGTTTCCCCGGTACGAGAAGCCGGTGCGCGCACCCCGTGCCGAGCTGGCTCGGACGCTGGGATGCGAGACCTTGGCGGCCGTCGGGCGCGCCTGCGAGAATTCGTCGCTTCCCGCGGTCAAGCTCAGCGGCGGCCTGGATTCGGCCACGGTGGCGGCCGGCGTTCGAGCGGCGCGCGGGCCGGACAAGGTTCTCGCCTTTGCGGGTGTCTTTCCCGAGCACGAAGCGGTGGACGAGAGCGCCCTGATCGGTGCCACTGCGGAATTCGGCGAGTTAGAGCTCCACCGGACTCGCTTCTCGGCGCGCAGCGTGCTCGTGCCCGCCCTCGACTACATCGCCAAGTGGGGAGTTCCGCCGGCATCTCCCAACATCTTCGTGTGGAGGGGCCTGATGGGCGCCGTCCGGGAATCCGGGGCCGACGTTCTGATCGACGGCGAGGGGGGCGACGAGATCTTCGGCCTGCAGCCCTACCTGATTGGGGACATGTTGCGACGGGGACGTCTCCTGTCGGGGTGGCGATTGAGCGGCAGGCTGCCACCGATCGCCTCGCCGTTCGACCTGCGTGTCCGGTGGCGCGCCCTCAAGATCTATGGACTGCGCGGAGCCCTGCCCGTCGCGGTTCAGGATTGGAACCGAGCGCGGCGGCCGCTGGCCGATCTGACAGGGAACATCGTGCCCGACGGAGACCGCCCCGCGGTAGCGGCGCGCGAGGATCCGTGGCGGTTCAAGCGACGAGCCGAACCGTTCTGGTGGACGGCGTTGGCACAGGAATGGCTGGTCAATGGGGAACTGCTCGATGTCTCCGGGCACCTTCGCCGCGACGCGCTCGACGGCGGGGTCGATCAGCGCCATCCGTTTTGTCACGACGTGGGGCTGATGGAGGCAATCCTCCGGTTGCCTCCCGAGGGGGCCTACGATCGCGGCAGAGATCGCGCCCTCCTGCGAGATGCCATGGTCGGTCGCATCGCTCCCGCCGTCCTCAGCCGCCGGGAGAAGAGCTTCTTCACCGACCTTTCACTCGAGCGGATGGAAGGCGCCGAGGGCGGGTGGCTCGAGAAGCGACTGCGGCGGCCCGACGCACAGATCCGGGATTATGTCGACGAGCAGACCCTGGGCCGGATACTCGATCAGCGGCCGGACACGCACTGGCTTCGGGCCGTCCGGTCGAACAGGCTCTTCAACCTCGGAATGATCCAGTGCTGGCTGGAATCGCTCGCGGACGAGGGCTCAGTGGAACGCTCGATCGGGGAGCTCGTGGCGGCCCGAGAGTGAACTTTTCCTGGTCGCCGGTTGCGCGACCTATGGCCTAGGGTATGTCTCATGAACAACGACTACACCACTCCGCAGATCGTCGATCACGGCGATCTCAAAGACCTGACCGCCGCCAAGGTTGCCAAGACCTTGCTCGACGGCAACTTCAACGCTGGCACCAACGTCATCACCGATCCGGTCACCACCAGCCCGTAGTCCACGGGTACAGGTAGTGCGTCAAGCGGCCGCTTTCAGCGGCCGCTTGACGTTGTAGGATACGTAACGTGGGCTTCGAAGCGCCCGTTCCGCCGGTGACCCTCCTCTCTGACTCGATCGGCTGCTGGCCTGCACTGGGGCTCGCGGACGCCGGTTCGGCCGCCTCGGTCGGGATCGTCGGATGGTGGTCTGCCACGAAGGCGGAGCTTGCCGAGTTCTCGTCGCTGAGCGCGCGCGAGCGGCTCCCTACCGTCGCCGTGCTCGACAGCATGCCCTCGGTGCGTGGGGCTCGCGCGCTGGCCGAGAGGCTCGAAGGGGTGGTCATGCGTGACACGCTCGACGCCACGTTGCTGGCCACTCTCGTGGCGGTGGATCGCGGCCAGTCGGTACACCCCGTCGCTATTCGCGGGCTCGCGAAGCGGGCGTCCCTGTCGCCCAGGGAACGCCAGATGCTTGCGATGGTGGTCCTGGGACTCAGCAACGCCGAGCTCGCGGCACGGCTCTACGTGACTGAGAGCAACGTCAAGAGCCATCTCTCGTCGGCATTCCGGAAGCTCGGAGTTCGCTCCCGGGGGGAGGCGGTCGAGCTCATCCTCGATGAGGAGAGCGGGGTGGGCATGGGAATCCTCAAGATCGGCCCCGAGGAGCGAATCGGCTAGCGCCACGCGTTTCTGACGCGCTTGCGCGTGCGGAGCGCCGCCGGCGCGCGCGACGCCAGCCAGATCCATCGCCACACGTAGCTCACCATCAACCCGCGCTGGCTGCGGCGCGCCAGCGGACTCCACCAGCGCATGAAGTCGGGGTTCGGGATGAGCTCGTGCCCGACCATTCCCGCGCGCTCTCTCAAGCTCAGGCCTGGGGCGAGGAGCTCGTCCATCCCCTCCGCGAGGGGCACGCGTGCCGTGCGCAGATCGAAGTAGATCGATCCTGCGGAGTCGAGCCCGATGATGCGCAGAACACGTTCGCCGTCGGCATCGAGCCGGATTCCGCTGGCGAGTGCCGCTTGGCCGTCGAGCTCCGAAGCGAGCGCTGCCGCCGCCCGCCATTCCTCCTCGGTCGCGGTCCGGACAGCGCGGCGAAGATCCTCGATCGGCTTGCCCTCCACATGGTGGACGGCATGGAGGGCGATATGGGCCAGGACGGTGGCGCGGTCCGGGACCCGGATCTCGCGCCCACCGATGCTCATCGAGCTCGAGCGCCCTCGTAGCGTGTCCCAGACCCGTTGTGGATCGGCATCGAATCCGGCGAGCGTTGCGTGGAGGTCCACGTTGTCGGCGTCGCGCACGAACCCCGTCCCGGCCTGAGATTCCATCCGAGGGTGCTCGAGCGGACCGAGAAAGTCGCGGAACCCGATGTCGGTGAGGAGGGCGACGGCCCGATCCCAGTCGGCGGGACCGACGAGGAGGTCGGAGTCGCCGTAGCCGCGGACCTCGCCGGGGTAGAGCCACGCTGCGATGACCGGTCCCTTGACGAGCATGACGTCGATCTCTTCGCGCTCAAGTCGCTCGACGATCTCTGCACTGGTTCTGTCCACCTTGAGCGCTTGGGTCGCCCAGAACAGCTCCTCAGGACTCAGCATCGGCGCCAGACTACCCGCGCCAGCGTTCGTGGCGGCTTCGATAGGGCCGTTCGGCGAATCGGTACGAGCCCTCCGTGATGATGAGTGTCATGACGAGTCCGAGCGCTGCCGTGCCACCCACGAAGCTCTTGCCCGACAGGTGCGGCGCGAGGTGCAGCGCCAGCTCGTGCAGCACCAGGAGGTGCCACAGGTAGAACGAGTAGGACCGTTGGCCCAGGCTCTGCAGCACGGGATTGTCAAGAAGGCGCACCGCCGGACGGCCCGACCATTCCCAGCACAACGTGGCAGCCAGGACCAGGCCGGAGCCCACCACGGCCGCGACACTGCGCACCACGAGGGGCGCCGACCCCAGGACTGCGCCTGCGCCGACCACAGCCACCCCGAGGGCGAATCCGGACCCGCACACCAGGCCGGTCGACCGCGCGCGGAGAGCGTGGCGCAGCTGGTCCTCGAAGATCGCAAGGAGCAGTCCCGGGACGAACCCGACCATGACCATCGGCGGCAGCTGGGCCGCTGCCGTGGTGTGCGCCAGCGTCGCGCGGAGAACCAGGCTCACCGCGCCCACGGCGATCGTGAGGCCGAGTGCGATTCGCAGGCGCGTGGGCGCGCTGCTCCCGGACGTCGCGCGCCCAATCGCCAGCGATGCCACGACCGGCCCGACGTAGAAGAGCATCTCGGCGTCCAGCGTCCACAGGTGCGACACCTGCTCGCTGAAGGCGCTCGTATCGTAGACCTGCGCGAAGAGCATGGCCTGGATCACCCGCCACCACTGCTCGCCCTGGAGACCCTCGACGGCAGTGGTCACCAGGATCAGCAGCCACATCGCCGGAACCAGCCGGCGTACCCGGTTTCGCAGGAAGGCGCCCCCGTCCGGTGGAGCGGTGCCCTGCAGGTACGGCGCCAGGAAGGGCTTCCCCAACAGGTAGCCGGACAGCACGAAGAACACCCACACTCCGGTGTTCATCCCGCTCGCGAGCCTGTGCACGGCGCTCCCGAAGCTCAACTCGGCACCGGGCTGGGTCCGCCCGATGTAGAGGTCGAGGTGAAAAGCGAACACCGCGAGGGCCGCCAAGGCGCGCAGGGGGTCTCCGGCTACGAAGCGTCTTTGGGCGACGGGTGGCTCGGCCGGTAGCGACGTCACGGTCGGGGTGACAGCCTACGTGCAGGGCGGCGCGGTCGCGCCAGGCGCCGTGGGTCGGTCCGCTAGCTGCTACGGCGGGCGGCGACGGTGTGCCTGGTCTGGGCCACCACCGCCCCGCTGCCGTTCAGTACTTGCACGAGGACGCTGGTACGCGGCTTCAAACCGTCGGGAAGTCGGATGCTCACCGTGTTCCGATTGCCGCGGCGCAGGCCCCGCGAGCCGCTGCGTGTCCGCCTGCCGCGGGCAGACCAGCGCACCCTGCAAAAGTCCGAGCACGCAACGAGGAAGTCGGCCGTGGCGTGGGGCTTGCGGCGCAGCGTGCGCAGGCGCACAGTCGCCCGCAGGCGGGAGTGTCTCTTTGGGGCGTCGTTGGACGGACTGTCGTCGATGGTCAGCATGCGCGGAGAGTCGCTGGCCTGCATCTCGAACGTCACCTTGTCGTCGTTGCGAGCTACGACGCTGACCGGCACCGAGTTGCCCGACAGCGGGTCCGTGGCCGAGGCCTGCACGTGATCGGCCTGCACACCGCCGATCTGGAAGCGATAGGTCTCGGGCGGCTGATCGGTTCGCCGGGGGTCGCTGGTGGGCAGCGACCGGTCGTAGACCTTGGTCACGTCGCGGGTCATGACGTAGACGCCGGCCACGAAACGGTGGGCATCGAGTTGGAACGGCATCACGGCGAGCACGTCGCGGTTGAACAGGTTGGGATGGTTCGCAGTGCCGTCGCCGGTGAACTGGACGTGATCGTGGTTGTCGCTGATGGAGTCGAGCGTCAGCGCCCGGGGCCGGCTGATCGTCTGGGCGTCCTTCACGGTGCCCGCGAAGCGCCGGATGGCGTCCATCGTGGGCCCACCGGTCGCAGTGCCGGGGTATCGCCATCCGTTCGCCGCGGCGGCGTCGAAGAAGCCGGGGGATACCGAGCTGAGTTGGGGCGCGTCCTTGACGCCGAAGATCTGGACCATCTCGGCGCCCTTGTTGATGTAGGAGAGATAGGTGCGCAGTGCCACCTTGGCGTGGATGTGGTCGTAGTCCGAGAGCGACAGTGGGTCGGGATCGCCGTTGCTGACGGTGGGATCCACATTGATCTCGGTGATCCAGGTTTCGGTGGAGGACCGTCCGCTGGGTGCCGCGGAGCGTCCGTGCGGCCGCCCGTAGACTGAGTTCGTGATCGGGGTCATTTCCCGGATCACGCTCTCGGTCTGCGTCCCGGTCAGAGACCACTCCGGAAAGTACGCGCGGTAGTTGGGGAAGAACTTGTCGGTGTAGGTCGAGTTGCCGGCCGCGTTTCGTCCGAGCGTGTAGTTCCCGTTGCCGAGCGCGTCGATCGGCTGGATGCTGTGGTTCCAGGTCGCGGAGCCGGTCGGCAGGTCGTAGCGGGGCGGATAGGGATGCTTGTCCAGTGCGGTGAGTCCCACAGGTGTGTCGGCGCCCGACACGTTGGGCGTCTGGTTGGCGAAGCCGTCACCGATCTTGACGTTGGGCACGCCGTTGGCCGGGTCGCGCAGATAGGCCACCGTTCGGCTCAGGACGGCGTCGGCCACGTTGCCCTTCGAGCCGGGGTCGGGAACGTTGGCGTAGTATTTGCCGATGTTGAGGAAAGCGCCCCAGCCCATCTCGTTGAAGATCTCGATGTCGAAGTCATCGGTGCCCATGACGTCACGCACCTCCCGTGCGGTGAACCCGACGTAGTCCAGCCAGCCCTGCAGTGTCCGCGCGAACCTAGGATTGGGACTGCCGTCGGCCAGCTGCGGCTGGGCGAAGGGCTCGAAGGCGAGCGTGGTCACCGACTGGGGTCCCGCCGCTACATCCTGGGGCAGTGGGCGGGATAGCGTGACCGTGCCATCATTTGCCACGTTCTTGAACAGAACGCCCGCGGCCATCCTCGATTGGTCGAGGCCGGTGTACCCCGGCTTGACCTTGGCGGCCGATGCGCTGTCGAGCTTGATGGTCGTGTCGCCTGCTCGCGCCGGCTGGGTCAGCGTGGCCTTCCACGCCGTGTTGGGGCAGGGACCTCCCGAGCTCATGTTGAGGAGGATGAGCGGACGCAGCCCGGCATCGTGAATCGCCTGGAGCGAGGGTCGGGTTGAAGAAAACGCCCAGCTCATCGGCTGCGTCGTCGAGACCGAGTTCCAGTTGATTTCATAGCGGACCCGCTTGATGCCGCTGTCGGCGAGCAGCGGCGCCACCGCCTGGACCTGGCGCGTCTGGCCTACCTGGTTCAGGTTCATGCCCAGGCCGTCGCGCAGCTTGGTTGCCGGCGGGGTGTCCATGTAGGCGCGCCACATCTGGAGCCAGTTCGAGCGGGCGCCGAACGGTTGTGCCGTCTGGTAGGAGGGATCAATGGGACGATCCACCGAGTGCCACGTATCGGCCGAGGCCATCGAGGGGGCAAGTGCCGCGAGGACGAGCGTTGCTGCCAGGGCGGGCAGAATCCAGGAGCGGGGCGGAAGCATGGACGCCCTATCGCGTAGGGCGGCAAGGTCCTCAAGCTGATGTCCCCGGGTCTAGACACATGACCGACGAGGAGGGGCGTTTTCGGTACTGTCTCGTGTCAGCCGGGTCGGTGGATGTTACCGACGAGTCCGAGCAGAGCAGGGAGAACAGTGGCCACAAAGCATGATTTCCAGAGCACCATCGAGGCCGCGGACCGCGCGGGATCGATCGTCACCGACCATGTCCGGTCGATCGTCGACGCCGCGCAGGCGCGGGCCGAGGACATAGAGCGTGAGGCCGAGCGCGAGGCAAATGACCTTCGCGCCCAGGCCCTCGAGGCCGCCAACAACGTCCTGAAGCAGATCGACTCGATCGAAGGACAGTTGGGCAAGCTGGTAAGCGATCTACGCAAGGACACCGACAGCCTCTCCGGCAGCCTCGAACGACGCAGGGGGTAGGCACCAAAGATGCCACCGGGCGAGACATCTGAGGACGACGTGCACGCGATGGTGGACCGTGCGGGGGACGTGCTCCGCGAGCAGATGGCGACCATCGTCGACTCGGCACGGAGATCCGCCGCCGAGATGGAGCGCTCGTCCGAACAGCGCGGCTCGGCCACCACCCAGGCCGCGAAGGCGGAGACTGCGCGGGTGGTCGAGCGCCTCAGGGCGATCGAGCAGGAGCTCGGAGCGCTGGTGAGGGGCGTCTCGCGCGAGTCGGACCGCCTCCGGTCCGTTGTGGCGCGCACACAGGTTCACACGCGCCCGGCGCAGGAGGCGCTGGAGAGGCCGGCGCCGGAGGCTCCCCAGATCGCGAGCGGCGATGCTGCTGCAGACGTCATGAATGCGCCGCAGGCCACCGCCGAGGCTCCCGCGCCGGTGGCCACGGCCGATGCCGGGCTGGAGGAGGCGGAGGAGGCACCATCCGAGTCCGGCCCGGCAGGCCTTCTGCCCGCCGATCCGCCGCCGCCCCGGCCGGACCGGGACGACGACGCCCTCTCGCAGGCCCGCGCTCGCGTTCGGACCGTGTCGGATCGGGAGCTTGCCTCGCTCTACGGCGCCGCCGAGGACGAACACCGCGGGGACCCACCCTGGGAGGCGCTGAAGACCGCTGTCTTGGACGAGGCACGGCGACGCATCAACTTCGGCGTCGCTTTCGAGCCCGATCAGTCGCTGACGCGCAGGGATCGCCGTCGAGAACAGCGTGCAATCGACCGGTTGCGGGCAGTATGCGGTACCGGTGCCTGAGGGCCGGCGCGTTTCGCCGCGCCCGCCGGCACCGGCTTCACGATCGGCGCTGATCGCCTCGCCGCCCGCGCAGGGCGGTGGCCAACCCCGCGATCCGGCCCCGCATGGTGCACCGCAGCTTGGCCAGCGCGTGACGGTCCCTGCGAGTCACGAGTCGGAGTGTGTGAGCCAGACCCGGCCGGCCGCTGGTGCCGGCGAGAACGGTCCAGAAGACGAAGAGGACGCTGCGCGGGAGGTTGAGGAAATCGAGCAGGACCAGCGTCTCGTTGTGAACCGCGTTCGTTAGCGCTGCCGGTTGAAACTGCCCCCGCCCGGCCTCGTCGAGCCGCTCGCCCGGGCGATGGTCGACCACCGCGCACGGGTCGTAGACGATGCGCCACCCAGCGCGACGGAGGCCCAGGGCGACCCCGACTTCGTTGTGGACCTGTGCGCCGCGGCCCCGCAGTCGCGGGTCGAATGGCGGCGAGATCAGCGCGCTCGTGAGGTAGCTCATGTTGGCGCCCTTCAGCAGGTCCACGTCGCGCGACTGGCCGCGGCCCAGATGGTGGTTGCCGATAACCCGGCCAAATAGCTGTACACGCCCGACACCCGAGAGATTCCATACCTCGCGGTCGGAACCGGGGAAGAACTGCGTGTCTCGACCGCCCACTCCTCCCACGTTGGAACATTCCCGGTAATGCGAGAGCAGGCGCTCGAGCCAATCGGGGTGTGGCTCGGCGTCGTCGTCCGTAAAGGCGACGACGGTGGAGGTGACCCTGGCCACGCCGGCGTTCAACGCGGCCACCACGCCGGGTTCGTCGACACGAATCGATGTGACGCTCTCGTCCCACTCGGTGAGCACCGCCGCGCTCTCGGAGTCGCTGGTCCGGAGTACCACCAGGGTCTGGTCCGGAATGTGGGTCTGGGCGGCGAGGGCCGTGAGGCATCGCCGGAGATCAGAGGGCCGACGATAGGTGGGAACCACGACTGAGACGCTTATATCTCGCTGAGACACGGGCGCCGAGACTACCGCCGCGGGAGGCGGCCACGCCATCGAAACAGACCGGGTGGCGAGAACGCGAAATCTCGCGTACCGTTATACGCAGACGATCTCTCGCCACGGACGCGGCGACCGTCGAGCGCGGCGCTCGACCGAAGGGGCATGGAACTCATGGACGAGCATCTGAACTTTTCTGACCCGGTGTGGGAACCGCGACAATGGAACACCGGGTACACAAAGGCTAAAATTCGTCATGCGACTTCGTCATTTCGGGTGACGGCTTCAGGGACGGCACCTCACGAAGTGGCATGTCCAACTAACGGTTAGCGGGGGCGTATCTTGTCGACGGACGTAAACAGCGGGTTCGAGCTTGCGACGCAGCAGCGGCGCCTATGGCTGGACTTCGGTGCCTCCGCGATGCCGGTCGCGTGCCGCGTGCTCGACCTGCACGGTCCGCTGGACCTCGAGGATCTGCGCGCTGCGATGGCGGCAGCGGTTGAGCGCCACGAGGTTCTCCGGACGGGATTCACGCTCCCCGCCGGCAGGCGAGTTCCGTTCCAGGTGGTCGCCGACCGCGCCTCCCACGACCTCGGCGTCCTGGACCTGACCGACCTGCCGGCCGAACAGCAGGACGAGCGCATCGCCGCCCTCGCTTCGGCGTCCGACCACCTCGACGCCAACAACGGCCCGCTCTTCGGGGCCACGCTGGTCCACGTCGGGGCCGACAGGTACGTGCTCGTTCTGAACGCCTTGGCCACGATCCTCGACGGCCGCAGCCTGGAGCTGCTCGGTGCGGAACTGCTCGGGGGCGACAGCGAGTCCGAGCCGTTGCAGTACGTCGACTATGCCGCGTGGCAGGCGTCGGTGCTCGAGGGCGTCGAGCCCGTGGCAGCCGACGGGGAGGAGCCCACGCGCATCCCGCTGGCCGGAGAACCCGGTGCCGGAACACCCGACGCCCTCGTAGCGGTCCCGCTGGACCGAGACGTCGTGGAGCAACTCGCGAGGGGAGACGATCTCGCTGACCGCGTGCTGGCGTTGTGGACGGCGCTTCTGGCGCGCATGTCCGGTCGCGAGTCCGTGGATGTCGCGCTGCGTGACCACGGCCGGCCCCTCGAGGAGGCCACGCGGGCCCTCGGCCCCTACGAGCGGGATCTGCCCATACGGGTCGATATCGCAGCCGGCACAAGCTTCGCCGCGCTCCTCGATGGGGTGAAGAGCGCTCGCGGCGCGGCGGAAGATGAGCGTGAACGGTTGGGCAGTGCCCCCTCGATCACGAGTCGCGTCGGCTTCTCGGCGCCCTCCGGATCCTTCGGGGGCATCATTGGGGCTCTGGAGTGCACCACACGAGCCGCCATCGACCCGGGTATACCGCTCCAGGCCAGCCTCGTGTGCCAGGACGGGGCCGTGCAGCTGCGTTACGACGCCCACAGCATTACGGCGGATGATGCACATCGGGTGGCGGGTCGTCTCGCGACCCTCGCCCGGGCCGCCGTGGCTGACCCCGATGCCGACGTCTGGCAGCTCGAGGTGCTGCCGGCCGAAGAGCGGACGTGGTTGATCGAGCAGGTTGCGGCCGGTCCCGTGCTCGACGTGGACGAGCCGATGCTCCATCACCGCTTGGAGACACAGGCCGAGCAGACGCCCGAGGCCCCGGCCGTGTCCTCTGCCGACGGCCAGGTCAGCTACGCGGAGCTCAACCGCAGGGCAAACGGCGTTGCCCGCGCGCTGACCCGGGCGGGTGTCGGCCGTGGAAGTGCGGTGGCATTGCTGATCGACCGTTCGCCCGACCTGATCGCGGCGGTGCTCGGTACGTGGAAGGTCGGTGCGGCGTACGTCCCGTTGAACCCGGACCATCCCGAGTCGCGGATCGCGTTCCAACTCGAGGATGCAGGCTGCGCGGTGATCCTCACCGATGCCGCACAGGCCGGGCTGCTTCCCGATCCGCCGGTCGCGGTCCTCCGCATGGACGAGCTGGCGCCGGATTCGCAGGAGCCGAACCCCGAGCACGTGAGCCAACCCGACGACGTGGCCTACGTGATCTACACGTCGGGGTCTACGGGCGTCCCGAAGGGCGTAGAGGCCGTCCACGCCGGGATCGGGAACTACGTGTCGGCGGTGAGTGACCGTTTCGGTTGGGCCGAGAGCCCACGTCGGTTCGGGCTCGTCACGACGCTCAGCACCGACCTGGGCAACACCAGCGTGTTCGGAGCCCTGGCTACCGGCGGGTGTCTTGAGCTCGTGCCGGTGGACGCCGCAATGGATGGTGCGGCCTATGCCGCACACGTCGCCGACCGTCCCGTGGACGTGCTCAAGATCACGCCTTCGCACCTCGCGGCGTTGCTCGCATCGGGAGACGAGCGCGTGTTGCCCCAGCACCAGCTCGTGCTCGGGGGCGAGGCCGCTCCGTGGGAGCTGATCGAACGTGTGGGCACGCTCTCGAGCTGCCGCGTGACAAACCACTACGGCCCCACCGAGACCACCGTGGGCTCCCTGACCTTCGACATCGAGGGGAGGGCGGGTGCCGCCGTGCCGGCCGCCACCGCCCCGATCGGTCGGCCGCTCGCGAACACCCGCACCTATGTGGTCGACGCGCACGATGCGCTCGTGCCGGCGGGTGTTCCGGGCGAGCTCCTCATTGGGGGGGCGGGTCTGGCGCGCGGCTATCGCAATCAGGAAGAGCAGACCGCGGAGCGGTTCGTGGCAGATCCGATCGAGTCGTCTGCCGGTCACCGCGTCTATCGGACCGGCGACGTAGTCCGGGTGCTGGCGGACGGAAGCCTGGAGTTCCTGGGCCGCGCGGACGGACAGATCAAAATCCGGGGGTTCCGTGTAGAGCTCGGTGAGATCGAGGCGGCGCTCGGTCGCGATCAGGCCGTGGAGCGCGCCGCCGTGGCCGCGCAGGAAGATGCCAGCGGAGACCTGCGCCTGGCCGGGTACGTGGTGCCTGCGCACGCGAACGTCAACCTCGACGACGTGCGGATGCACGTGCGCGCCGAGCTGCCCGAGTACATGGTGCCCAGCGTGATCGTGGCGCTGGACTCGCTGCCGCTCATGGCCAACGGCAAGCTCGACCGGGCCGCGCTCCCGCCGGTGGAGCCTGGGGCCGGCGCGGACCGCGACTACGTCGAGCCGGCCAGCGACACCGAGCGCCGGCTCGCAGCGATATGGGCAGACGCGATGTCGCTCGAGCGCGTCGGCAGCCGCGACGACTTCTTCGAGCTCGGCGGCCACTCATTGCTGGCCACGCAGGTGATCGCTCGAATCCGCGACGAGTTTGGGGTGCAGCTCCCGCTGCACACCCTGTTCACGGCGCCGCGCCTCGGTGACCTCGCGGGCGCCGTCGACTCCGCCCAGGTGGATTCGTCGACCGCCGATGACGACGATGAGCTCGCCGGGCTGCTCGACGAGCTCGAGGGACTCTCCGACGAGGAGGCGGAGCAGCTGCTGAGCGCGGAGGAGGGCACGCGAGATGGCGACCGATAGACGGCAGGAGCCGGCCGCACCCGGGCCTGCCGACCGCGAAGCGGAGCTGTCGCCCGCGAAACGCGCCCTGCTCCAACAGCGTCTGGCGCGCCGGCGGACAGCGTCGCAGTCGAGTGATGCGGGTCCGGTCCGCCGCGAGGGCGACGGCGCATTCGTCCTGTCGTCAGCCCAGCAGCGCCTCTGGCTGCTCGATCGGCTGCATCCCGGTCTCACGGCCTACAACGTTCCGCGCGTCCTGTCGATTCGCGGCCCGCTCGACATGGCCGCACTCGGTACCGCCCTCACCGGGATCGTCGAGCGCCATGACGTGCTGCGTTCGGCGATCGCGATTGAGGACGGCGAGCCCGTCCAGCGCGCTGTCCCGACCCTTCCCGTTGGGATCGAGCAGACGGATGTCGCTACGGAGCCCGACCCCGACGCCGCGGCCACGGCCATCGTGGATGCCGAGGTGCGACGTCCCTTCGACTTGGCTGGGGGGCAGCTGTTGCGCGCCCGCCTCGTGCGCCTACGCGAGGCCGAGCATCTCCTGGTGATCACCATCCACCACATTGCGTCCGATGAGGGCAGCAAGCGTGTCCTGTTCCACGAGCTCGGCGTCCGCTACGCCGCGGCTCGGGCGGGGTCCGGGCCCGCCTTGCGAGACCTGCCAGTGCGCTACGGGGACTACGCGGAGTGGGAACGTGAGCGCAACGCGAGCCAGGAGCGAGAGAACGAGCTGGGGTGGTGGCGGCGGCAACTGGCGGGCATTCCCGGCGAGCTCGCGCTTCCGTATGACGCGCCTCGGCCGCCGGTGTTCTCCTTTCGAGGCCAGCGACACGTGGGGATGGTGGACAGGCGCACGCTCGAGGGGCTGCGCAAGCTCTCGCGCGAGGAGGGGGCCACGCTGTTCATGGTGCTGCTGGCGGGGCTCACGACGTTGCTCGAGCGGTATTCGGACGAAGCCGACGTGGCGGTTGCGTCACCGGTCTCGTCGCGCACCCGCCCCGAGCTGCACGATCTGATCGGGATGTTCGGCAACACGGTGGTCTTGCGAACCGATGCGAGCGGAAACCCGAGCTTCCGCGATCTTGTTTCGAGCGCGCGCGAGACCGTGATCGGCGCCTTGGAGCATCAGGACGTGCCCTTCGAGCGTCTGGTGGACGACCTGTCCGACGGCCGTGACCTGAGTCGTCCTCCGCTGGCTTCGGTGCTGTTCAACTTCATCGAGCGTCCGGCCGACCACGCGCCCGCGCTGGACGACCTCGAGGTTACGGCGGTGGACATCGACCCCGGCAACGCGAAGTTCGACCTGGCCCTTGATGCTTCGGTCCGCGGAGACCAGGTGCGCCTCCTGTGGGAGTTCAACCGAGACCTGTTCGAGCCCGAGACCATCGAGCGGATGTCCGGCCACCTGCGGCGCCTACTCACGGCGGCTGTTGCCTCGCCCGACACGCCCATCGACGCTCTGCCGCTGCTGTCCGACGAGGAGCTCCGCAGCGAGACGGATGGGATCACGGCCACGGCGGCTCCCATCCCGGACGGCTGCCTCCACGAGCATCTCACCGCCCGCGCGCGCGAACGACCGGATGCTCCCGCGGTGGCGTGCGGAGCGGACGCGCTCACCTACCGGGAGCTCGACGAGCGCGTGAATGCCATCGCCCATGCGCTGGTGGACGCCGAGGTTCCGCCAGGATCTGTCGTCGGCATCCACCTCCCTCGGTCCACCGACCTGCTCGCGGCACCGCTCGGCGTTCATCGCGCCGGGTGCGCCTACCTCCCTCTCGATCCCGCCTTGCCGGCGGCCCGCATCGCCTACATGCTCGAGGACTCCGCCAGCGTGGCGGTGATCTCCGACGGGACGGATGGCATCGATGGTGACGGGCCCCGGCGCATCTCGCTTGAGGCCGGGACGCGAGCTGCCCGGCCCCCGGCCCGCACCGCGGCGCCCACGGATGCCTCGCACATCATCTACACGAGCGGTTCCACCGGTCGGCCCAAGGGGGTCGTTGTGGAGCAGCTCAACCTGTTGAACGTCCTCGCCAGCGTGTGCCGCGAACCGGGCGTCGGCCCCGAGGACGTGGTGCTCGCAGTCACCACACTGGCGTTCGATGTGTCCGCCGCCGAGTTGTTCGCGCCGCTGCTGGCTGGAGGTCGCGTGGTGATCTCCGAGGACGGCGTGGGCGCCGACCCCCGCGCGCTCGCCGCGCTCATTGCGAGTGAGAGGCCGACGCTGATGACGCCCACACCTTCCACGTGGCGGCTGCTGATCGACAACGGCTGGCCCGGGGCACCGGGGCTGCGTGCGGTATCTACCGGCGAGGCTTTGCCGGCGGCGCTTGCGTCGCAGCTCACGTCGCGGGTGGCCGAGCTCTGGAACCTCTACGGCCCGAGCGAGACCACAATCTGGTCGGCCGGCGGACGTGTGCGACCAGAGGATCGCGACATTCCGATCGGTTGGCCGATCGCCAACACCGCGTGCTACGTCCTGGACGCGTGGGACAGACCGGTGCCGCCCGGCGTGGTGGGCCAGCTGTGCATCGGCGGAGCCGGGGTGGCCCGCGGCTACCACAACCGGCCGGAGTTGACGGAGAGCGTCTTCGTGTCTGACCCGTTCAGCCCGGGGGCGAGGATGTACCGCACGGGTGACCGCGCGCGCCGTCGGCCGTCGGACGGCGCGTTGCTGTATCTGGGGCGCAACGACCATCAGGTCAAGCTCCGCGGGTTTCGCATCGAGCTGGGGGAGGTGCAGGCCGCACTGGAAACCCACGACGCCGTGCGACAGGCGGCCGTGGTCGTGCGCGAGGACCGGCCCGAGGACCGAAGGCTCGTGGCCTACGTGGTGCCTGCCCGCGACACCACGCCCATGGAGCTGCGCGACCACCTCGCACAAACGCTGCCCAGCTACATGCTGCCCAGCGCGACCGTGCTGCTCGGCGAGCTCCCGCTCACGCCCAACGGCAAGCTGGACCGCGCAGCCCTGCCCGAGCCCGATCCCGGTGAGCGCCCAGCTACCACGGCACCCCGAACACCGGTCGAAGACGCCCTCGCGGACATCTGGTGCGAGGTGCTCGGCCGGCGCGACCTCGGCGTGGACGACAACCTCTTTCACTTCGGCGCCCACTCGCTGCTAATCACCCGCGGCGTGGTGCGGATCCAGGAGGCGCTGGGCGTGGACCTGCCGCTGCAAGACGTCTGGGCCGCGCCGACCATCGCGGCGCTGGCCACCAAGGTGTCCAACCTGCTGGCAGGCGACGACGACCTGGAGACGCTCCTCGCGGAGTTCGAGGGCACCCCATGAGCGACGCTCTCGGCGCTGACGTGCGTGACGGCGCGACGCTCGAGGAGCGGCTCGCCCAGCTCTCGCCCGAGAAGCGGGCGGCGCTGGAAAAACGGCTGCTGCAGCGAAAGACGCCTCACGAGGCCGCGCCGGACATCGTGCGGCGCGATCGCGAGGGTCCGGTGTCCCTCTCCCTTGTGCAGGAGCTCATGTGGCTCGTACACGAGATGGATCCTGGTTCACACACGTACAACTCGTCGGGCGCGCGTCGCATGCGTGGCCGCCTCGACGTGGACGCGCTGCAGCGGGCCATCGACCTGGTTACCGAGCGGCACTCATCGCTCCGGACGACCTTCGAGCAGCGCGACGGCGTGCCGGTGCAGATCATCAACGACGACACTCGCGTGGCCATCGAGTACGTAGCTGCCCCCGGCGTGGCTGGAGAGGAACTGCTCGAGCTTCTACGGGACCTGGTTCGCCGACCGTTCGATCTGACGGTTGCGCCTCTCATGCGCGTGACGCTCGTGGAGCTGGGTCCCGACGATCACGTCCTGATGACGTCGGCCAACCACATCGTCTGGGACGGGTGGTCCAAGGGCATCTGGTTCAGCGAGGTGGCCACCGCCTACCAGGCCTTCGTCGCAGCACGGTCTGTGGAGTTGCCCGAGCTGCCGCTGGAGTACGCCGATTTCGCCGTCTGGCAACGAGAATGGCTCGCGGGAGAACGGATGGAGCGCCAGCTGGCCTACTGGCGCGGCGTGCTCTCCGGTGCGCCCGCGCTGTTGGAGCTGCCTACCGATCGTCCTCGCCCGGCGATAGCCACGCACCGCGGCGGCCGCGTGGAGCTGTGGCTCTCGGAGGAGGAGCTCGCGGGCCTGCACGCGCTCGCCAGGCAGCACGGCGTCACGTTGTTCATGCTCCTGGTCGCGGCGTGGTCGACGCTCCTGCACCGGTTCGCCGGGCTCGACGACATCGTGCTCGGAACGCCGGTGGCGGGACGCAATCGCGTCGAGGTCGAGCGCATGATCGGGTACTTCAACAACACGCTCGCGCTCCGCGTCGACTGCTCCGACGCCCCGACCTTCGTCGAGCTGCTTGCGCGCGTGCGCGAGGTTGCGGTGGGGGCCTACGCCAACCAGGACGTGTCGTTCGAGCACGTGGTGCGAGAGGTGGCGCCGCATCGCGATCTGAGCTACTCGCCGATCTTCCAATCCCTGATCGTGCTCCAGAACGCCGCGCCCGAGAAGCTCAAGCTTCAGGACTTGGACGTCGAGATGATGGTCACCGAGTCGGGCACTGCGAAGTTCGACCTCAGCCTCGGCATGGGCGAGCACGAGGGACGGTTGCACGCGAGCTTCGAGTACAACACCGATCTGTTCGACCGGTCGACCGCGGAGCGCGTTCGGGGCCAGTTCCAGACGCTGGTCACGGGCCTCCTGGACGACGCGGACCGGCGCCTGTCGCAGTTGCCGCTGATGTCCGACGATGACCGCGACGCGCTGGGTGCCACGGCCTACGGCCCGCGCACCGCGATCCCCGACGCCACGCTGCACGGGCTCTTCGCGCAGCAGGCAGCACGGGCACCGGACCGGATCGCCGTGACGAGCGCTGCCGGGGAACTGACCTACGACGAGCTGTCGCGACGAGCCGCCGCGATGGCACAGGAGCTGGGTAGGCGAGGCGTCGGAGCGGGATCGTGCGTGGGGATTTGCCTCGACCGCTCCAGCGACCTGCTCGTGACGATCCTGGGCACGCTTCACGCCGGGGCGGCCTGTGTGCCGCTCGATGCCGACTATCCCGAGGACCGCCTGCGCGCCATGGTGGAGGATGCGGGCCTGGACTTCGTCGTGGTTGATGCCGTCCATGCGTCGCTCGTGGAGCAGCTTGGGGTCGAGCCAGTTGGAGTCCCGGACTCACTCGCCGAAGAGGGTCTCGTGGCCGAGCCGTCGCCTGCCGCGCCCACCGACCCCGCGTACGTGATCTTCACGTCGGGCTCGACCGGCAGCCCGAAGGGTGTCGTGCTCGAGCACCGCGGGTTGGTCAACCACGCCCTGGCCGCCAGCGACCTATTCGACATCTCGGAGACGGATCGCATCCTCCAGTTCTCGTCGGTCTCGTTCGACATCAGCCTCGAGGAGATCTTCTGCGCGCTGTTCAACGGAGCCGCCCTCGTGCTTCGGGGTGACGACATGCCGCTCGGGGGACCGGGGCTCACCGATTGGCTCGAACACCATCGGGTCACCGTCATGGACCTGCCCACCGCGTTCTGGCACGAGTGGGTCCGAGACCTTGCCGGGCGGGAGGCATCGCCCCACGCCGCGCTGCGCTGCGTGATCGTGGGCGGCGAGAAGGCGTCCACCGAGGCGCTCGAGACGTGGCGGCCGCTCGCCCCCGGCGTGCGCTGGATCAACACCTACGGGCCGACGGAGGCCAGCGTGGTGGCCACCGCATTCGAGCCACCTTCCGAGTGGCGGTGCGAGCCTGGCCGCGAGCTGCCGATCGGCTCGCCTCTGCCCAACGTCGATGTCCATCTGCTCGACGCCAATGGGGCGCCCGCGCCGGTGGGCGTCCCGGGCGAGCTCTACCTCGGCGGGGCCGGAGTAGCCCGCGGATACCTCGAACGCCCCGACGCGACTGCCGAAGCCTTCCCGGACCGCCCTGGCATCGGGCGTGTCTACCGCACCGGAGACCTCGCGCGCCGGCGGTCCGACGGGCTGCTGGAGTTCATCGGCCGTGCCGACGCCCAGATCAAGCTGCGGGGCTTCCGGATCGAGCCTGCGGAGGTCGAGGCCGCCCTGCTCGAACACGACGCCGTGGCGAGTGCGCTCGTGGTCCTGGATGAGAAGGAGGATCCGCTGCTCGTCGCCTACCTCGTAGGTAAGGACGGGGCGCCAGAGATCGATACCACCGCTGCGCGCTCCTTCGCCGCCGAACGGTTGCCGGCCTTCGCCGTGCCCTCCGCGTTCGTGACCCTCGACGCCTTGCCCCTCACGCCGAACGGCAAGATCGACCGGGACGAGCTGCCGGCGCCGGTCGTGGAGGTTGCCGAGCAGGGACGGGTCGAGCCCGCCGATGAGACCGAGCGAGTGCTGGTCGCCGTGTGGGCGGACCTTCTTGGGGCCGAGGTGGGGTGCACCGACGACTTCTTCGAGCTCGGTGGACACTCGATGCTCGCGGTGCGGATGCTCACGCAGGTGGAGCGGGACCTGGGTGTCCGCGTGCGACTCGCCGCGATGGTCCGCGCGCCCACGATCCGGGGCCTGGCCGAGGTGATTCGTGACGATCGGGGGGAGCGCACCTGGCGGCCCCTCGTCTCGATGAAGCCCGATGGTGAGCGGCCGGCCCTGTTTCTCATGCACGCCCTCGAGGGGGAGGTCCTGATCTACCGCGACCTCGTGCGCCGGCTCGATGCGGACCAGCCGGCATGGGGTCTGGAGGCGGTGGGAGCCGACGGTGTCCAGGTCCCGGAGATGTCCATTCCCTCGATGGCGACCCTCTACATCAACGAGATACGCACGGTGCAGCCGACGGGGCCCTATCTGCTTGCGGGCCTCTGCTATGGCGGCGTGCTCGCGCACGAGATGGCGCATCAGCTGGAGGAGGCCGGCGAGGACGTGGCGTTCGTCGGACTCATCGATGCCAAGCCGTTCGGCTTGAGGAAGAAGATGTCGGTTTCCGCTCGCTTGGGCCGCCGAGTGCGCGAGTTTCGCGCCGCCTCCGTGGAGGAGCGGGTCGAGGTGCTGCGTCTCACGGCTCGCAACGTCTGGCACCGCACCCGGAAGCAGGCTCGGTGGCACTTCGCCAAATGGGTGTACATCGATCGGGGCCGCGGCGTACCCGCCAGCATGCAGGTGATGACGGACATGACCGAGGCCGCCGCGACCGGCTACCGGAGCCCGCGCTACGGCGGGCGGGTAACGCTCATTCGGGTGATCGGATCCGTGGACCAGGTGGGACCCGAGGATGTCCGGCTGCGCTGGCGGGAGTTCGCCGACGGTGGGGTGGACGTTTACGATGTCGGCGCCGAAGGTGTGACGCACACGGTGGCCCTGTTCGAGCCGCACGTTGGTCAGCTGGCCGAGGTGCTCGAGACCGCGATCAGCGAGAGCCTGGCCGAGCGTGCTTCGTGACGTCGACTGTGAGCGCGGGGGCGCGCGCCGGCAAGGTCGAAGGGCAAGCGATGATCGAGGTACGGCGCTACGACCTCGACGTGGATACGGCGCAGCTCGCGCGGCTGCTCGAGCTACTCTCACCTGACGAGCGGGCGCGAGCCGCGCGCTTGCGCTTTGCCCGCGACGCCGGCCGGTTCGTCGCGGGCCGGGGAATGCTTCGCCGCACGCTGGCAGAGCTGCTGGACTGCGATCCGCTGCATCTGCGCTTCGGCTACGGCTCTGCCGGCAAGCCCTTTCTTCCCGATCACCCGCAACTTCGCTTCAATGCGGCCGGCTCCGGCGGCGTCGGCGTGGTAGCCACTGCAGTGGGGATGGAGCTCGGCATCGACACCGAGCTGCCCCAACCGGGGTTCCCGCACCTCGACGTCGCGCGGCAGTTCTTCTGTGAGGCCGAGGTGGCGCAACTCGCGGGATTGGCGCCTCCCGCGCGCGAGGCGGCGTTTCGGCGCTGCTGGACGCGAAAGGAGGCCTACGTGAAGGCACTTGGATGCGGCCTGCAGCTTCCCCTGGACTCGTTTGCCGTGTCGCTGCTGCCCGACGAGCCGGCCGAGCTGCGATCCCCGGCGCCAGCACCGGAGCGGGAGCTGCCCTGGACGCTGGCCGACTGTTCGCGACTGGCCGGCGGGGTGACCGTAGCGCTCTGCCACGAGGCTCGGGCAGACGTCCAGGTTCGGCGAGCGGACGTGGGCTCGTGAGCTCGCAACCCAGATCGGACGCGTCGTCGATCGTCGCGATGCCCGACCCGAGTTGGACCCGGCGCGCGTCGTCGCGGGACCTGGAGAGGCGGGTGGACGCCTTGGTCCTCGATCAGGCCGCCACGCGTCCAGACGCCGTCGCGGTGGAGCTGGGGGACGAGCGGCTCACCTACGGCGGACTCGTCGAGCGGTCAGCGGCGCTCGCGGTCAGGCTGCGTGCGCTGGGCGTGGGCAGGGATGACGTGGTGGCCATCAGCATCGAGCGGTCGCTCACCCAAGTCGTGGCGATGCTCGCGGTCCTGCGCGCGGGTTCCGCGTACCTGCCGGTCGATCCCGCGTATCCCCTCGAGCGCCGTGAGCTGATGCTCGATGACGCCTCGCCCCGCGCCGTGTTGGTGACGAGTCACCAGGTGGCCGACCTCCCCACGGTTGAGGCCGAGGTGCTCGTCATCGACGATCCCCCGGCCCCGGAGTCGCCCGCCGCGCACGAACCCGACGCGCCAGGGGACCCCGACGACCTCGCCTACGTGATCTACACGTCGGGATCCACCGGCCGGCCGAAGGGCGTGCTCGTGCCGCATCGCGGAGTGGTGAATCTGGTTCTCGAGGCGATCGAGGTCTTCGCCGTCACGCCGGAGAGCCGCGTGCTCCAGTTTGCGAGCTTCAGCTTCGACGCGTGGGTCGTGGAATGCCTGATGACCCTGGCGGGCGGCGGAACCCTGGTGCTCGCAACGCCCGAGCAGCTCGCTCCAGGCCCGGACCTGATGGAGCTGCTGCGCACGTCGCCGATCACCACGGTCACCCTCCCCCCCTCGGTGCTCGCCGTTCTGCCCGACGACGACCTGCCCCAGCTGGAGGTGGTCTGCTCGGCTGGGGAAGCATGCCCCCGCGAGTTGGCTGCCCGGTGGAGCGCCGGTCGGCGTTTCGTGAACGGATACGGCCCGACGGAATCGACGGTGGCTGCGGCCTACCTCGTGGTGACGGGGTCCTTGCCACCGGCACCGACGGTCCCGCTCGGCCCCCCGATCGGCAACGGCGAGCTGCACGTGCTCGACTCCGAGCTCGCGCCGGTCGCGATCGGCGAGAAGGGCGAACTCTGCGTCGGGGGCGTAGGGGTGACCCGCGGGTACCTCGGTCAGCCCGAGCTGACGGCGGAAAGGTTCGTGCAGAGCCCCTGGGGCAAGCCCGGCGAGCGGCTCTATCGCACCGGCGATCGCGCGCGCTGGACAGCGGACGGCATGCTCGAGTTCCTGGGCCGGATCGACGACCAGCTCAAGCTTCGAGGGTTCCGGATCGAGCCAGGCGAGGTCGAAGCGGCCCTGCGCCGAGAGCCGGGTGTCCGGGACGCTGCGGTCATAGCCCGCGACGACCTGGGCGGCGGTCGCCGCCTCATCGGCTACGTCGTCGCTGAGTCCGGCCGCAGGCTGGAGCTGTGGCCGTCGGTTGCGGAGTACCTGATCTACGACGACGTGCTCTACCACGCGATGACCAGCGACGAGCGCCGCAACGCCGCCTACCGCAAGGCGATCAAGGCTGCGGTTCGCGACCGCGTCGTGCTCGACATCGGAACCGGCAAGGATGCGATCCTGTCTCGCCTGTGTGTGGAGGAGGGGGCCCGACATGTCTACGCGCTGGACATTCTGCCCGATACCGCCGCGGAGGCCCGACGCACCGTGGACGCGCTCGGCCTCGCCGATCGGATCACCGTGCTCGAGGGCGACATCCGCGACATCGAGTTGCCGGAGCAACCCGAGGTGGCGGTCTCGGAGCTGGTCGGCGCGATCGGCGGGGCGGAGGGCATGGCGCCCTTGGCCAACGCGATCCGCACACATCTGAGCACCGACGGAGCCGTGATCCCGGAGCGAAGCGTGACGCACGTCGCCGGGGTCACCTTGACCGACGAGCTCCTGAACGCGCCAGGCTTCTCACGCGGCACGGCACCCTACGTGGACAAGATCTTCGAGTCGGTCGGGCACCCCTTCGATCTGCGGCTCTGCCTTCGCGGCCTCCTGCGAGAGGATCTCATAACCACCACCGGCGTCTTCGAGGACCTGGATCTGACACAGGAGGTCGAGCTCGATTACGAAGCGCCGCTCGACCTCGAGGTGACTCGCGACGGGCGGATCCACGGGTTACTGGCCTGGCTCCACCTGCACACCGGGGCGGGCGCGGAGCTCGACGCGCTCGACCACGAGCATTGCTGGCTGCCCGTATGGCTTCCCGTCTTCGACGATGGCGTGGACGTGCTCGCCGGTGACACGCTGCGCGGGGCGGTGACGGCCACCTTCCCCAACGGCTTGAACCCGACGTACCGCGTTCATGGAGTACTGCGACGAAACGGAGCGCCTCACGTCTCGTTCGACCACACGGCCTGGCACTCGCAACCGGTCTTCGGCCAGTCGGCCATCCACCGGCGGCTGTTTCCCGATGGGCCCAAGCCAGTGGTGCGCGATGTCCAGGCGGCCCCCCCGACGGAGCTGCGGGCCCGGCTACGCGAGGCACTGCCCGACTGGATGGTCCCGTCAGCGATCGT
Organism: Solirubrobacterales bacterium; assembly: GCA_038237685.1. Lineage (GTDB taxonomy): Bacteria > Actinomycetota > Thermoleophilia > Solirubrobacterales > Thermoleophilaceae > JAAYBF01. The sequence goes on along the minus strand of JBBRYL010000007.1, from coordinate 11,535 downwards.
CACGATCGATGCCCTCCCGCTCACCTCGAACGGCAAGGTCGATCGGGCGGCGCTGCCGCGACCGGACAAAGCGCGGCTGACAGGTCCCGATGACCGGCTGGAGCCAAGAAACGAGCTGGAGCGTCGAATCGCAGCCGTGTGGGCCGAGGTTCTCCGCTTCGCACACGTCGGGGTGCACGACGACTTCTTCGAGCTCGGCGGCGACTCACTCCTGGCCGGCCAGGTGGCCACGCGGCTGCGCCGCGACCTCCGTGTGGACGTGTCGCTGCACCAGCTCTTCCGCACTCCGACGATCGAGGGCATCGCCACGGCGGTGAAGGAGCGCCGCCGCCTCCATGGCCGGGGGGGAGAGGGCAAGCTCGGCCGGCGTGTGGAGCGGCTTTCGCCGGCCCGAAAGGCGCATCTCGCCGAGCTCCTGAAGCAGCGTCGCGCCGCCGCGGGGCCGCCGGACGAGGAACGGATACCGCGGCGCCGCCCCGGTGACCCGGCTCCGCTCTCGTTCCCCCAGCAACGTCTGTGGTTCCTCGATCAGCTCCATCCCGGAAGCAGCGTCTATAGCGCGGCGCTGCCGATGCGGCTGCACGGGCCGCTCGACGTTGCGTCGTTGGAGCGCGCGATGCAGTTCGTAGTCGACCGTCACGAGGCGCTGCAAACCACCTTCCGGGCCCCGAACGGACTGCCCTCGCTGCACATGCTCGCGAGCCCGGTCGTGCAGCTCACACGCCAAGACGTGAGCGGCGTCTCCGATTCGGAGAAGCGTGAACGGGCCGCGGTGGCCCTGCTCGCCCGCGAGATGCGGCGGCCATTTGACCTCGCCAAGGACGTGATGATGCGCGGGGCGCTTGTGCATGTCGGCCCCAAGGAGCACCTCTTCGCGCTCATTGCCCATCACATCGCCTGCGACGGCTGGTCGAAGGGCGTGCTGTATGACGATCTCGCGGCGGCGTACCGGGCCTTCCGCGCGGGAGGCGAACCCGACCTCCCGGAGCTGCCGCTGCAGTACTCGGACTTCGCGCTGTGGCAACGGCGCTCGCTGGAGGGCGACAGGCTCGAGGCGCAAGCCGGGTACTGGCGGGAGCGCCTGGCAGGAGCACCGGCCGCGATCGACCTGCCAACCGACCACCCCCGGCCCGAAGCTCCGGGGTTCACCGGGGCAACGCATCCGGTGGTCGTGCCCGGCCCCCTCGCCGAGTCCGTTCGCCGGATCGGCCGGCAGGAGCGAGCGACGCCGTTCATGACGATCGTCTCAGCCTTCGCGGCACTGCTCTCCGCGGTCAGCGGTCAGGACCAGGTGGTGATGGGCTCGCCGATCGCCAACCGAACCCGGGTCGAGCTCGAGCATCTCATCGGGTTCTTCGCGAACACGATGGTCTTGCGCGCGGACGTATCTGGCGACCCGTCGTTCCGGGAACTGGTGCGGCGCGTCCGCGACAGCGCGCTCGGCGCCTACGAGCACGATCTCGCGTTCGAGAAGCTGGTCGAGGTGGTGGCACCGCCGCGAGACCCCACCCGCAATCCCATCTTTCAGGTCAACGTGAGGGTGGGCTCGGAGCCCCCGACGTTGCGACTCGATGGCGTTGAGTCCACGGCACTGCGGATCGACCCGGGGATCTCACGGTTCGACCTGGCGCTGGACCTGGTTGCGGACGACGGAGCCCTCCGGGGCCACCTCGAATACCACACCGCGCTCTTCGAACCAACGACCATCGAGACCGCGGCGGATCGGTTCCTGCGTTTGCTGTCGGCCATCAGCTATGAACCCGACTCCCAGCTGTCGCAGCTCGCGCCGCTCCGGGAAGCCAGGGGACAGGGGTGAAACGATCGTAGCCCCCGCCCGGGGAGCGGCACGGGCGCTGCGCCGGCACGTTGGTCCTCGGGGCCTGGTGCGGCAATGGCGCCTCCATGTGGTCAAGACGCGCGTGGGCACCGAGACGGTCCGCAACTGGTGGATCGACCGGCGATACGGCGGGTGGTGCGGCGGCTCGATCGCCACCCGCTTCGGCGAAACAGGGGCGTACGGTACATCGAGCGCGGACTACTGGCAGCTCCGTAAAATCTTCTCTCCCGAGAACGGACTCGCCGTGACTCCGGACGACGTGCTGGTCGATATCGGCTGTGGGAAGGGTCGCGTACTCAATCACTGGCTCGAGGTGGGGCAGGGGGACCGGATGATCGGAATCGAGCTCGACCCCGAGTTTGCGGGGTTCGCACGTGACAGGCTCGAGGGCTTCGCCAACGTCGAGGTGCTGGTGGGCGACGCCATCGACCTTCTGCCCGTGGACGCGACGATCATCTTCCTGTTCAACCCGTTCGGGCCGCGCGTGCTCGACCGGTTGCGCGAACGCGTCGCGGAGCTCTACCCACCAGGCGGGCGGCTGCGGATCGTGTACTACTTCGCGATGCACCGTCGTCAGTTCGACGAGGATCCCCGCTTCGAGGTGACTCCCCTCACACGGGAGGCGTTTCACCCGGGCGTGGTGATCCGCCGCGCTGGGTAAGGGACGAACGCCGCGAGGGTTACGGTCGCCGACCGAGGCAGGTTCGCAGGTCCTCGCAGTCGAGCCTCCCGGGCAGGAACGCCGCGGAGCGCGCGTCGTGGCTCAGCAGGGCGCCCAACGGGCTGCCGGAAACCGTGGGTGCGAGCAGGCGCCGGGTGGCTGACCGCTGCGTGGCGGCCCGCTTGGCTCCCAGGTATCGGTCGAACCAGGCGCGCATGAAGTGCTCGACTTCGCGGAGCTGTGCGGGTGAGCCGCTCGCGAACGTGGAATGTTGGAACCCGGCGAGGACGACCTCCATCGTTGGCTTCTTGCGGGCCCGCCAGAGGTGGAATCCAGGCTTGCGGTCCACACGACTCCGCCCTCCGGCGCCGTACTCGTCCTCGGAGGCCACCGCGAGGGCCGGAACTTTGGGGACCACGGGCTGGCGCCCAGGGAGACCGTCGTGGCTCGGGACGCCGTTCACGAGATCGTCGAGCACCACCATCGCGCCAACGCCGTGACCCTCCCTCTGGACGACCGCCATGACACCGCTCCCCACCGACCAGGCGACGAGCCCGATCCGACTTCGGTCGATCCGTGCCCTGGCCGCGTCGGCGCCTGATCGGACGTAGGCCACCGCACTGCGCGCGACGTCGATCGCACGATCGAAGCCTGCGGTGAGTGAGATCCCCACGGTGATCCCGATGTAGCCGCGAGTCGCGAGGGCCGCGGCCGCCCATGCCTGGTCGCTCTGCACGACCACGGTGGGCCGCTTCCCGTGGTAGCGACGGAAGTCGGGGAGGAAGATCTGCCCCGATATGCGGCCGTTGTGGGCCACCGAGGGGAAGCTGACGTTCCGCGACGCCGCCGCGCTTCCCGGAGCGGTCTTGTGCCCCGTGCAGCCGTACAGGCTGAGGAGGAGGACGAGGATGACGCTCCGGCTGAGAGCGGACTTGAGGCGGGCAGAGGTCATATGAGCTGTACCGCCATCGAGACGTGTCGCACGTTGCCGAAGCGCGTCACGTCCTCTCCGACGGCCACCCAGCCCCGCTCGAGAAAGTACGATACACGCTCTTCTCGCACGCTCGCGTGGAGCTCGCTCGCGCCGAGCGCTCGCGCCTCGGCCTCGATGTGCTCGATGATCGCGCGACCGATGCCGGTCCCCTCGAACTCCGGATCGATCGCGATCTGGCGCATCCGAACGCGCAGCCCTCCGGGACCTGGGAGGCCGATCCATACGGCGGCGCCGACCACGCGGTCACCGACCTTTGCCACCACCTGGGTGGAGAGATCCTCGATCCGGGGCTCGCGTTCGCTTCCCTCGGGTTGGCCGTGTGGCTTGCGAAGCCGCTCCCAGCGCAGCCGGTACGCGGCTTGCAGATCCTGCTCGGTCGTTGGGACCGTGATCTCGAAGTCCGCAGCCATGAGCGAGATCCTAGTTGCGGGCGATTATCGGAGTGGCGGAAGCGCGAGGTCGGCGAGAGGCCTGTCGGGGGCCGCTCCCGCGGCGGCGCACACCGCGGTGAACTCGGCCGAGAACCTCGTTGCGGAGTGGCGTTCGAACAGCGCCGTGTCGTATTCGAGATAGCCGGCGAGACCCGCTGGGGTGGGGGCGACCTCCACGGCGAGATCGAACCGCGCGATGCCGGGGTCGATCGGGACCGGGACGTTGTGAAGGGCTTCGAGGGCCAGCAGGGGCTCGGCTCCTTCGAGGCGGAAATTGACCTGGACCAGGGGGGTGCGACTGAGGTCGCGGGGCGGATTGGCGGCCGCGACTATCAGGTCGAAGGGCAGCTCCTGATGCGCGTAGACGCCGAGTGCCACCGTGCGGATGCGACGGAGGAGCTCGCGGAACGGCGGCCTTCCCGACAGATCGGTGCGGTACACGAGCGTGTTCGCGAAGAACCCGATCAGAGCCTCGATCTCCGGATGGTTGCGCATCGCCGAAGGCGAGCCCACGAGGATGTCCTCCTGGCCGGTGCGCATGTGCAGGGTGGCGACGAAGACCGCCAGCATCGACATGAATGCCGAGGCGCCCTCCTGTCTCCCGACCTCGACCGCACGCTCCATCATCGGACGGGGTACGTTGGCCGGGACGGTCGAGCCGAGGAACGCCTGGCTCGGAGGGCGCTCGTGATCGGTGGGCAGGGCGAGCGTTGGCGCGTGCCCGGCAAGGTACCGTCGCCACCAGTCGACCAGCTCCTGGCGCCCGGGGCCCGCCAGGTAGCGCCGCTCCCAGCTCGCATAGTCGGCGTACTCCAGTGGCAGCGGGGGCAGGCGGACCGCGGCACCGGCCGAGAGAGCGTCATAGGCCGTGCACAGCTCTCGAACGAGGAGGCCCTTCGACCAGCCGTCGCACCCGATGTGGTGCGCCACCAGGACGAGCACGTGTTCCTCGGCCCCGAGCCGCAGGATGCGAGCCCGGACCAGGACGTCGTGCTCCAGGTCGAACGGGCGTCGGACCTCGTCGGCCACCAGACGTCGGACGGCCGCAGGCCGGATCGCCTCCCGCACGCGTCCGGCGTCGATCACCGGGATCTCGATCGCCGGATCGCGCAGCACCATCGGGACGGGGTCTCCCTCGGGCGCCTCGAAGACCGTGCGAAGCGGCGCGTGGCGCTCGATCACCACCTCCAGCGCACTGCGCAGCGCCCCGTGGTCGAGAGAACCGTGAAGCGTGGTGACCACGGGAGTGTTCCAAGCGTGCGTTCCCGGCCGCAGCTGCTCGAGAAACCAGAGGCGACGCTGGGCGAACGAGCACACGTCCGGCTGGCCCGGATCGCGGGGGCCCGGGGTCGGGGGAGCCTCCTCCTCACGCCTGCCCTGCAGCCGGCGCGCGAGTACGGCTCGCTGCTGTGGGCTAAGCCCCGCTAGCCGCGCCGCGAGGTCGGTCATCAGTCCCGCAGTCGTACCCGGTGAGGCTCCTGTGGTCCCTGGGCACTGGGCGACGCGGCGCTCCAGTGCTGGTCGACGACGCCCACGGCCCATTCCCGGCGCGGTAGCAGGCCGAGTCCCATCGCGTCGTCCTCGACGACGTCGAACACCATTGCGTTGGTCACGAAGTCCAGCAAGGCCGTGGATCTCATCAGCCAGACGTTCACATAGCAGCGACCGGGCGACACCAGGAACGGTCCGGTCTCACACACGACGCGCCCTGACGCAGTCATGTTTTCCGGCAGCCCTCCCCGGACGTCGCTGTCGAGCATGACGATCCCAGTCCGGTCGGCGTCCATGATGCAGACGCGCACGTGCGCTCCTTGGAGGGACTCCTCGCCCTCGTAGTCCACTGTCACCCGAAGCGGCATGCCCGAGGTGATCGTCTGGGCCCCGTCCGGCCCCTCGATGGCCAGCGACGTGGCGCGCGCGCTGCCGTCGCCCTGCCGATCGGTCCGCTCGGCAAGCGAGGTGGCGGCGCTCTGGTTCATGCCCTCGAGGTAGCGGCGCACCACCGCTCTCGGTTCGCCGTCCTCGACCAGCCGGCCGCCCTCCAGCAGGTAGGCCCGCTGGCAGAGGTTCTGCACGGTGGTCATGTTGTGGCTGACGAACACCACCGTGCGCCCCTCGCCGGCCACCTCTTCGAGCTTGCCGAGGCACCGGCGCTGGAAAGCGGCATCGCCCACGGCCAGCACCTCGTCGACGAGGAGGATGTCCGGCTCGAGATGGGCGGCCACGGCGAACGCCAGCCGGACGTACATCCCGCTCGAGTAGCGCTTGACAGGGGTGTCGAGGAACCGGCTGACCCCCGAGAACTCCACGATCTCGTCGAACCGCCGCTGGATGTCGCGGCGCGACATGCCTAGGATCGCCCCGTTGAGGTAGACGTTCTCGCGGCCGGTGAGCTCGCCGTGGAATCCCGTGGCGACCTCGAGCAGCGCCCCCACCCGGCCGTGCAGCCGGGCTTCACCGGCGCTCGGCTCGGTGACCCGGGACAGGATCTTCAGCAGCGTCGACTTCCCGGCCCCGTTGCGCCCCACGAAGCCGACGGCCTCTCCCTCCTGGATCGTCAGGGAGACGTCGCGGACCGCCCAGTGCTCGCCACGCTCCTGAGGGTCGCGTGCGCGCTTGCGAAAGGGGCGGGTGGCCGTGTCGCTGATCGCCTCGCTGAAGCGCCGGAAGCGCTCGTGCGTCGCACCCAGTTGGTAGACCTTGCCAAGGCCCTCGGTCTCGATCGCGACGCCCATCAGATGATGTCCGCGAAGGTCCTCTCGACGCGCTGGAAGTAGACAAGGCCGGAGACCAGCGACACGAGGGCGACGCCCACGGAGACGCACACTCCGGCCAGCGGCGGCGCGCCCGTGCCGAGCATCGCCCAGCGAAAGCCCTCGACGACCGAGCTCATCGGGTTGAGGCCGAGGAGCACGTTCGCGTCCCCGGAGACCAGCTGTGCGGAGTAGGCCACCGGCGTGGCGAACAGCAGGAACTGGATCAGGAAGGGGACCACGTACCGGAAGTCGCGGTACCGGACGTTCAGCGCCGCGAGGAGCGTTCCCGCACCGAACGCCGTCGCGCAGGCCAGGAGCAGCAGCGCCGGCAGGGCCACCAGCCCGATGGACGGGGTCACTCCGTAGACGATGATCAGGCCGACGAGCACGACCATCGCGATCGAAAAGTCCACCAGCGGGCCCACTGTGGCGGCGATCGGCAGCAGGAGCCGCGGAAAGTAGATCTTGGAGACGAGGTTCACGTTGCTGGTCAGACACTCCGCCGATCCTCCGATCGCCGACGTGAAGTACAGCCAGGGAACCAGAGCGGCCAGCGTGAACACGGGGTAGGGCAACCCGTCCGAGGGCAGCTTCGCGAAGTGCCCGAGGAACACGGAGAAGACCAGCATCAGCATGAGCGGCTGGATCACGGCCCAACCGGCGCCGAGGGCGGCCTGCTTGTACCGGACCTTCACGTCCTTCCAGACGAGGAAGAACGCGAGTTCCCGGTAGGGCCACAGCTCGCGCAGGTCCCAGCCGAGCCACCCCGTCGAGGGGCGGAGGACGATCACGTCGCGAGCGGACGGCCGACTCGCGTACGGCACGTCGGTGCTCATGATGACCCGGTCGCGCTCCCGGCGACCCTCAAGCGTTCATCATCGCGGCCATGGCGACCGCGATCCGGCGCGGCCCTTTGAAGGGCAGCCGAGCGTGTGCGGTGCGCATATTGTCCAGGGTGATGATGTCGCCGGCCTGCCACGGAGTCGTCACACAGGTGTCCCAGTAGACGTCCAAGACATGCTTCGCCACGTCGTCGGAGATGGGCGATCCGTCGCCGAAGGTGACGTTGCGCGGCAGGTCATCGCTGTCGTCGACCATGCTGAACAGGGACTCCCTAGCGTCGTCGGGAAGGTAGTAGGGGTGGTGGAGCTGGATCTGGTTGAAGAACAGGCGGTCACCCGTGACAGGATGATTGCGTACCGCTGCCGTCGGCTGCTTGACGCGCAGCTGTTCCCCTCCATGAGCCCACTCGAACTCCGCGCCGTCGGCCGCACAGCGGCGCTCGACCTCCGCTCGATCCTCGGTCTGGAAGAACTGCTGCCAGCTCACATCCAGGCCCGAGAAGTTGCGGACGTAGGTCAAACCCTTCTCCGCGAACTCGCTGAGGACATCGGTGTCGAGGCGGTCGGCGATCTCGCGCGTGTCGGCGATCGGCGTCTCGCCACCCTCGGGAGCGGGAATCAGGCAGAAGAACGAGATACGGGCCGGCCAGCTGGCGAGATGCGAGCTCTCGCTGTGGAACAGAATCGGCTGGTCGGCGGGATAGGGCGTCGACTGGTAGATGTTGGCACTCGATCCCTCGCGTGGGAGGTCACCGTAGCCCCCGTAGAGACCGGACGTGAGGGCTGACGCGACCTGCTCGAAGTCCTCCGCGGTGGTCAGGCCAAAGCCCCGCAGCAGCACCGCACCGCGGTCCATCTGCAGTCGGTTGATCTCCTCTGCGCCTTCTGCGGCCCAGCCCACGAGGTCTACCTCGCCGTTGGGCTCCACGACCCATGGGCTCAACGGGTTGTCGTCCAGCGGGTGGACGCCGACGACGGATTGAGCCGAGAGGTCGACCGCCTGGCGCTTCCGTGCGCCCTTGATGGAATTCGTACTCATTGGTGTGCGTCCCTTTTCCGAAATCAGATAGAAGGAGACGCTGTCAACGAGCCTCCCGCCGACCAGAGTACCTATTAAATCGATTTCAGCGAGTCTTTGCAGTCGGATTCGCGACCGCAGGGGAGCGGACTAGCTGCCCGGCGCCGATGGCCGCCACCTCGGCGGCCGGCGCGTGCCGCCGCCACCAGACCGACGAGTCCCAGATGGTCGATGTGCTGGTGGCTGATGCCCGGTGTAGCTCGTCGAAGGAGGTCCCGGAATCGGGGCCTGCGGGGCGGTTGCTCTGTGGCTGCTGGCCGAGTCACGAGGGCATTGACGGGCCAGCGATCGCTTGATGCCTACTCCGCGGCGAGCGGCTGCCGGCGGTGGTGACGGTCCCGATTGTCGGTCGTGACCACCTTCGCGAGGCGAGGCGTGTCCGAACATCACGTTGCCAAGCGGCCACGCCGCCTATGCGGTCGCGGTCCTCGGCTCGCACTCATGCCTGATGTGGCGACGCGGGGATGGCGAATGGCCCTGACGGCGGCCGAGCACGTCCTTGCTTTGGACGCGTCGCCTCCGAGGGCGATACCTCCAGGACGATGACGCTTTCTGCGCCTCGATGGCGGGATGGTTGTATTCCTGAGGTGAACCGGACCGCCGCGGCCAATCCAGTGGACAGATGGATCAATGACCACCGACGAGGCATGGGCGGGATGGCAGCGGCCCTGACCGGCATGACCATCGGGCTATGGTGTCTCGCGCGATTCACGAGGATGATGCCGGGACAGCGCGAGTTGAATGGATTTGGCGCCGCTCGGCGGCTTCCGAGGCCCGTGGAGGTCGGTGCGCGTGCCGAGGCCTTTCTCGCCGAGCCACTGACAGCACTGGTCACGGTTCCAGTGATCACGGTGTTCGGGTGGAGTCAAGGCGGTTTGCGGCTAGCCGCGCTCGCCCCGCTGAGCGGGTCAGTTGTTGTGATCACTACGGCGGCGAAGCGGGCGGATCCGGAAATCTCGCTGCCTAGTGGACACGCCGCGTATGCATTAGCGGTACTGGGGTCCGGCTCTTTCCTCTTCTGGCGTGCGGGGGCGTGGCCAGGTTCGGTATCCATGGCTGCCGTGGCGGTGGCCATGGGTCCAGTGCGAGCGCTCGATGGGTCCCATCACCCTATGGACGCGGTGGCCGGAAACGCTATTGGCCTAGCCTGGCTGCTCGGAGCGCTGCTGATCGTGACGCCCCGTCAGCCCGACCTTGACGTGCTCCGAGCGTCCGGCGCGAAGCCAGTCATGCTGTAGCCCCCAAGGGTGGCAGAAGCCGCCGGGCACTGGCGGGAATACGAAACCTCACCTATCGTGCTCCAGACATGATGTCAGAAGCGCAGAGAGTCAAGGACGACTACGAGACCCCGTGCGTGCGCGATCTTGGAGGGATGGTCGACCTGACCCGGGACTTCGACGCGAGCTTTCATGGATCGATTGCCAAGCTCATCACTATCGCCGCGGTAAGTGGCGTCGTGGGAGGGGTTCTCCCGGGCAAGAACTCGGGCGGCGTCCTCGGCGACAGTTCGACACCCACTACTACCGGACCGGTTACGCCGTCCCTGGTTCCGGGGCCTGGGACGCCGACGATTCCCGCCGGCGACGTGCTCGGTAACCGGCCGGTCAGCGGCCATGGAACCCTGCCGGCCTCCGGCAGCGTGCTCGGTAACCGGCCGGTCAGCGGCCATGGAACGCTGCCGGCCTCCGGCAGCTCGCCCAGTGGCGGGGCAACAGCGGCGGTTTCCGGAGGCGGCGCTGCTGGGCGCCTGCCCTTTACGGGTTACGCGATCATGCTCACTGCAGGCGTAGGTGTCGCGGCGTCCGGTGCCGGAGCGGCCCTTCGGGCGAAGCTGCGTCCCAGCGTCGACTGAGCGGTCGACGGATCGGACACCTTTCGCGCGAGCCGAGAGGATCCTGCGGATTTAAGGTCTGCTTCGGACTCGAAGTGCAGACCCCTATCGCCATGCCTGGAGTCTCGGTGCCCGGCACCAGGGACCCGAATGGCCGGGTGGTCCGGATCCATCTGCGGGATTCGGTCGATGGATACGGCTTGGAGCCGATCTGGCAAAGCCGTGAGGTCACCTTCTCTCTGGACGAGAGGGGCGACTTGTACATCGATCACGGCTTCTTCGGATCATTTCGTCTCGCGGCAAATGGGCAAGCGATCGACTGTCAGCCAAAGCCGCTGCCACCGTGGCTTTGGCAGAAGTTTCTGGTAGGACAGCTGCTTCCCCTGGCGGCTCTGAGGCAAGGCCTACAGCTGATCCATGCGGCAGCAGTGGTCATCGGCGGAGGGGCCGTACTCGTGCTTGGAACGAGCGGAGCGGGCAAGACCACGTCCTGCCTCCTGCTGGTGCAGAGGGGGGCTTCATTTCTCGCCGACGATGTGGCTGCCGTCGAGATCCGAGAAGGGCAGCCCTTCGTACACCCTGGATCGGCACTCGCGAACGTGGACGAGCGGGCGCTGAAGCTGGTTAGCGGGACCTATGGAAGAAGCCTAGGTTCGATCGACGGTGAGGCTCGGGTGGTGATCGACGAGGTACACCCGTCCCCAGCGCCGCTCAAGGGCGTGGTGGTCCTCACTCGCGACACCGCTGTAACACATGTAGTGCGCACAGGTGACGGCGTCGACTGGATGGCGGTGTTGCTGGGATCGCACTTCAGCCCGGTCATGGCCGAGCACCTGAATCAGCAAGAGACCTGGCTAGATGTCTGCGACCGGATACTCCGGTTTGCCGATACCGCCTTGATCCGTGCGCCGCTGGATGGCGAGCCTGCGGCGGTTGCGTCAGAGATCGCTTCTGCCTTTAGCGACTAGATGAGTAGTTCCACGGCTGGGTGTTGTGTGGCCGGGTCGAAGGGGACATAAGCAGTCAGGTCGAAGTCGGCGGTGCGTTCTGTCACCGCCGACTCAAAGGAGCCTCGATGCTCGCCGACCTCGACCTGCTGCTCATT
>JBBRYL010000006.1:0-75467 GCA_038237685.1 Solirubrobacterales bacterium | reverse complement strand
GAGGAGCGCCTGAAGAAGGTGATGAAGGAGATCACCCAGCGCGGCGACATCATCCTGTTCATCGACGAGCTGCACAACCTCGTCGGCGCGGGTGCCGCCGAGGGCGCGATCGACGCCGCATCGATCCTCAAGCCCGCACTGGCGCGAGGCGAGCTGCAGACCATCGGCGCGACCACGCTCGACGAGTACCGCAAGTACCTCGAGCGCGACTCCGCGCTGGAGCGCCGCTTCCAGCAGATCCGCGTCGAGGAGCCCTCAACCGAGGAGACCGTCCAGGTCCTCAAGGGGCTTCGCGACCGCTACGAGCAGCACCACCGCGTCGGCATCACCGACGAGGCGCTCGAGGCCGCGGCCGAGCTGGCGTCGCGCTACATCTCTGACCGCTTCCTGCCGGACAAGGCGATCGACCTGATCGACGAGGCCGCGTCGCGTGCCCGGATCAAGTCGATGACCGCACCGCCCGTGTACAAGGATCTCGAGGAGGAGATCGAGACCACGCGGCGCGACAAGGAAGCGGCCATCGAGGCGCAGGAGTTCGAGAAGGCCGCCAACTTGCGCGACCAGGAGCGGCAGCTCACCAACAAGAAGCGCGACCTCGAGGAGCAGTGGCGCTCGGGCGAGTCCGGCGAGCGTCCCGAGATCGGCGAGGAGGAGATCGCCGACATCGTCTCGATGTGGACCGGCATCCCGGTCTTCAAGCTGACAGAGGCAGAGACCCAGAAGCTGATGCGCATGGAGGAAGAGCTGCACAAGCGCGTCATCGGCCAGCACGCCGCGATCGAGGCCGTCTCCAAGGCCATCCGGCGCTCGCGCGCCGGGCTCAAGGATCCCAAACGGCCGACCGGGTCGTTCATCTTCCTGGGCCCGTCGGGCGTGGGCAAGACCGAGCTGGGGCGCACGCTCGCCGAGTTCCTGTTCGGCGACGAGGACGCGATGCTGCGCATCGACATGTCCGAGTACATGGAGAAGCACTCCGTGTCACGGCTGGTTGGCTCGCCTCCCGGCTACATCGGATACGACGAGGGCGGCCAGCTGACCGAGGCCGTGCGGCGCAAGCCCTACAGCGTGCTGCTGCTCGACGAGATCGAGAAGGCCCACCCGGATGTGTTCAACATCCTGCTCCAGATCCTGGAGGACGGGCGTCTGACCGACTCGCAGGGGCGCACGGTCGACTTCCGCAACGCGATCATCATCATGACCTCCAACGTCGGGGCTTCGGAGATCGCGAAGAACACGGGGATCGGCTTCACCGTCTCGGATGCCGAAGGTGGCGTCACCTATGACGACATGAAGACCCGGATCATGAGCGACCTGAAGAAGGTCTTTCGGCCCGAGTTCCTGAACCGGATCGACGAGGTCATCGTCTTCCACAAGCTGACCAAGCCGGAGATCCGCGAGATCGTCGAGCTGCTGCTCAAGCGCGTGCGAGAGTCCCTGGCCGAGCGTGAGCTGTCGCTCAACCTCTCTGACGATGCCGCCGACGTGCTCGTGGACAAGGGCTGGGACCCCTCGATGGGAGCCAGGCCGCTGCGTCGCGCCATCCAGCGCTACATCGAGGATCCGCTGGCCGACGAGGTCCTGGCTCAGAACCTGGCGCCCGGTTCGACCATCGAGGTCGACAAGGCACCGGAGGGCGAGGAAGAGCGCGGCGTGTCGATCAACATCATCAAGCCCGCGCTCAAGCGTGAGGCGGTGGGTGTGGGCGCCGAGGGAGGCTCGGATCAGGTCGGTGACGGCGAGGCCGACGAAGGCCCCGACGACTCCGCGCTCTCGGACGAGCCGGCAGTGCTGCCCGACGTGCCGGACGCCCCGCCCGAGCCCCCCGCGGGCGACGAGAACTAGCTTCGTAGCGGAACCGATCGGGCCTCGCGCCCGGTCGGTCGCCGCCGGCCACGAGGCTGTTCGCGGCCAAGCGCATAGAGTCCGACCGGTCAATCGGATGAGGAGAGTGCGCATGGCCGATGTCGAGATCAAGGTCCGCGAGAACGGGCCCTACAAGGTCACCGGGCCGGTTCGCCTGATCGACGCCGACGGCAATGAGTTCGAGGTCGGCGAGCCCGGCGCTACGATCGCGCTTTGTCGCTGCGGAGGGTCGACCACGAAGCCTTTCTGTGACGGCACCCACTCGAAGCTGGGCTTCGACGCCGCCGAGCGGGCGGTGGCCGAGGGCGGTTGATGGATCGCACGCAGGTCGCGATCGTGGGCGCGGGTCCCGCAGGCCCCGTGCTCTGACAGATGCTCGCGCTCGAAAGGATCGAGTCGGTCGTGCTGGAAGCGCGTAGTCGCGCCGAATGGCAGGCCGTGGACGGCGCGCTGGCCTATGCCGGAGGGGCAGCGGCCGCGCTCGCCGAGGTGCTCGATCCGGAGCGCTATCTCGGCTCGGCCGACGCCTTCACCGACCGTGCGCTGGCCCGCTACCGCGAGCAGAACCTGTGAGAGTCGAGCTCCATCACCGTCTCGAGGGCCCCGAGGACGCGCCCGTTCTGATGCTCTCCAACTCGCTCGGGACCACGCTCGAGATGTGGGACTCCCAGGCCGCGGCGCTGACGGAGCACTTCCGCCTGCTGCGCTACGACTCGCGCGGGCACGGCCGCTCGCCGGCGCCCCAGGGCCCGTATTCGATCGACGCGCTCGGCCGCGATGTGGTCGGGCTGCTCGACGGCCTCGGGCTGGAACGGGTCAGCTTCTGTGGTCTCTCCCTGGGCGGGATGGTCGGCCAATGGCTGGCGATCAACGCTCCCGAGCGCGTCGACCGCCTGGCCCTCTGCTCGACCTCCGCGCACATGCCACCGGCGTCGCAGTGGCACGAGCGCGCCGCCGCCGTGCGTGGCCAGGGCATGGCCGCGATCACCGATGGCGCGATCGAGCGCTGGTTCACGCCCGGGTTCACAGAACGCGCTCCCGAGGTGGTCGAGCCCGTTCGCCGGATGCTGCTCTCGATCGAGCCCGAGGGCTACGCGGCCTCCTGCGAGGCAATCGCGGCGCACGACCTCCGCGGCCAGCACCCGGCCATCCAAGCGCCGACGCTGATCATCGTGGGCGGCGAGGACCCGTCAACGCCGCCGGAGCACGCCAAGTACCTGGCCTCGCAGATCCAAGGAGCGCGAATCGTCGAGCTTCAGGCCGCCCGCCACCTGCTCAACATCGAGCACCCCGAGCGCGTGGCGCGCGAGCTCACCGACCACCTGACTGGAGGCGCCTGATGAGCGACGACGGCATGAAGGTACGACGCGAGGTGCTGGCCAGACCGATGATCCCTGCCTTCGGTAGCACAGGCTGGTGAGCAGCGCACCGATTCGTTCCTAGTCGTCCTTCTCGAACGGCCGAAAGACGATCCGCTTGACCTCGCTCAGGGCGCTCCCACCCAGCCGTAGGAACGTGTTGAACCCCTCCGCGCCGAGCTGACCGGTGTCCAGCGACTTGCGTAATTGGTTGAGGGGCTCGTGGTCCTCGTCCGCCACCTGGTCGCGGGGGGCCTCGACAAGGATGAGGTGGCATGGGCGGCGGTTGGCGTTGGCCATCCGGACGTAGCGCTCGCGCTCGGCGGCGGTCACGCTGTCGGCTACCAGCGCCACGGAGTCGCCGTTTCCGAGCCGCTTGGCCACGGTCGCGTCGAGCAGCTGCGCGGCGCGCTCATCGTCGGCGATCCCCTTGGTCGCGAGCAGGGCCCGCACCTTGGCCATGGACAGCAGCGCCGATGTCTCCTCGACCACACGCTGGGCCAGCTTCTCGCGCTCCTCGGCGGAGCCAGAGACGATGATCAGCAGGCTTCCCGGCGAGTAGCGCAGCAGCGTTGCGGGGCTCAGCCCGCGGCCGCGCACCGCGACGTCGACGGGTCGCGGCGGGGCACCGTCGCGGCGCGGGCGGTCCGAGGACCAGCCACCCCGTTCGTCCTGATCGATCTTGACGCTGCGGCTTGTCGAGGGGTCGGGCATACCCCCATGCTGAACTACTCGCGCCCGCTTGGGTCTGCGCCCTTGCCGCAGTGCCCGTTGGTCAGGCGGCGGCAGGGGTCAGGGGGAAGGTCACCTTCGTGAGCTCTTCCGACAGCGTCCAGAGCTTGCGCGCGGTGGCGGAGTCGCTGGCGCGCGCGTTTCGGCCGACCAGCGTGGGGTGGCCGCGCTGCTCCTGGAAGCCGTCGGGCCCGACGTAGCTACCTCCCGGCAGCTCCTGGGTTGCGGCGTACAGCGACGGCAACGCGCCCATCTCGTCACTCTGGGCCAGCACCTTGTTGCCAACCGCCATCAGCGTGTTCTGGATCACGTTCTCGGTGCGGTTCTGCAGGTTCGTGGCGGCGTAGCCGGGGTGGGCGGCATAGGCGTGCACCGGCGATCCGGCCTCCTGCAGCCGGCGCTCCAGCTCGAGGGTGAACAGCAGGTTGGCAAGCTTCGACTGCCCGTAGGCGGGCCACGGTGAGTAGTCGCCGCCGCGCTCCCAGTTCAGGTCGTCCAAGCGGATCTTGCCCATCCGATGCGCGCCCGAGGAGACGGTGACCACGCGCTCGCTGATCTTCGGCAGCAGCTGGTTTGTCAGCGCGAAGTGGCCCAGGTGGTTGGTGCCGATCTGGGTCTCGAAGCCGTCCTTGGTCTTCGACTGTGGCACCGCCATGAGCCCCGCGTTGTTGATCAGGACGTCGAAGTCGGAGTCCACGCCCTCGGCGAACGCCTTGATCGACGCGAGGTCGGACAGGTCGAGCTTGCGCACCTCGGTCTGCCCCGCGATCGAGGTGGCGGCCTTGTCGCCCTTGGCGGTATCGCGCACGGCGAGCACCACGTGTCCGCCCGCGCGAGCCAGCTCACGCGCTGTGACCAGGCCCAGGCCACTGTTGGCGCCGGTGACCACATAGGTGCGGCCATCGAGGTTGGGCAGATCCGTGGCGGTCCATTTGTGAGAGCTCATGGTGTGACTCTAGGCAGAGCGGGAGGAGCGCAGCCGGACCGATGGTCTTACCCCGTTCGGGGCACAGGCGGCGAGTACCGCACCGAGGTTCTCAGGGGATGTCGATCAGTACTTTGCCGATGGCGCCCGCTTCGACGGCGTCGTGGGCGCCCGCGGTGTTCTGGAGCGTGAAGCGGTGCAGCGGCAGGGTGGTCAGCGCGCCGGCGCTTGCGGCATCGCTCACGCCCGCCACGGCTTCACGGACCGCTTCCTCGGGCATCGTGTAGACGAGTACGAAGCGCAGCACGATGTTGGGCACCATCAGCGTGCGGATGGCCAGCTCTACGTCACCGCTCTCACCGGCGTAGCTGACGATCGCCGCGTGCGGTGCGGCGGCGCTCTGGTCCAGCTGGAGGTTGCGCGCCAGGTCGAGCTCGACGACTCGGTCGACGCCGTCGCGCGCGGCGTCGCGTAGCCGTTCCTGGGCGTCGTCGGCGCGGTAGTCCACGGTTTCGTGCGCGCCCGCCGCGCGCGCCAGCTCGGCCTTGTCGGGTGTGGACACCGTCGCGATCACGCGGGCTCCGGCGAACCGGGCCAGCTCGATCGCCGCGTGGCCGACCGCGCCGGCGCCTCCGGCCACGAGCACTGTGCGCCCCTCGATCGGGCCGTCCGCATGCAGACAACGGTGGGCAGTCATGGCGGGGATGCCGAGCGATGCGCCAAGGTCGTCGGAGGCGCCCTCCGGCAGCGGCACGGCGCGTTCGGCCGGCACCACCGTGTACTGGGCCGCGGTGCCCCACTGGCGCTGCCACGCGGAGAAGAACAGCCACACGCGCTGGCCGATCCTGGCGGCGTCGACGCCCTCGCCGACTTCCTCGATCACCCCGGCTCCGTCTTGGCCGGGCACCTGGAAGCTGGCGCCGTCGAGCAGTCCGCCGGTGGCGCCCGCGCGCGACTTCCAGTCGGTCGGGTTCACGCCGCCCACGCGCACGCGGACCAGCACCTCGCCGGCTCCGGGGTCGGGCCGGTGCAGCTCGCCGACCTGCAAGATGTCGCTTGCGCCGGTGGTTTCGTAGAAGGCCGCGAGCATCGGGGAGCTGCGTCGACTCTACCCAGCCACCGAGCGGGCATACCGGCGCCCGCGGCCTGGTCTCAAGCGGCCGGCGCCGACGCCGCTGCCTCCTCCCCGCGGGTACCGAGCGCCCCGGCACCGCTCAGGAACCGCTCGAACCGCCCGGCGTCGAGGCCAGGCCGCAGCGACAGCTCCGCCGGGCGATGCTCGGCGATCCAGGCCGAGGCGATCCTCACCTCGTCGACCTCGTCCGCGGGCACCGACAGCCGCTGAGCGGGCGGACCGTCGAGCACCCTTGCGCTGCGCTGGGCCAGCTCTTCCGGCCCCGGCAGCGGACCCCAGTCGGCCACCCGGCCATGCACGATCCAGATGGCGTCGAAGCGCTCCTTTGTCGGATGGCGCGCCAGCACCAGGCGCGGGTCGGCGTGCAGCGCACGCAGCACGCCGTCGAGGCGCCCAACCAGCGACTCCAGCCGCTCGCGCCGGCGCAGCAGTGCGGCCGCGCGTTCGTAGCGGCGGTCGCGCGACGCCGCCTCCATCCGGCCGTCGATCTCGGCGAGCAGCAGGTCGGCGGCGCCGTCGGGGGAATCGAACAGCGCGAGGATCTTGTCGATCTGGCCGCGGTAGGCGTTGGGGTCGAGATCACCGAGGCAAGGTGAGCAGCAGCGGCCCATCTGGCCGTAGATGGAAGGCGATTCGCGCCGCTGCATCACGCGGCCGCAATGGCGGATCCGGTACAGCGAGGTCAGGTGGTCGGCCAGCTCGCCAGCGGGCTTGCGTCCGCGGATCGGCCCGATGCTCACGGCGTGCCCCGATGCCGGTTCCGCCGAGACCTCGAGCACTGGGTAGGGGATGTCGAGCTTGATCCGCAGATACGCCCACTTGTCGGTGCGCTTGAGTGCCTTGTTCCCGGGCGGGCGCCACTGCTTGATCAACCTGTTCTCGAGCACCAGCGCACCCAGCTCGGAGTTGGTCGGGCGGTAGTCGGCCACCTCGGCGCGCTCGGTCCACCCGGCCGGCGCGCAGAAGTGGGCCCGCGCGCGGGTACGCAGCGACACGGACTTGCCCACGTACAGTGGCCTGCCGCGCTCGTCGCGAAACACGTACACGCCGGGGTCTTGGGGGAGATGGGTCAGATCGGGTCGGTCAGAAGGCGGCCGTCGCGTGGGCTGCCGCCGGGGCTTGTGTTCGCCCGAGCGCGAGCTGCGCAGGGCGGCGACGGCGTCTGCCACGGTGGGTGCGGCGGCGCACAGACGCGGCAGCAGCGAGCAGAGAATCCGCGCGCAGGTCAGCGCGTCGGGTAGAGCCCTGTGCACCTCGTCGACCTCGATCCCCAGAGCGTCGGCGAGCAGGGCAAGCTTGCGCTGGCGAATCAGCGGTGCGAACTTCCGCGCCAGCGCCACCGTGCACACGACCGGCGGGGTGGGCCACTCCAGGTCGGCCCGCTCGAACGACTGCCGCAGGACCCGGGTGTCAAAGGCCGCGTTGTGGGCCACCAGCACGCGCTCTCGCATCAGGTCTGCCAGCTCGGGCAGCGTCTCTGAGGGCGGCGACGCCGTGTCCACCATCTGCTGGGTGATGCCGGTGAACCTTTCGATCCCGCGCGAGAGCGGCTGCTGGACGGCTACCAGTGACTCCCAGGTGTCGTGCAGCTCGCCACCGCCCACCAGCACGGCGCCGACCTCGGTCAGCTCGCAGAGATCACCGCCGCGACCGTTGGTCTCGGTGTCGACAACCAGGTATTCGGCACTTGCGGCGGGTGTTCGAAGCAGGTCCACGATCGGGCAATCAAGCGCGGCGGACGGACGGGATGGGTGCGGTCTTGCGGCTCGCGGCAGGAGCACGTTCACAAGAGTGCAACGCAGCCGGCCCCCGTCGGCTTAGAATGGTCACGTGCGCGGGCGGGGTTGGATGGCAGGAATTTGTGGGCTCCTGGGCGCGCTGACGCTCACCGCGGCCGCACCCGGAGCGAGCGACGTCGGCCCGGCCCACCGGCTGCTCGGCAACGGCCGCCAGCTGGAGCCGCAGGGAACGCTCGTGCCGCTCGGCAACTTTCCCACCGGCGGCGCGCTGACACCGGACGGCCGCTTCTACTGGACCGTGTCCACGGGTCGCGGGTTCAACGACGTGCGCATCGTCTCGGTGCGCAAGCCGGGCGTCGTACAGGTGCTGCCGATCCCCGGCGCCTCCGGCGGCATCACGATGGACCCCAAGCGCAACCTGGCCTACGTATCCGGGGTCGCCGACTCCGAGCACCTGGACCAGAACCGGCCGGGGCTGCCGGGCCGCGAGGGCGACGTGCTCCACGTGTTCCGCTACGACGCCGGGTCGGGGCGGGCGGCCGAGTCGGGCACGATCGCCGTGCCCCCGCCGCCGGGGTCGCCAATCCCCCAGAGCCTGCTGTCGCTTGGGGGGCTCTCCGGACCCCCCCAGTCCTTCCCGCCCACCAACACCAAGCGAATCGCGTGGCCCGACCGCCTCGCCTCCTCGCCGGACGGAAACACTCTGCTGGTGCCGCTGAACCTGGCCGACTCGGCGGCGATCGTGGACGTGGCCTCCAAACGCGTGCGCTACGTCGACGTCGGCCACTACCCCTACGGCGCCGCGATCACCCGAGACGGGCGCACCGGGCTGGTGTCCAACGAGACCGATGGCACGGTCACGGCGATTGACCTGGGCTCGGGTCGCAAGGCAAAGGAGATCCAGGTGGGTGCCCACCTGTCGCACCCGGAGGCGATCGCGATCGATCCGAAGGCCGACCGCGCCTACGTGGCGGTGGCCAACTCCGATCAAGTCGCCGTACTGAACACCAACTCGCTCACGGTCGAGCGCACCCTAGGCGTCGGTCGCCCCGAGGGACTCGGGACCAGTCCTGTCGACCTCACCGTGACGCCCGACGGCCGGCGGCTGCTGGTGGCCGAGGCCGGAGCCGACGAGGTCGCGGTGTTCGCGCTTCCAGGTGCCACAACGGCCCGTCTCAGCCGGCGGGCGCGGCGTGTGCTCGACCACGAGAGTCGTGCCGCTGCCGCTGCCGCCCAGTCGGACTCGGCGAAGAGCGGGGGCGGCAAGGGCGAGCCGGCGCCGCGGGCGGCGGCGTCCTATGACCTGATCGGGCGAATACCGACCTCTGACTACCCGGCCGACGTCGACGTGGCACCGGTGCCCTGCGCTCTCCGCGAGCCGGCTTCGACCGCGCCGCAGCGCAAGTCGGGCCCTACTACACCGCGGCGGAGGTCGGCTTCGACCGCGCCGCAGAGCAAGTCGGGGCGCGAAGGCGGCGGTGGCAGTGGCGTGGTGCCCCGTGGCGGCGTGGAGGCCGGGGCGGGCGGTACCGCCTCGTGCCACCGGCTTGTCTACGTGTCCGGCAAGGGGCTGGGCGTGGGACCGAACCCCAACGGCCCCAGCCCGCTCTCACCGGCCGACTCCGACGACCGCATCAACAGCTTCAGCTATCTGCCGAGCATCGTCGACGGTCAGGCCGGCGTCTTGGACCTCCCTGGTGACGACAGGATCCGGGCGCTGACCCAGACGGCCTCGCGTCAGATACGCCCCTCCAATTCCGCCCCCGCACCGGCGGACACGCCGCTGCGCCCCGGCGGCCCGATCAAGCACGTCTTCTACGTCGTGCGCGAGAATCGCTCGTACGACCAGATCCTCGGGAGCGCGGGCCGGGGCGATGGCGATCCGTCGCTGAACCTGTTCGGGCCAGACGTCGTGCCCAACATCCGCGCGCTCACCACGCGCTTCCCACTGCTCGACCGGGTATTCGCAAACTCCGAGGCGTCTATCGACGGTCACTTCTGGACCAGTGCGGCGAAGGTCTCCGACTACGTCAACAAGAGCTGGTTCCAGAACTACGCCGGCCGCGGACGGCCGTATGACTTCGGTGTCTACTCGGTTACCTTTCCGCCCAACGGGTTCCTGTTCGACCAGGCCGAGCGCCAGGGGATCTCCTACTTCAACTACGGCGAGGCGATCGCCGGCGTCGTGCCCCTCCCCGACAAGGACCGCCGGCCCGACGAGACCGCCGAGGTGACCAAGAAGCTCGCC
This sequence comes from Solirubrobacterales bacterium, assembly GCA_038237685.1. Taxonomy (GTDB): domain Bacteria; phylum Actinomycetota; class Thermoleophilia; order Solirubrobacterales; family Thermoleophilaceae; genus JAAYBF01. Next base: position 65,467 of record JBBRYL010000006.1, on the reverse strand, counting down.
AAGTCCGACCTTGGGCCCCCGGCCGGCTGCTATCCGAACGACGCCTCAATCAACCGCAACCCGATCACTCAGAACGACACGTATGACTCCACGCCACCGGCCGGCGCGCCGCTCACAGCCGAGTCACGCTTCGACTGCTTCAAGCGGCGCTTTACGTCACAGCTCGCGCTCGGTCAAGTGCCGGCCTTCAACTACATGGTGCTGCCGAACGACCACACGGTGGGCACCACGCCGGGCCAGCGCACGCCGCAGGCGCTGATCGCCGACAACGACTACGGGCTCGGCCAGATCGTCGACCTGATCTCGCACTCCTCGATCTGGGACAGCTCGGCGATATTCGTGATCGAGGACGACTCCCAGGACGGCGCCGACCACGTCGATGCCCATCGGATACCGGCGGCGGTGATCTCGCCCTACGCCAAGCGTGGCGCGATCGTGCACGAGCGCTACGACTTCCTGTCGGTGATCCACTCGATGGAGCTGGCCCTGGGCATGAAGCCGCTCGGACTGTTCGACCAGCTCGCCACGCCGATGTACGACGCCTTCCAGGGCACGCCCGCAAACGGGGAGCCCTACAACGCCGCGGTGCCCGCGCAGTCGCGGCTGGCCAAGAACACGGCCGCGTCGCCCAACGCGAGGGAGTCGCGCGGGCTGAACCTCGAGCAGACTGATCGCGCCCCGCAGCGGGTGCTCGACCGGATCTTGTGGCAGGCGGTGCACGGAGCGCAGGCCAAGCCGCCGCCGCCGGGGCCCAACGGGGTGCCGGGAGGATGAGGGTCACGCGGCTGCTGATCGCGGCCCTGGCCGTCGCGCTGTTCGCCGCCACGTGGGCGCCCGCTCCCGCTTCCGCGGTGCTGCCGCCCGTCAAGCACGTGTTCGTGCTCCTGCTGGAGAACGAGAACGCTGACGTCACCTTCGGACCGTCCAGCAAGGCGCCCTACCTCTCCAAGACGCTGCCTGCGCAGGGCCAGTTCTTGCCCAACTACTACGGCGTGACCCATCTCAGCCTGGGTAACTACATCGCGCTGGTAAGTGGTCAGGGGTCAAACACGCAGACCCAGTCCGACTGCCAGCTCTTCACCGACTTCCTTCCCGGTTTGATCGGCCCGGACGGCCAGGCGCTGGGCCAGGGCTGCGTCTATCCACAGGGTGTCAAGACGGTGGCCGACCAGCTCACCGCCTCGGGCCGGTCATGGAAGGGCTACATGGAGGACATGGGCAATGCCGCACCCGCCGAGCCCGCGACCTGTCGCCACCCGGCGATCGGTGCCCAGGACAAGACCCAGATGGCTGAGAAAGGCGACCAGTACGCCACGCGCCACAACCCGTTCGTCTACTTCCACTCGATCATCGACTCGCCGACCTGTGCCCAGAACGACGTGCCGCTCGACCGGCTGCCGGCCGACCTCACGGCTCCGAGCACCACCGCCAACTATTCGTTCATCACGCCGAACCTCTGCCATGACGGCCACGACCAGCCGTGCGTGAACGGCGAGCCCGGAGGGCTGGTGAGCGCCGACGCGTTTCTCAAGACATGGGTGCCGCGGATCATCTCGTCGCCCGCCTACAAGGATGGCGGGCTGCTGCTTGTCACCTTCGACGAGGCCGAGGCCGATCCGGGAACCAAGGGCGACGCCAGTGCCTGCTGTGGCCAGCCCCAGTTCCCCAACACGCCCAACAACGGGGGGCCGGTCCCCGGAATGGGCGGCGGTCGGGTCGGGGCGGTGGTGCTCTCGCCCTACGTGACGCCGGGGTCGGTCAACCAGACGCCCTACAACCACTTCTCCTTCCTGCGCACCACCGAGGATCTTTTCGGTCTGGACCACCTGGGCTACGCGGCCCGCGACGGCTTGAAGCCGTTCGGTGACGATGTTTTCGCCGCGGTGCCCGCAGCGGAAGGCGGCGGCGGTAGTGACGGAGGAGGCAGCGGCGGCGGAGGCGGGGGCAGCGATGAAGGCACCAGCGACGGTGGCCACGGCGGCAACGCCGAGGACGGGCCGGGCCGGGGAAGCTCCGGCGCGGGTGACGACTCGATCGCCGGCGCGCCCGCGGGTGGCGTCGACGCGGGCTTCGGGGGCAGCGCACGATGAGCCGTCGGCCGGCAGCGGCGCTCGGGGTGGTGGTCACACTGGCCGTCCTCGCGCTGGTCTGGACCGCGTGGGGGGGCGGTGACGGCTCGCAGGCGCCCGATGGCGGGCGTCTCGGAGGCCGGGACGTCCCCCGCCCGCGTCTTGCCCGCGGCCACGTCCCGGCCGCTGGGCGCTCGCGCGCTCGGATCCAGATCCCCTCGATAGGCGTCGACGCCGGCGTGGTTGACCTCGCCCTCAATCGCGACAAGACCCTCCAGGTGCCTGCCCGGGCCAGCCAGGTGGGGCTCTGGAAGGGAGGTGCCGCGCCCGGCTCCCGCGGGCCAGCGATCATGGTCGGTCACGTCGACTCACGTTCGGGCCCAGCGGTGTTCTTCGGACTGCGGCGTCTGCGGGAGGGCGATCGCGTGATCGTGCGCGTTCCCGGCCGCCCGTCCGCCCGCTACGTGGTCCAGGGCAGCGAGCAGGTCTCCAAGAATCGCTTTCCGACCCGTCGCGTCTACTCACCGACCCGCGGGGCCACGCTGAGGCTGATCACCTGCTCGGGCTCGTTCGACCGCGCAAGCGGGCACTACCGCGACAACCTCGTGGTCTACGCGCGAGGCGTCTGAACGAGCCGGTCCGAAAAGCGGCCAAGGGGGCGAGAACGTCTGGCCCCGGACCTAGCCTGGGCAACCCATGGCACGCTCGGCAACCCACTTCGTCTGCTCCGCCTGCGGGCACGAGTCGGCCAAGTGGCACGGGCGCTGTCCCGGCTGCGAGGAGTGGAGCACCCTGGTCGAGGAGACCAGGCGGCCCGAGCCCCCCGCCGCCGCGGGCAAGCGCTCCTTCGGGTCGAGCGGTGCCGGGACGCCGGCCAAGCCGATGCCGCTGCGAAGCGTCCAGGCCCCCCGGATCGCCCGCTACAGCACCGGCATCGGCGAGCTCGATCGCGTGCTCGGCGGAGGGATCGTGCCGGGCTCGCTCGTGCTGCTCGGCGGGTCGCCGGGCATCGGAAAGTCGACCATCACCACCGGCGCCCTCGGCAACCTCGCCGCGGCCGGGCGCAAGGTGCTCTACGTGTCGGGCGAGGAGTCGGCCGCCCAGGTCAGGCTACGTGCCGAGCGTCTGGGCAACGGCGCGCTCGACATCCCGATCATCGCCGAGACCGACCTTGACACGGTCGTCGCAACCGTCGAGGCAGAGCAGCCCGACGTCGTGGTGGTGGACTCGGTCCAGGTGCTGCACGCCGCCCAGCTCTCTGGGGCGCCCGGGTCCGTCGGCCAGGTGCGCGAGGTCGCGGGACGGCTGATGCGCTGCGCCAAGCAGCGCGGCGTGGCCGTGATCCTCGTAGGCCACGTGACCAAGGAGGGTGCGCTGGCCGGTCCGCGCGTGCTCGAGCACCTGGTGGACTGTGTGCTCAGCTTCGAGGGCGAGCGCGAGCGCACCTACCGCACGCTGCGAGCGCTCAAGAACCGCTTCGGCTCGACCAATGAGGCGGGTGTGTTCGAGATGCGCGACGAGGGCCTCGTGGAGGTGGAGGACGCCTCGGCGCGGTTCGTGGCCGAGGCCACCCGCGCCCCGGGCTCCGTGGTGCTGTGCGCCATGGAGGGCTCACGTCCGCTGCTGGTCGAGGTGCAGGCGCTGGTGGCTCCCACCGAGCTGGTTCCGCCGCGACGCATGGCCAACGGCGTCGACCGCAACCGCCTCGCCCTCGTGCTGGCCGTGCTCACCCGTCACGCCGGCATCGCGCTCGGCTCCGCCGACGTGTTCGTGTCGGTGGCCGGGGGCGTGCGGATCGACGAGCCCGGCGCCGACCTCGCCGTCGCGCTGGCCGTTGCATCGGCTGCCCGTGGGGTCGTGCTCGGATCCGGTCGCGCGCCGCTGGCCGCCTTCGGTGAGCTGGGCCTCACTGGCGAGCTTCGCCACGCCGCGCACCCCGACCGCCGCATGGCGGAGGCCGAGAAGTTCGGCCTTGACACCGTGCTCTGCCCTGGCACCGCGCTGCCCGACGTGCGCACGGCGATGAAGCGGGGCCTTGGCGAGGGGTCGGCCGCGGCCCGCGCGGCCTAGCGTCCGGCACCCGGCCGTCTCTACCGGCAGCGGTACACGTCGTCGACCACGAACCGGGCGATCAGCTGCGGGGCTATCTGGCCACGCGCTCGTCCGCGCGCTCCTCTGTATGTGGCTACCACGCGATTTCCGTCGATCTTGGCCGGTGCCAGGCGGGTCGCGCCGAACCTTCGACCATGCCCGAGCCGGTCGGCCGCCGGCTTCGCTTTGGGCACCACGACGAGCTGGCCCGACGGTGGCTGGATCTCGTCGCCACCGGCGATCGCCGCCAGACAGCCCGAGCTGCCCAGCGTGCTGGCGATCCGCACCGGCTGACGCAGCGAGTCCGCGAGGGCGCGCAGCCGCCCGCCCGCCGCCTTGCCCTGCCGTGCCCGCTGGAGCGCGGCGAGCGAGGGTGACAACAGCACCAGCTCGTCCCGGCCCTGGCCGGCGAACTGGGTCGGACGGCTGCCGGCGGGACTCTGAAATACATCGTTGCGCTGCTTCCAGCCGGCCTGGCCCAGCTTCTGGAGCACGTCGCCGGCCGCGCCTTTGAAGCGCATGGCCGTGACCCGCGTGGTGGGGATCAGACCGCCCGTGGCGGCCTGCTGCATCTTGCCCAGGTCGATGCTCTTGATCAGGGCGGGGTCGAGCGTGCTGGCAAACGGCAGCGCCGTTGCGGCCACGATGGCCAGCTGGAGGTTCGCCGCGCCGCGCCTTCCGGGCTTCAGCGACCCCGCGTCGTCGGGCAGCCCGAGCTGCTTTCGCGCCTCCTCGAGGTCGACGGCGTTGACCGCCTGGTCTCCCGGCACCGCATGGATCACCGATGCCAATCCGCGGCCTCCCGACGCCGAGCCCCTCTCAGAACCGCATCCGAAGCTCGCGAGCAAAAGCAGCCCGAGGAGGGCGATCGAGGCGATTCGCATGGGTCGCATTACAGCCACAAACGAGGCCACGTCCCGGTTTGCCCATTGCAGAGCCAAATACGGGACAGAAAAACGCCGAGTGCCGTACAATGGGTCCTGATGGCCTACGCCGGTGATGATGTAACGGAGCTCGAGTCACGCCAGGAGCCCCGACTGGTAAGGGCACTCGAGATGATCGCGCCCGGCACCGCCGTGCGCGAAGGTGTTGACGCCATCGTCCAGGGCCGCACGGGCGCCCTGATCTGCATCGGCGACAATGAAGAGCTGTCGTTTCTCTACTCCGGCGGCCTGAAGCTCGAGGTCGACTACACGCCTGCGCTCCTGTTCCAGCTGGCCAAGATGGATGGCGCGATCATCCTGTCGTCGAACGGCACCAAGATCGGCTGGGCCAACGTCCAGCTCATGCCGGATCCGACCATCCACTCGCAGGAGACCGGCACCCGCCACCGCACGGCTGAGCGCGTGTCCAAGCAGACCGACGCCCTGGTGATCGCGGTCTCGGCCTCGCGAAAGATCGTCTCGCTCTATCTGGATGGGGCGAAGTACATCCTCGAGGACATCACCGTGGTGCTGGCCAAGGCCAACCAGGCCCTCGCCACGCTGGACAAGTACCGCACCCGGCTCGACCAGGTGACCACCCGCCTAACCGCGCTCGAGTTCGAGGGAGGGGTCACGCTCCACGACGCCCTCACCGTGCTCCAGCGCAGCGAGCTGGTCACCAGGATGGGTGTCGAGATCGAGCGCTTCATCGTCGAGCTCGGTGCCGAGGGGCGCCTGATCGAGATGCAGCTCGAAGAGACGCTCGTGGGCGTCGCGGCCGACAAGGCCGCCCTCGTGCACGACTACATCGTCGAGCCGAGCGAGGACGCCTACGCCGGTGTGCTGGACTCGCTGGCGCGCCTTCCCCACCAAGACCTTCTCGACTTCGGTCGCCTGGCTGAGCTGCTGGGCTATGACCGCAAGCTGAACACCCTCGACCACCCCGTCTCGCCGCGGGGCCACCGCATCCTCGGTCGCATTCCGCGACTGCCGAAGCTCGTGGTCCAAAGCATCGTCGGCGACTTCGGAGGATTGGACGAGATCCTGGCGGCCTCGGACGGAGAGCTTGAGTCCGTCGAGGGCGTCGGGGACATGCGTGCGAAAGACATCCGCGAGGGACTCCGGAGGCTTCAGGAGATCAACCTCGTGGATCGGTATCTGCAAACCTGAATGAGGCAGCCGGAGGGCGTAGAGCCCCCGGCCTTTCACTAGGAGGAAGTCATTTCCGAGACGGCGACGGAGCAAGAGATCGAGGACCTCGAGATCACGCGGGAGATCCCGCACATCGAGTACGAGATCGGCGACCACGTGGTGTATCCACACCACGGCGCGGGCAAGGTCCTCAAGAAGGAGCAGAAGGAAGTTCTTGGTGAGAAGCGGGAGTACCTCACCATCAAGATCCTTCACAACGACATGACGGTCATGGTGCCCTGCGAGAACGCGGGCCGCGCCGGACTGCGCCGCGTGATCGGCGAGGAAGCCGTGAACAAGGTGCTCGGCGTCCTGCGCGACGAGGTGTCCGAGATGCCGAAGAACTGGAACCGGCGCTTCAAGCACAACCGCGAGAAGATCAAGACCGGCGACGTCTACGAGCTCGCCGAGGTGGTGCGCAATCTCGCCATCCGTGAGAACGAGAAGGGCCTCTCGACTGGCGAGAAGCAGATGTACACCCGGTCCAAGAAGATCCTGGCGTCGGAGTTGATGTACGCGCTCGAGATGGGCGAGGACGACGCCGAGGGCCACCTCGACTCGATCATCGACGACGCCCACGCGGGCCGGACGGCAGCTGCGGCCACCGCCTGATCGTCACCTGTACATGACCCTCGTGGGGATCCTTCCCGCGGGCGGTAGCGGCGAACGCCTTGGTGCCGAGCGGCCCAAGGCGTTCGTCGTTCTGGCCGGCCGCCCGATGATCGAATGGAGCCTCGACGTGTTGCGCGCGACGTGCGAGCGCGTCGTGGTGGCGGTGCCCGCGTCTGAGTTGGATCGCGCGGTGCCGTTTACGGATCGGGCAGGGATGCCCGATCCGTCCGAGGTATCCGGTGGACCGTCCCGGTCGGAGTCGGTGCGCAATGCCGTGCTTGCAGCGCCAGAGGCCGAGGTCTTCGTGGTGCACGACGCCGCGCGCCCGTTGCTGACGGCCGACCTCGTCGACCGGTGCGTCGATGCGCTCGGCGAGGGTGTCGACGGGGCGATCGCGGCCACGCCGGTCACCGACACGGTCAAGCAGGCCGACGCCGGCGGACGCGTGCTCGCCACCCTCGATCGTGCCGCGCTGTGGGCGGTCCAGACGCCCCAGGTCTTCCGCGCCGATAGCCTGCGCCGCGCGCTTGACGTCGAACCGTCGGTGCTGGCCGCCGCCACCGACGATGCATCGCTCGTGGAGGCCGCAGGCGGCAGCATCGCCCTGGTGCCGTCCGAGAGCGAGAACTTCAAGGTGACCACCGCGCTGGACCTTCGGCGGGCCGAATCCGTGCTTGCCAACCGATGCTGACCGACTACCACGTACATCTGCGCCCCGACGAGTACGAGGCCACCCCGGCCGAGTACTTCACGCCCGAGAACGCGCGCCGCTACCGCTCGGCTGCAACCGAGCTCGGCATCGCCGAGCTCGGGGTGTCGGAGCACGTGCATCGCTTCACCGCCGGCCTCGACGTGTGGCAGCACGATTGGTGGAAGCGTAACGGCGTCGACGACCTGGACTCCTACTGCGGCTTCGTCCGCGAGGAGACCGACCTGCGACTCGGCATCGAGGCCGATCTGGTGTCGGGGCGCGAGGACCAGATGGCGGCGCTGCTCGACGCGCGCGACTGGGACTACGTGGTCGGGTCGGTGCACTTCCTCCAGGAGGAGGCAATCGACATGCGCGACGGGCCCTGGGACATCTGGAAGTCGGCCGACCCGGATGAGGTGTGGGAGCGGTACTTCCGCACCCTCGGGCACGCTGCGGAGACCGGCATGTTCGACATCCTGGCCCACCCGGACCTGGTCAAGGTCTGGGGCAACGATGCTCCCCGGCCCGAGGGCGAGCTGCGCCGCTTCTACGAGCTGGCGATGCCCGGCATCGAGGCCGCCGACATCGCAATCGAGGTGTCCACAGCCGGGCTGCGCAAGCCCGTCGGCGAGATCTACCCGTCAGCCGAGTTCCTCCAGATGTGCATGGGCCTCGGCAAGCCCGTTGCGCTCTCCAGCGACGCGCACGTACCCGAGGACTTGGGCCACGGATACGATCAGGCCGTGCGCTGGCTCGGCGAGCAGGGCGTGACCGAGGTCGCGGTGTTCGACAGGCGCCAGCGCCGCATGGAGCCATTGGGGTGAGCACGCGCTCGGGCATCGGCTACGACTCACACAGGCTCAGCGCCGGCCGTCCGCTGATCCTGGGTGGGGTGGAGATTCCGGGCGCGGCCCGCGGGCTCGTGGGCCACTCCGACGCCGATGCGCTCACCCACGCGGTGGTTGACGCGCTGCTCGGCGCGGCCGGGCTCGGCGACATCGGCCACCACTTTCCCGACACCGACGAGCGCTGGCGTGATGCCGACTCGATCGTGCTTCTGGCCGAGGTCCGAGCGCTCCTGGCGGCCGAGCACCTCGCCGTCGTACACGTGGACTGCACCGTGATCTGTGAGGCGCCCAAGCTGGGTCCCCACCGCGACGCGATGCGAGAGCGGATGGCGGACGCCCTCTGCGTTCCGGGCACCGCCGTGAGCGTGAAGTTCACCACCAACGAGACGATGGGCTTCGTGGGGCGGGGCGAGGGGATCGCGGCGATGGCGGTGGCGACGGTCGGCTGAGGCCCGCCGCCTCGGCCTTGGTGGTGGGGTGGGCGCTCTGCTCATCGCCTACGTCAACTGCGACAACTGCTTCAACTGATTTCGCCCAATACAGTCTCCCCGTGGACTCCGCCGACCTCGCCTTTGCCGGCGCCGCCCGCCAGGCGGAGCTGATCCGCTCGGGCGAGCTCAGCTCACGCGAGCTCGTCGAGACCTACCTGGAGCGGATCGAGCGCCTCGATCCTGAGCTCAACGCCTTCCGGGTGGTGATGGGCGAACGCGCGCTCGCCGACGCCGACCAGGCCGACAGCCGCCGGGCCGCGGGCGACGAGCGGCCGTTGCTCGGTGTCCCGGTGGCCATCAAGGACGCCGCCCACGTCGCGGGTCAGGTCACCACCCAGGGCACGGGTGCCACGAGCGGCATCCCCCAGCCGCACGACTCCGACTCGGTCCGCCGGCTGCGCGGCGCCGGGGCAGTCGTGATCGGCAAGACCACCCTCCCGGAGCTGGCAATCCTGGGTGCGACCGAGTCGGTGACATGGGGCGTGACCCGCAACCCGTGGAACACCGCCCGCACACCGGGCGGCTCGAGCGGTGGCAGCGCCGCGGCCGTGGCGGCGGGGCTCGTGTCGCTGGGCCACGCCACCGATGGCGCCGGCTCGATCCGCATCCCCGCGTCGTGCTGCGGGCTGTTCGGGCTGAAGCCCCAGCGCGGGCGTGTGTCGCTGGCTCCCGAGGGAGACCACTGGTACGGCCTCAGCGTGACCGGAGCGGTCACCCGGTCGGTGCTCGACAACGCGCTGTTCCTAGATGCCGTGAGCGGCGGCGACGGCGGCTTGGAGCCGGACCGGCCATTCGCCGAGGCGGCCGCGTCGGCGCCGGGCACGTTGCGCGTTGCCGTGTCGGCCCGCCCACCGCTGCCGGCGCGGGTGACGGGCGAGGTGAACGGTGCGCTTGACTCCACCGCCGATCTGCTCGGCTCGCTCGGACACCGGGTCTCGCGCGAGGACCCCCACTACCGCGACATCGGCGCTGCCTTCATGCCGCGGTTCCTGAAGGGCATGCAGCAGGAAGCGGCACACGTCGCGCGTCCCGAACGTCTGCAGCGCCGCACGCGCGGCTTCGCGCGGCTCGGCAGCCTGGTGCCGAAGGCGGCACTCGAGAAGGCCCTGCGCGACGAGACGCGTCACGCCGCGCGGATCAACGCGATCTTCGACGAGCACGACGTGCTGATGACCCCGGTGGTGGCCCGCCCGCCCGTCGCCGCCGCGGAGTGGGAAGGGCTCGGCGCGTTGCGCACGCTTAACTCGATGGGCATGGCCTACCCCTTCACCGCCGTGTGGAATGTGACCGGCCAGCCGGCGGCGTCGGTGCCCGCGGGCTTCACCTCGGACGGACTACCGCTGTCGGTGCAGCTGATCGGGCGCCCCGGCGACGAGCACACGCTGCTCTCGCTGGCCGCTCAGATCGAGGCGGAGCGGCCGTGGGCGGACCGTCGGCCGCCGCTCTAGCGCGTCGCCCATCTAGCCTCCCGCCCGTGCGCGCGATCCAGATTCACGACACGCTCTCGGGAGAGGTCCGCCCGCTCGAGCCGCGGGAGCCGGGCAAGGTCGGCATCTATGTGTGCGGTCCGACCGTCTATGCGCGGGTGCACGTTGGCAACGCCCGCCCCTTCGTGGTGTTCGCGCTGCTCAAGCGGTTTCTCGAGCACGAGGGCTACGAGGTCACGCTGGTCGAGAACGTGACCGATGTGAACGACAAGATCTATGACGCCGCGCGAACGGCGGGCACCGGGAGCCAGGAGCTGGCCGAGGAGATGACCGGGCACTACGTGGCCGACACGTCGCGGCTCGAGCTCGGCCGGCCAGACCACGAGCCGAGGGCGGCATCGACGGTCGAGGCGATCGTCGCGCTCATCGCCGACCTGATCGAAGACGGGCATGCATACGAGTCCGATGGCGATGTCTACTTCCGTGTCGAGAGCTTTGCCGACTACGGCAAGCTCTCCAACCGGCCGCTGCTCGAGATGCGCCAGGGCGAAGGTGACGACGCCGCAAAGCTCAAGGACAGCCCGCGCGACTTCGCGCTCTGGAAGGCCCACAAGAAGGATGAGGACACGTCCTGGCCCGCGCCTTGGGGGGAGGGGCGACCCGGCTGGCACATCGAGTGCTCGGCCATGGCCGAGCAGCTGCTCGGGACCGACTTCGAGATCCACGGTGGTGGCTCCGACCTCGTCTTTCCCCACCACGAGAACGAGATCGCCCAGACCGAGGCGGCCCGCGGCCGGCCGCTGGCCCGCATCTGGATGCACAACGGCATGGTGCGGATGGGCGAGGAGAAGATGGCCAAGTCGGTCGGCAACATCCACCTGCTCAACGAGGCGCTGGACCAGTACGGTCGCGACGCCATCGTCGCCTACTTCGGCAGCGGCCACTACCGCCAGCCGATCGCCTACTCCGCCGACGCGCTGCAGGAGGCGTCGCGCTCGGTCCAGCGGTTGCGTGACCTCATCCACAGGCTCGACCCGGAGGGCCCTGCCCCGGAAGCGCTCGACGGCTACGCCGAACGCTTCCTCGACCACCTGGCCGACGACTTCAACACCCCGGCAGCCCGCTCGGTGCTGTTCGAGTGGGTGGCCCAGGCCAACCGGACGCTCGACGCCGGCGAGCCACTGGGGCACGGCCGGCTCGCCGAGATGCTCCACCTCCTCGGGCTCGAGGGCCTGCTCAGCGAGACCGATGAGGGTCCCGGAACGGAGGCCGAGGCGCTGCTCGCCGCGCGCGAGCGGGCCCGCGCCGACCGTGACTTCGCGCGGGCCGACGGCATCCGCGACGAGCTCTCCGCGCTTGGCTGGACCGTCCGGGACACCCCCGAAGGCGCTCGCCTCGTGCGCGCGGAGTGATCCTCTACGGCCGCAACCCGGTACGCGAGGCGCTGCGCGGACGGCGCACCGTCACGCGGGTCTGGGCCACGGCCTCGGCGTTTGCAGCCGAGCCCTGGCTGGCCGGCGCCCCGTCGCCCACGGAGGCCGGGGGCGACGTGATCGAGGGAACGTGTCGCAGCTGCGATCACCAGGGCGTGTGCGCCGAGGTCTCCGCCTATCCGTATGTGGACGCCGTCGGCCTGCTGGACGCCGAGGACGCCCTGGTGATCGTGCTCGACGAGATCCAGGACGTTCAGAACCTCGGGGCTGTGTGCCGGGTGGCCGAATCGGCCGGCGTGGCTGGGGTGGTGATCCCGGAGCGCAGGGCGGCAGAGGTCACCCCCGCCGCTTGCAAGGCCGCGGCCGGAGCCGTGGAGCACCTCGACATCGCGCGCGTGCGCAACGTGGCGGACTGGCTCGGCGACGCCAAGCAGCGTGACGCCTGGGTGTACGGCGCCGCGACCGGTGCGGCGTCGGTGTCCTACACCGACCCAGACTACGCCGGCCGGGTCGTGCTGGTGCTCGGATCCGAAGGAAAGGGGCTGCGCCCGCGCGTGGCTTCCGCGTGTGACCAGCTGGTGGCGCTGCCGCAGCGGGGACGCCTGGATTCGCTCAACGTGGCCACCGCAGCAGCAGCGCTGGTGTACGGAATCTTGCAATCGCGCGGGCAGCCACTTGACAAGGGTCCATAACTCTCAGATACTCGCCCGCATAAGGCTGGAGTGGAGGTTGAGATCGAGAGATCAGATACCCAACCATTCGAGCGTCGAACGCGGCGCCAGGGGAGGTAACGCGTCCATGAGCTTCAAGGATGAGCTCACGTCTGATTCCGCGTCGTGCGGCATCAGGGGGTGACTTCGTCCGGAGGGAGCAGGCATGGCCGGACTCACCCAGGCAGCATCAGCAAGATCTCAAGCTCAGGTCGAGCTAGAGGACAGCTATCTCATCGCATTGGCCAAGCAGGGCCGGCCGGATGCGTACAACAAGCTCCTCAAGCGCTATCACGGCTTCGTGCGGCTGAAGGCGAGCTCGTACTTCCTGATCGGCGGAGACGCCGACGACCTGATCCAGGAAGGGCTTGTCGGACTCTACAAAGCGGTGCGCGACTACCGCACGGACCGTGAGTCGAGCTTCCGCAACTTCGCGGAGCTGTGCATCACGCGGCAGATCATCACCGCGGTCAAGACCTCGACCCGGAACAAGCACACCCCGCTGAACGAGTACGTGTCCTTCTCCCAGACGCCGGCGTCCTCGGGCGGCGACGGCGATCCCACCCTCGACGAGCTGCTGCCCGGCCCGACGGTTCACGACCCGGTCAACCAGGTGATCTCGATCGAGGAGCTCCAGAGCCTCGTGACCTGCCTGTCGAGCGTGCTTTCCGAGCTCGAGAGCTCGGTGCTGTCGCTCTACTTGGACGGCTACTCCTACGAGGTCATCGGTGAGCGCCTGGAGTGCGACACAAAGACCGTCGACAACGCGCTGCAGCGCGTCAAGCGAAAGGTTGGCTCCCACCTCGACTCGCGCGCGGTTCTCGCCTAGACCTCGTGCACTTCCGTTTGCGGGATTAACCCCTGGGGTAAGCGGCGCTCACCCTACTATCGACGTACAGGAGCTCAGATGATCATCCTCGGACTCATTCTTCTCATCATCGGCGTGGTGGCCAGCATCAGCGTCCTGTATACGATCGGCGTCATCCTGATCGTGGTCGGCGTGATTCTCGAGGGGCTGGGCATGATGGGCAGGGCCGTCGGAGGCCGACGGCATTACTACTAGGGGGAGGGGCTCGGCCGGCCCAGAGCCGGAGGTCGGACTCGAACCGACGACCTACGCTTTACAAGAGCGTTGCTCTACCAGCTGAGCTACTCCGGCGAAGGTGCAGTGTACGTCCGCAAAGCCCGCTGCCCGCGCCTCAGGAGGCGCTGACGGCCAGCTCGATGTCGCCGTGACCGTTCGACGAAACCGGAACCTCGGTCGGCGGCTCGTCGGGCGCTTCGGGATTGAGCCTGCGCTCGAGCTCGCCCAGTACCAGCCCGAAGACCAGGTGGCGCCAGGTGGCCTGGGCGAAGGCGCGGGGGTTCCCGGTGAGCGGGGTCAGATCCTTCCGGGCGGGGTGGTAGCGGTCGGAGAAGCGGCCCAGTGGCCACAGAGCGACATGTTCGATCAGCGCCATCGTGACCGCGCGCGCGGCAAGTGGGCCGGGTAGGAACGGACGCAGCTGGGCGTACACCGCTCCGAACACCGCGCCGTTCTGGAGGTGGATGGCGGTGCCCGCGGCCTGCCAACCGTCGTCACGAGTGATGAGCTTGCCGAGCAGCTCGACGTCGTCGTAGCCGCACTGAAACGCGCGCTTGTCGACAGGCTGTTGCGCCGCCCAGGCCGCCGCGGCCACGGCACCGGCGGCGGCTCCGTTGAGGCTACGTCTCAGTGCACCCATCGGCGGAGCGTAACGGGCGCCCCATTCGTGGGTAGCTAGCGGTAATGGGGTCTGAGGAGATCGAGCAGCTGTCCATCCATCACCGACGCGTCCGCGAGCGCGGCGTCAACCGGCTGGTGTACTGGACGTTCAGGGCGTTCGCCCAGCCGTTCCTCATGGTCTACTTCCGGCTGCGGCGCACCGGGCGCGCGCACGTGCCCAAGAAGGGGCCGGTCATCCTGGCGGCCAATCACCGCAGCTTCCTCGACCCGTTCGTGATCGGTTGCTGCGTGGGCCGGCCCATCTACTTCGTGGCGAAGAAGGAGCTGTTTGACCGCCGTCTCAACGGCTGGTTCCTGAACTGCCTTGGTGCCTTTCCGATCCGCCGCGGCGACTCCGACGAGGAGTCAATGGCCACGGCCTTGGCGCTGCTCGAGCGGGGAGAGGCGGTCGTGATCTTCCCCGAGGGCACGCGCCACCGCTCGGGCCCGCTACACGGGCCCAAGCGCGGTGTCGGCCGGCTCGCGCTCGAGAGCGGCGCGCCGATCGTTCCCATCGCGGTACGGGGCACCGAGCGCGCCCGTCGCGGCTGGCGCATCCGCCCGGTGCGCGTCGATCTGCGCTTCGGCAGGCCGCTGACCTACCCCAAGGTCGAGAACCCCTCCTCGCACCTGGCCAACGAGGTCACCGCACGGATCTGGCCGTGCGTCGAACTGCAGTGGGCGTGGCTCGGTGGCGAAATGCCTCCGGCCCGCGAGCGCGAGGAAACGGTCGAACGCGCTGTCGCGTGACTCCGCGTAGGCTCGGGCATGAGTGGGCGAGAGCGATGACAAGCGGCGCCTGGACCTGGACTTCACCGAGCTCTATCGCGCGCACCTGCGCGACGTCTACAGCTACTCCTACTACCGGGTGGGCAACCACCACGACGCCGAGGACCTCACCGAGCAGACCTTCCTACAGGCCTATCGCCACTTCGCGCGGGCCCAGCGCGAGTCCGATGGCCGGCCGCTGCGACCCTGGCTCATCCGGATCGCGCACAACCTGGCCGCCAACTACTACCGGGACCGCTCGCGCAAGCCACAGACCCAGCTCGAGGACGCGGCCATCGTGTCGGCGCCTCACGACACCGAGGACCTCGTCGAGGGCCGCCAAGAGCTCAAGGACGTGCTTACGGGCGTTGCCGGGCTGCCCGACGACCGGCGCGAGGCGCTGATCATGCGGTTCGCCCTCGACATGGACAACCGCGAGATCGCGCGCGCCCTGGATCGATCCGAGGGAGCCACCAAGGTGTTGATCCATCGAGCGATCAAGCAGCTCGAGCAGGGGCTCAAGGAGGAGGCACATGGCTGACATGGGAGACGTCGAGTCACTGCTGCGGTCCGCGCTGGTGCCCGTGGAGCCGGCCGAGCACCTCAGCGACCGCCTGGAGCGCGGCCTGTCCGACATCACCGACCTGGCCGCGGATGAGCTCGCCGACTGGGAGCTGTCCACCATGCGCGATCCCCGCAATTGGGGGCCCACGGTGGCCGCCGCGGTGGTCGGGAGCACCGCGGCCGGAGCCCTTGTCCTTGTCAAGGCGCGCCAGCGTCACAGAAACCGCGGCTCGGGAGGTCTCAACGCTCTCGAGCAGGGCGTCCGCGAGGTCTCGCGGGACCTGCGCCACCGGCTCCGGCGTTGAACCGGCCCACCGAACCGGGGGAACCGGCGCAAACGACATCTGATGCGCGTGATCCGATCGAGGGTGGGCCCGCGCAGTACCATCCGGTGAGGCAGAGCTCAGATATCGCGACTCTCGGCGACGAGGAGATCATGCACTTGGTCAAGGAAGGCGACGCGCGCGCGTTCGAAGTGCTCTATGACCGCCACTCGGGGCCGGCGTTCTCGCTGGCCTACCGCATGGTCGGCAACCGCGTGGTGGCTGAGGACGTCTCCCAGGAGGCGTTCGTCTCGATCTGGCGTAGCCGCCTGCGCTATCAGTCCGAACGCGGCAGCGTCCGCACCTGGGTGCTCGGCATCGTGCATCATCGCGCCATCGACGCGCTGCGGCGCAACACCGTGCACGACAAGCGGCGTGCAAGCGCCGAGGGGATCGAAGAGCGCTTCGAGGCGCCGGAGCAGACCGATCTCGAGGTCGTCCGTCGGGACGAGGCGAGGGTCGTGCGTGCCGCGCTGGAAGATCTTCCGGACGAGCAGGTGCGCGTGATCGAGCTCGCCTACTTCGGCGGCTTCAGCCACAGCCAGATCGCCGATCAGCTCGACATGCCCATTGGCACCGTCAAGGGCCGGATGCGCCTCGGCCTCGACAAGCTGCGCCGTTCGCTGATCAGGGAGCCCGCATGAGCCCCGAAGAGCACGAGCTCTACGAGCTGGACACCGGCGCTTACGCGCTCGGCGCGCTCGAGGAGTCGGAGCAGACCCGCTTCATCAGCCACCTTCGGAGCTGTCACCTGTGCCGCGACGAGGTTGATCGGCTCACCCACGCTGTCGAGGCGCTGCCGCGTTCGGTGCCCCCGTTCGCCGCGCCCGCGGGCCTGAGGGCGTCCGTGATGGCCGCCATCGAGGACGAGGCGCGCCAGGAGGCCCCGCGGCAGGCGGCTCCCCGTCCGACGCTCCGGTCCCGGGTGGGGGCCGCGTTCGAAGGCATTCGCCCACGGGTCGCGTCGGCCAGCGTCGCCGCCGTCCTGGCCGTTGGGCTGGTGGCCGGCTTCGGCGTGGCCCAGGTCACCGGGGGCGGGGGCGGGGGCGGCGGTGGCAACGGGACGCGGACCGTTGCGGCACAGTTCGACGGCTCGCGTGTGGCCAGCGGCAGCGGCAACATGGTGATCAGCAACAACTCCGACGCCGGCGGCACGTTGCGCGTGCACGGCATGCCCGCCTTGCCCAGCAACGAGGTCTACCAAGTTTGGCTGCAGCGCCGGGGGGAGACGATCCCGAAGGCCCTGTTCAGCGTCGGCGAGGACGGCAACGGCCTGACCGCGGTGGATGGCGACCTCAAGAACGCCGACTCGGTGATGGTCACCCGCGAGCCTGCCGGTGGGGCACGCTCGCCCAGCGGCAAGCCCATTCTCAGAGTCCGCCTGTAGCCGGCGAGCACGTCCCGGCGCCGCCGGGACCCTCGCTACTCTCATTCGCCCGATGGAGACCTGTTATCGCCACCCGTCCCGGGAGACCGGGGTGTCCTGCTCCAACTGCGGGCGCCCGATCTGTCCCGAGTGCATGACGTCCACGTCGGTCGGCATGCGCTGCCCCGAGTGCTCGGCGCAGAAGACCAAGGTCAGGACGATCGGCTCGACCGGCGACCCGGTCGTCACCTACGCGCTGATCGGAGTGAACGTGGTGGTCGCGCTCGGCTCCTTCCTCAGCGGCGCGAGCGCCACAGGGGGTGGCCTCGGTGCCTCGTCCATCACCACCGACGGCTGGCTGGCCCGGCCGCTGATCGAGCAGCACGAGTACTGGCGCCTGATCACGGCGGGGTTCCTGCACGACGGGCCGCTGCACCTGCTGTTCAACATGTTCGCGCTCTACATCTTAGGACGCCTGCTGGAGCCCGCGATCGGGCGTAGCCGGTTCGCGATCATCTACTTCGTCTCACTGCTGGTGGGGTCGTTCGGGGCGCTGCTGCTCGAGCCCAACGCGCCGACCGTGGGTGCTTCAGGTGCGGTCTTCGGCCTGATGGGAGCCGCGGTCGTGGTCATGCGCAATCGCGGGGTCAACCCGATGGAGAGCGGGCTCGGGCTGTGGATCGGCCTGAACCTGCTGATCACCTTCACAATTCCCAACATCTCGATCGGCGGCCACATCGGCGGCCTGCTCGGCGGCGCGCTCGCCGCGTTTGTGATGTTCGACCTGCGCGATCGCGTGCGTTTGCCCGAGCTGGTGCCGCTGCTGCTTGCTGCCGCGATCGGCATAGTGGCGGTCGCGGGGTCGATCGTCATCTCGGCGTCGACTGCCGCGACGCCCTAGCCCGCCAGACGGTCGTAGACGCCCTGGAGCTCGGCGAGCATCTGGTCGGCCGAGAAGCGCTGCGCGACGTCTCGGGCGCCCCGTACGCCCATCGCGGTAGCCCGCTCAGGGTTGGCGGCGAGCTGCGCCAGGGCGATCGCCAGCGCCGCGTGGTCGCCGGGCCGAACAAGTAGCCCCGTCTCGCCGTCGCGGACGAGCTCGGGGAGCCCGCCTGCGGCGCTTGCCACGACCGGGAGCCCCGCCGCCATTCCCTCGAGCGCCACCAGCCCGAGTGGCTCGGGGCGGGTCGAGGGCACTGCCACGGCGTCGGCCGCGCCGAGCACGGTGTCGACGTCGTCGCAAAAGCCGAGCCTGCGTAGGCGGTCGCCAAGCCCGAGCGAGACCGCCAGGGCGTCGAGCCGTGCGGCTTCGCCGCTGCCGGGCAGGTCGTCGCCGGCCATGAGGCCGATCGCGCCGATGTCTGAGAGGGGTGGCTCGGCGAGCGCGCGGGCGAGCACGTCCTGGCCCTTCCAGTCGCTGATGCGCCCCACCAGGGCCACTACGAACCGATCCGACGGCAGGCCGAGGACCGCCCGGGCCTGGGCCGCCGGTATCGGCGCAGGGGGTCGGGAGAGGCCGTCGCGCAGCAGCAGGGCATTTTCCGCGCCCCCGAACTGGGCGCGCACTGCCTCTGAGATGCACGCGAGTGCGCCGGCCCGCAGGAGCCGGCGACGCATCAGCGGCCAGAGCAGCTGCCCGGCGCGTCCACCCACGCCCGCATAGATCTCGCGCACGTGGGTCAGGTGCGCCGCGCCGGCACGGCGGGCTACGGCCCCACCCGACAGGATCACCGAGGTGTTGTCGTGCACGAGGGCCACCCCGTGCTCTCGCGCCAGCGCACCGAGCACACTTGCGTCACGGCGGGTTGCCCTCGCCAACGCGACCGCGCCGCGTGGGGTGGCTGTGCTGCGCCGCAGGACCGCGAGGGGGTGAAGCACGACCTCCACGCCGCCATCGCGCAGGCGGGCGCTCAGCGGGCCGTCTTCGGGCAGTACGCAGACCGCTCGCCAGCGTGCGGGATCGAGGCCGCGGGCGATAGCCAGGAGCTGCACGTCGGCACCGTACAGACCCGCGGAGGAGTGCAGCACCAGGACCGTCCGGGGCGGCGCCACCTCGGTCAGGCCGACGACTGCGACCGCGCGAGGTCGAGCCACGAGAAGCGGCCCGCTGGCGGCTCTTCGACCAGGCCGGGGTGCAACAGGTGGGCCAGCAGCTCGATGCCGTCGACCAGCCGGGGGCCGGGCCGGGAGAAGTACGAAGAGGCATCGACGGCTGCCACCCGCGCCCCGAGCGCGGCCAGCCGCTCGTCGTGCTCCATGGTCTCGCTCGCAGAGCGCTCGGCGTCGTAGCCGCACGGCATCGACACCACGATCTCGGGCGCGACGGCCTCGACCTCGGCCCACTCGACCACGCGCGACTTCTCGCCGGCCAGGCCGAGGACGTCCTCCCCGCCGGCCAGCTCGATCATCTGGGGCACCCAGTGGCCGCCGGCGAACACCGGGTCGAGCCACTCGAGCGCGGCGACGGTCGGGCGTGGCGCCCCCTCGACGGCGGCCTGCACCGCCTCGATCCGTTCGCCTGCCACCTCCACCAGCTGCTCGCCCTCCTCGGGCACGCCGGCGGCCTCGGCCAGGCGCGGCACGTCGGCCAGCACCTCGCCGATCGTGGTCGGATCCAGCGAGATCACGGCCGGCTTGGACGGCAGTCGCCCTGCCACCGCCACCACGTCGTCATAGGACACCGCGCACACCGCGCACACCGCCTGGGTCACGATCAGCTCGGGGTCGAGCTCGGCCAGCTGGGCCTCGTCGAGCCTGTAGAGCGAGTTGCCGTTGGTGGTCTGCTCGCGTACCGCCGCATCGATCTCGCGAGCCGACAGCCCTTCGGGGATCACGCTGCTGGTCAGGTGGGGGAGTCCGGATGCGGCAGGTGGGTAGTCGCATTCGTGGGTGACTGCCACGATGTCGTCACCGAGTCCGAGCTCGAAAAGCATCTCTGTCGAGGAGGGCACCAGCGAAGCGATCCGCATGGGAGGAACGATGGCACGTCTGAACGATGAAGAGATCCAAGAGGGGCTAGCGCAGCTGGACGGGTGGTCCCGCGAGAGCGACGCGATCGAGAAGGTCTACGAGCGCGAAGACTTCCTCGGCTCGGTGGCGTTCGTCAACGATCTGGCGCCGGTGGCCGAGGAGATGGGCCACCACCCCGATCTGACCATCTCCTGGGCGACGGTGACCGTCACGATCAGCACCCACTCCGAGGGCGGATTGACCGCGGCCGACTTCGAGCTGGCCGGCCTGATCGACGGAATCGCCTGATACGTTCACGTCGCCCCTCGATGACCGCAGACCAACCTCCTCGAAGTAGGAACACGACGGGCAGCCGGCGCGCGTCCGTTGTCACGCGATGACGCAGCTGTTGCTCATCTTCGGTGTGCTCATCCTGGTGGCCGTAAACGGCTTCTTCGTGGCGGCCGAGTTCGGCCTGGTGCGCGCCAAGCAGGGCCGCCTGGACCAGATGGCGGCCGACGGCGTTCGCGGCACCGCGCTGGCCTCCGCCCAGGTCGACCGGATCGACGAATACCTGTCGGCCTGCCAGCTTGGCATCACGATGGCCTCTATCGGCATCGGCTTCATGGGCGAGCCGGCGGTGGCCCAGCTGCTCGAGGACCCCCTGGGCAGCGTCGTCGGCCACGGCGTCGCGGTGGTCCTCGCATTCGCGACGGCCTACTTCGTGGTCACGGCGCTGCACATCACGGTCGGGGAGCAGGTGCCAAAGATCTACTCGATCACCCATGCAGAGAGCACCGTCCGCCGCGTGGCGCGCCCGCTGCACGTCTTCCGGGTGGTGTTCAACCCGTTCATCTGGGCGCTGAACAACGCGTCCAACGCGATGCTGCGCACCATCGGCGTGAACCCCAAGGCCGAGTTCGACGAGGCCTCGAACCCCGAGGACTTGAAGATGATCATCGCCCAGAGCCACACCGGGGGCAAGATCGACGCCGGCGAGGCCGGCATGCTGTCCGGTGTCTTTCACCTACACGAGCAGCAGGCGCGTCAGGTCATGACCCCGATCCCCGCTGTGGTCACGGTGGACGTGTCAGAGACCGCCGAGGCCGCGCTGCGCCGCTGCGTGGACTCTGGCCACACCCGCCTGGTGGTGACCGAGAACGACAACACCGACCGGATCCGTGGCGTGGTGCACAACAACTCGCTGGCGCGCAGGCTGATGAACGAGGGGCCCGAGGCCTCGATCTTGCCGAGTGTCAAGGACGCCCTGATCGTGCCCGAGACCAAGCCGCTCGACGACCTGCTGGCAGACCTGCAGCGCGAGCGCGCCTCGGTGGCGGTGGTGGTGGACGAGTACGGCCGTACGGCCGGCATCGTGTCGGTGGAGGACATCGTCGAGGAGGTGGTCGGCGAGATCGCCGACGAGACCGACCCCGCGGTGGCGGGCGTGCGTCGCCTGGGCAACGGGGACTGGTGGGTGCGCGGCCACGTGCCGATCACCGACCTGGCCGACTACGGGCTCGACCTGCCGACCGAGTCGGACGCCTTCAACTCCGTCGGCGGGTTCGTGTTCGGCGAGCTCGGCCGGCTGCCCAAGCGCGGCGACATGGTGCGCTCGAACGGCTATTCGCTACGGGTGGAGTCCGTGCGTGAGAACCGGATCGAAGCCGTGCGCATCCGCGACCACGGCGATGCGGAGTCGGCCGCGGCGGCACCCGAGCCGCGCGAGTCAAGCGAGGGCGCCTAGGCAGTACGAGCCCTCGGAGAAGTCCTGGCTCTCGATGCCGAGTGCCCAGTTGAAGCGAGCGCGCAGGTTCTCCAAGGCAAGCGCCGCCCTACGTCTACTTCTCTGAGTAGTCGTAGAAGCCCTGGCCCGACTTGCGGCCGAGCTTGCCCTGGTCGATCAGGTCGCGCATGCGCTGGGGCACCGTCGCGCCGATCTGCTCGCCGATGGCGGCCGACACGTCGAGGCCGACGAAGTCAAGCAGCGCCAGCGGGCCCATAGGGTGACCCGCGCCGAGCTTCATGCACGAGTCGAGCGCCGCCGGCTCGAGGCCCGTCTCCTGCAACAGGCCAACGGCCTGGAACGCGAAGGGGAACAGCAGCCGGTTGACCACGAAGCCGGGCACGTCGGGGACCTCGACGACGGTCTTGCCCAGGGCCTCGCAGAGTTCGAGTGAGGCGGTCCGGGTCGGCTCGTCCGCGGCGTCGGGGAATGCCAGCTCGACCAGGTCCATCTTGTGGACGGGGTTGAACACGTGCAGGCCGGCGAACTTCTCCGGACGCCCGCTTTCGGTGGCCAACTGATTCACGCTCAGCGAGGACGTGGTGGTGGCCAGCACGGAGTCGTCGGCCAGGTGGCCGTTGATATCCGAGAGCAGGCCGACCTTGACGTCGTGCTCCTCGGCGATGGCTTCGACGACGTAGGTGCGGTCGGCGAGCTCGGCCAGGTCGGTGACCACGCGTACCGACTCGTCAAGCCGCGATCGCACGCGCTCCGCCGACTCCTCGCTACGCGCGCGTAGGACGGTGTCCACATGGGGGCCGGCCGCCTTGGCCAGGCCGATCGCGATGGCGCCGCTGCCGGCGATTCCAAGCCGTATGTCAGTCGATTGACTCATCGGTCGGCCGGGGAGACTAGTCAGAACCCGATAGTGCGGGGGCGCTCGACGGCGCAGCATGTCGCGAGTGCGCTCCCCGGTCTGTCGTCCGGAACGGCCCATCGAGCACGCTGGGCGGAGCATCGCGCGCCGTACGCGCCTAGCCTGTGCGCGATGACTCCGGACGACCTCCTCGCCGGCCGCTACAGGCCACTGCGTCTGCTGGGCACCGGCGGGATGGCGCGTGTGCTGCTGTGCGAGGACCAGCGCCTGGGCCGCCAGGTGGCCGTGAAGCGCCTGCACGCGCATAGCCCCGACGACATCGCCCAGCGGTTCCAGCGCGAGGCCCGGCTCGGGGCGTCGCTGAATCACCCGAACCTCGTCGGCGTCTACGACGTGGAGACCGACAACGAGTCCGTGCTGATCGTCATGGAGTACGTGGAGGGCGCGACCCTGGCCGACGAAGTGCGCCGCGGCCCGCTGGCCGAGGGTCGCGTAGCCGCGATCGTCACTGATGTCGCCGCGGCACTCGACGCCGTGCATGCCAAGGGCATCGTGCACCGCGACGTCAAGCCCGCCAACGTGTTGCTGCGCACCGATGGCGTGGCCAAGCTGGCCGACCTCGGCATCGCAACCCTGCTCGAGGGCACCAGCATCACCGTCAGCGGCACGGTGCTCGGAACCGCGTCCTACATGGCGCCCGAGCAGTTCGATGGTGGGGATATCGGCCCGGCCGCCGATATCTACGCGCTCGCAGCCGTGGCGTTCGAGGCCCTCAGCGGCACGAAGGCGCGCACGGGCGACACGCCGATGGCGGTCGCCCACAGCGTGGCCAACGACCCGCCACCCGACATCCGGGAGGCGTGGCCCGCCGCGCCCGAGGCCGTGGCAGTGGCGCTCACCCGTGCGATGGCGAGGCGACCGGGGGAGCGCCAGCACCGTGCCGGGGAACTGGCCGCAGAGCTGCGCGCGCCGCTCGAGGCGTCGGGGGCCCCGACGCTGGTATCGGCTCCCACCGAGCCGGTGGTTGCGGCGGCGGCGGTGGCGCCAGAGCTCGAGCCGGAGCCGGAGCCGGCGGCGGTGGCCACACACCGGGCGCGGCGCTCCTGGCTGCCGGTTGCGGGGATCGGCCTCGTGGCCGCCGTGGCCCTCGCGGTCTTCCTCCTCCTGAGCGGAGGTGGCGGCGGTGGAGAATCGGCATCGAAGACCACGGCGTCGCGGCCGCCTGCCATCAAGACCACCCCGAAGCGCGCCGAGCCCAAGACCACGCCCGCGCCCACCACCGCCACAACGCCCACGACCACGGCGCCTTCGGCATCACCCAAGCCCGTGTCAGAGACCGGATCCCAGCTCAACGCGCGCGGCTACAAGCTGCTCCAGTCGGGCGATTTCGCCGGCGCGGTGCCCATCCTTCAGCGCGCGGTTGCGGCCTTCCCTCAGGGCTCGACGCAGATCGACTACGCCTTCGCGCTGTTCAACCTGGCCCAGGCGCTGAATGCCAGCGGCCGTCCGGCCGAGGCGATCCCGCTGCTCGAGCGGCGCCTCTCGTTCTCCGACAACCAACGGCCGGTGGTGGAGAAGGAGCTGCAGTCCGCGCGCGCCAAGGCCGGTGGCGCCGCCCCCGCGCCCGGAAACGGAAAGCCGAAAAAGGACTAGCGCGGCCACCGAAGCCGGCTAGGTGCCATGCTCGAGCCGCGCGACCAGCTCGTCCAGCCGGAGCTCCTCGAGGCCCTGGCCGACCGCCTCGAGCTCGGTTGCGCAGTAGTCCACGAGCTCGCGGCCTTCGCGGACCAGGTCGAGTGTCTCGCGCAGGCCGGCCTCGCCGGAGTCGAGCCGCTTGATGATGGCCTCGATCCGCCCGGCAGCGGACTCGTAGGTGCGGGGCTGTTCGAACTCCTCGGTCACGGCTGCTCGTCCACGGTGGCTTCCACACGTTCGTCGTGGAAGCGGACGGACAGCTCGCGGGCGGCTCGCGCCGCAGCCGCGCTGGTCACAATCGTTCCCTCGCGATCCTCGACAAGCGCATAGCCGCGCGCGAGCGTGCGCTTGGGATCGTGCGCCGCCAGCGCGAGGCGCAGGCTCTCAAGGTCCTGACGGCGCCGGGCGACCTCGGGCCCCGCGGCGGCTGACGACTTGCGCTGGAGCACCATCAGCCGGGTGCGCAGGTCGCGCCGACCGTCGGCGCCGCGGCGTGTGCCCGCGGCGCGCAGCTCGCGCAGCTGCTGGTGCAGCCGGCGGCGCTCGCGCGCGATGTGCTCGGTCGGGGCGCGCGTGAGCTCGGCCAGCCGGCGCGCGCGCTGCACCACTCCGCGGCGGCCACCGTCGCGCAGCCGCACGCCGTGTCGCGCGAGCGCGATCCGCGCCTCGCCGCAATGCACCCGCACGGCCTGCTCGGCGGCGTGGGTGGGGGTTGAGCATGCGATCGCTGCCACGTCGTCGATCAGCGTGCGGTCGGTGTGGTGGCCCACCGAGGCGATCACTGGCACCGGCAGCAGGGCGACAGTGCGGCACAGGGTCTCGTCGCAGAACGCGAACAGGTCGGCAAGCGATCCGCCGCCGCGGGCCACGACGATGGTGTCCACCCCTGCCGCCGCCAGGTCCTGCAATGCCGTGGTGATCGCGCCCGCGGCACGGCGGTCCTGCACGGGGGCGAACGCCCACACCAGCCGGCCCTGCCAGCCGCGGCGGCGCAGGCCCGCCAGCACGTCGTCGCGCGCCTTGCCGCTCTCGCCGGTGACCACGCCGATGGTGCGCGGCAGCGCCGGGCGGGGGAGCAGCTTCTGTGGCGCAAGGAGCCCCTCGGCGTCGAGGCGCTTGCGCAGCCGGTCGAGCTGGGCGAGCAGGTCGCCCTCGCCCGCCACGCGCAGGCTGCGCGCCAGGAACGTGAACGACGGCGACGACGTGCGGCTGCCCTCGTAGTAGTCGGTGCCACCGCCGACCACCACCTGGGCGCCATCGACAAGCGCGCCGGTCGGCAGCGCAAGCTTCTCGAAGTCTGAGCGCCACATCGAGCACGGCAGAGCGCCGCGCTCGTCGCGCAGCTCGAAGTAGACCTTGGCCTTTGAGCCGCCGAGGTTCCACACCTCGCCGAACACCTGCACGCTGGCGAACTCGCGTAGCCGCTGCTTGAGCCGGGCCGCGTAGACGCCGACGGGGTAGGGCCCCGGCAGGCCGCTTCCCTCGATCCCGGCGGGCCGGGACGGCTCGGTCGCGCTCATCCCGTCAAGCTTAGGTGGCATGAGGACGGTACTCGCGGTCCGTCTGATCGGGTTCCTGGCGTTGTGCGCCGGGCCGGCGGCGGCCACCTGGCGCGCCGACGCGCCTGTTGAACACACATCACCCGGTCACAGCGCTGGGGCATCGCCCGCGTGCGCCCGCGAGCGTGGGGCCTGTACTTCAAGGGTGGGTGGGGTCGGGCTTGGGAGCCGTCGACCACCAGGTGGCGCTGCTGCGCCGCGGCCGCCGACGGGCGGCGGTTGCCATCCTGACCACGGGCAGTCTGTCGAAGGCCTACGGCGATCTCACGCTGCGCGACGTGGCGCGCCGGCTGCGCACGGGCTGCATGCGCGCTCGGTCCCGCGCTGAACAGGCCGCGTGGTTAGAGTGCGCGGCCGTGGATCTGACCCTCTCCCCAAACGAGCAGGCTTTCCGCGACGAGCTGCGAGGGTGGCTCGCCGAGAACCATCCCGGTGAGCCTCCCACAGCCGAGGAGCGCAGCCCGGGCACCGGCCGGGCGAGCACCGGAGGAGGCTCTCACGGCGAGGACGCCGGCTTCGAGTGGCTCAAGGCCTGGCAGCGCCAGATGCACACCCAGGGCTACGCTGGACTGTCGTGGCCCAAGGAGTACGGTGGCCGCGGCGCGACGCTGATCGAGCAGGCCATCTTCGGCGAGGAGCTGGCGCGCGCCAAGGCGCCCGGACCCGCCAACGTGCTCGGGCTCGTGATGGGCGGCCCGGTGGTCATAGCCCACGGCTCAGACGAGCAGAAGCAGCGCTACCTCGAGCCGATCCTCTCCGGCGAGGAGATCTGGTGTCAGGGCTTCTCGGAGCCCGA
Source organism: Solirubrobacterales bacterium (assembly GCA_038237685.1). GTDB lineage: Bacteria > Actinomycetota > Thermoleophilia > Solirubrobacterales > Thermoleophilaceae > JAAYBF01. The sequence continues at coordinate 38,614 of JBBRYL010000006.1, read as the reverse complement.
CGCGGGCTCCGACCTCGCGTCGCTCAAGACGCGTGCCGTCAAGGATGGCGACGATTGGGTCGTCACGGGCCAGAAAGTCTGGACCACGCTGGCGCACGAGGCCAAGTGGTGCATGCTGGTCGCGCGCACAGACCCCGACGCCCCCAAGCACAAGGGCCTCACCTACTTCCTGATGGACATGGAGCAGGAGGCGGTGCAGATCAACCCGCTGCACCAGATCACCGGCGAGGCAGAGTTCAACGAGCTGTTCATCCAGGAGGCGCGGATCCCCGACGCCAACGTGATCGGCGGCGAGGGCAACGGCTGGGCCGTGGCCATCACCACGCTGATGAACGAGCGGGCCGGGCTGGCCGCGGGCGCCGCGGCCTCGGTGAAGATCTCGCTCGGTCAGCTGATCGAGCTGGCCAAGGAGCGCGGCGTGGACTCCGACCCGGTCATCCGCCAGAAGATCGCGGGGCTGCTGTCGGAGGTCGAGGCGATGCGCCTGAACGGCTGGCGCGGCCTCACCCAGATCATGAAGACCGGCGTTCCGGGCCCCGAGGGCTCGCTGCCCAAGCTGCAGTGGTCCTCGATCAATCAGTCGCTCACGGAGCTGGCGATGGAGATCCGCGGCGAGGAGGCGGCGGTGCTCGACTCCGACTGGACCTACCGGTTCCTCCGGGCCCGCGCGAACTCGATCGAGGGCGGCACGACCGAGATCCTCAAGAACATCATCGCCGAGCGTGTCCTGAACCTTCCGAAGCTGAGGTAGGTAGTTACTGATGAACTTCGACTTCACAGATGACCAGCAGGCCATCAAGCGCACCGCGCACGACCTGCTTGCCTCCCGCTTCAAGCCCGACACCGTTCGCGAGCTGGCCGAGGCCAAGCGCTACGAGGACTCGCACTGGTCAGAGCTCGCCGAGCTTGGCTGGCCGGGCATCTTCATCGACGAGGAGCACGGCGGCCAGGGGCTTGGCACCGTCGAGCTGGCCATCCTGATGGAGGAGCTTGGCTACTCGCTGGCTCCGGTGCCGTTTCTATCGAACGCCGCGGCCGGCCTGGTGCTCCAGCACGCTGGCACCGATGAGCAGAAGTCCAAGTGGCTCGAGGGCATCGCCATCGGAGAGGCCCGCGGCACGGTCGGCACGCTTCGAAACGGCGTGGCCGAGCTGGTGCCCGACGCCGACACCGCAGAGGTGATCGTGCTGATCGATGGCGACGTCGGCACCGTGTACGAGGCGTCGGAGTGCGACATCGAGTCGCTGGCCACCATCGACTCCACCCGCAGCTATTCGCGCGTGGTGCCCGGCGGCGACGGCGGTGTGCTGGGCGATTCGGTCACGCCAGCCACGGACCGGATCGCGGTCGCGGTGGCCGCGGAGCTCGTCGGGATCGCCCAGAAGGGCATGGAGATGGCTGTCGAATATGCCCGCGACCGCAAGCAGTTCGAGCGCCCGATCGGCGCCTACCAGGCCGTGTCACACCGCTGCGCCGACATGCTGGCCGAGACCGAGAGCGCGCGCTCGACGGTGCTCTGGGCGGCCTGGGCTGCCGAGGCCGAGCCCGAGACGTTGTCGGTGGCCTCGTCCATGGCCAAGTCGCTGGCCTCGGATGCCGGCTGGAGCGTGACCGCGTCGTCGCTGCAGGTGCACGGCGGCATTGCCTTCACGTGGGAGCACGACCTGCACTTCTTCCTCAAGCGGGCCAAGGTCGACGGCTCGCTCTTCGGCTCCGCGCGCCACCACCGCGACCGCGTGGCCGACATCTATGGACTGGGAGCGCCAGCCGCCGTCTAGTCTGCTGGCGGTGATCGCCTCACCGTCGCGCTTTGCCCGCCTGGCCCGCTGGTGTGCCACCCACCGCGCCCTGACCATCGTCGCCTGGGTCGTGGTGCTGGTGGCCATCACCGCGATCGCGCAGTCGGTCGGCAGCAAGAAGATCACCAACCAGCGCCTGCCCGGCACCGAGGCGCAGGCGGCCTACGACCTCTTGGCCAAGCACTCGCCGGCGCAGAACGGCGACACCGACCAGTTCGTGTTTCACGCTCGCAGCGGCACGCTGGATGCCCCGGCCCTGCGCGGCCGGATCGACCGTGTGCTGGCGCGCGCCGGCAGGGAGAAGATCGTGGTGTCGGCCCAGACTCCGTTGCGCCCCGGAGGCCAGGTGAGCCGCGATGGCGCCATCGCAGTCGCCTCGGTTTCCTACCGCAAAGGCGTCGACCACCTCTCCACCGACGACCTGCAGCGGGTCGAGGACACGGTGTTCTCTGCCCGCGGTCCCGATCTCCAGGTGGAGCACGGTGGCCAGGGCGCGCAGATCCTCAAGTTCTCGAGCGGCGGCGGCCCCTCGGAGGGGGTGGGCATCCTGGCCGCCGCGATCGTCCTGTTCCTGACGTTCGGGTCGCTTGCTGCCATGGGCTTCCCGCTGGTGACCGCGCTGCTCGCCCTGGGCTCGGCGCTGGGCGCGATCACTTTGATCTCCCACCTGGTTGACACGCCGGACTTCGCCGCCCAGCTGGCCACTCTGATCGGCCTCGGTGTGGGCATCGACTACGCCCTGTTCGTGTTCACCCGCTACCGCACCGAGGTGGCCCGCGGGATGGACCAACTCGATGCCGTCCAGGTCGCGATCGACACCGCGGGACGCACGGTGTTCTTCGCCGCATGCACGGTCGTCATCGCGCTGCTGGGACTGCTGCTGCTGGGCCTGAGCTTCCTGCACGGCGTGGCCATCGGCGCGGCGCTGGCGGTGCTGTTCACGATGAGCGCCGCGCTGACGCTGCTTCCGGCGTTCCTGCGCTGGTCGGACAAGTCACTGGCCAACGGACTGCGCACGCGACTTCACCTCCCGCTGCCCCGCATCCTGCACCGCGGCCCGGCCCGCATCTCTGGGGACGAGGGCTCGCGCTGGGCGCGCTGGTCAGAGGGCGTGCAGAAGCGCCCGTGGCTGTCCGGTGGCGTGTCGCTGCTCATCCTGCTCGCCCTCGCCGCGCCGGTGCTCGGGCTCAGACTCGGCTCCAGCGACGCCGGCGTCGACCCCTCGGGGGCGACCACACGCAAGGCCTACGACCTGATCGCCGACGGCTTCGGGCCCGGCATCAACGGGTCCTACCTGCTGGCCACCAAGCTGCCGGCCAAGAACGATCGCGCGGCAGCCGCCAAGGTGGCCGCCGCCGTGGGTCGCGACCCCGGCATCACGGCGGTCGTGCCGCCGCGAATCTCCAAGGACGGCGCGGTGGCCACGATCACCGCGTTTCCGACCACGGGTCCCCAGGATGCGGCCACCGCGGACACCCTCAACCGGCTGCGCGACACCACGCTTCCGCCGGTGGAGCGCGCCACCGGGGCCGAAGTGAAGGTCGGTGGGCTCACGGCCAGCAACGAGGACTTCACCGCGGTGGTGGCCGGCAAGCTGCCGCTGTTCATCGGGGTGGTGGTGCTGCTCAGCGCGCTGCTCCTGCTCGCGGTCTTCCGGTCGCTGGTGATACCGGTCAAGGCCGCCGCGATGAACCTGCTCTCGATCGGCGCCTCGCTCGGTGTGGTCACGGCCATCTTCCAGAACGGGTTCCTGGCCGGGCCGCTCGGCATCGAGCCGGGTCCGATCGAGGCGTTCATTCCCGTGCTGGTGTTCGCCATCGTGTTCGGGCTCTCGATGGACTACGAGATCTTCCTGGTCTCGCGCATCCACGAGGAGTGGGAGCGTTCCCGCGACGCGTCGGGCTCGGTGGCCCGCGGGCTGGCCACGACGGGCAAGGTGATCACGGCGGCGGGCACGATCATGGTGCTGGTGTTCGGCAGCTTCGTGCTGGGCGACGATCGCATCATCAAGCTGTTCGGCATTGGGCTTGCCAGCGCCATCCTGCTCGACGCGCTGCTGATCCGCTGCCTGCTGGTGCCGGCGCTGATGGAGCTCTTCGGCCGCGCGTCGTGGTGGCTGCCGCGCTGGCTCGACCGCGCGCTGCCGAGGGTAGCGTTGGAGCGGGCTGAGCCGGCCGACGCGCTTGGCGCGCCGGCCGCGGTCCCTGCGGGCTCTCGCGAATAGCCTCTTGCGACACTGAACGCGACGAAGGGGAGCACGTATGCCGAGCACCGCGAACGCTGAATGGAATGGCGACCTCGAGAATGGCCGAGGCCAGTTCGAGGTTGGCGACAACGCCCTGTCGGGCACCTTCAGCTACAAGTCCCGCTTCGAGGGCAAGGCCGAGGGTGGTGCCAACCCAGAGGAGCTGATCGCGGCCGCGCACGCCTCCTGCTTCTCGATGGCGCTGAGCAACATCCTGGCCGAGCACGGCCACGAGCCCGACTCGGTGAAGACCAACGTTGAGGTCACCCTGAAGATCGTTGACGGCGAGCCGACCATCACCAAGGCGGCGATCAAGACCGTTGGCAAGGTGCCCGGCATCGACGCCGAGCACTTCGAGGCTCACGCCAAGGAGGCCAAGGAGGGCTGCCCGGTGTCCAAGGCGCTGGCCGGCGTCAGCGAGATCACGCTGGAGACGGAGTTCACCGAGTAGCTTGCGCGATGTGACCGGCTCGATCGACCCCGGCGACGTCGCCCCCGAGACGTGGGCGGTCGCCGCGGGTCGTGGCGGCCAGGACCCCGGCGCGCCGCTCAACGTGCCGCTGGTGGCGGCTTCGAACTACCACCTGGCCGGCGACCGCATCTACAGCCGCGACGACGGCACGCCGGTGTGGGAGGCCTTCGAGCAGGTGATCGGCGGGCTCGAGCACGGCCGGGCGGTGGCGTTCTCCTCCGGGATGGCGGCCATCGCCGCGACCATCGACATGCTGCCTGTGGGTGCCACGATCGCGCTTCCCGACGACTGCTACCAGGGGGTCACGGGCCTGGTGGAGGCGGCCGTCGAGCAGGGCCGCCTCGAGATGCGACGGGTCGGCGTAAGCGACACCGACGGCTGGCTTCGCGCCGTCGGTGAGGTGGCCATGGTGTGGCTGGAGTCGCCGTCCAACCCGCTGCTGCAGGTGTCGGACCTCGTGACCGTCTGTGGCGCCGGTCGCGACGCCGCCGCGGTCGTGGTGGTGGACAACACGCTTGCCACGCCGCTTGCCCAGACCCCACTGACGCTCGGCGCCGACTTCGTGGTCCATTCCGCCACCAAGCACATCGGCGGCCACTCCGATCTGCTGCTCGGAGTCGCGGTCGCCTGCTCTGACGAGGGGTTGGCCCATCTTCGCCGCCGCCGCTCGCTGGCCGGTGCCACGCCGGGCGCGCTCGAGGCCTTCCTCGCCCTGCGCGGGGTGCGGACGCTGCCGTTGCGCCTCGGACGCGCGAGCGCGTCGGCCGCCGTGCTCAGCCAACGCCTCCGGGAGCACCCGGTGGTCGAGGCGGTCCGCTATCCCGGATGGGGCGCGATGGTCTCGTTCGACGTGGTCGGGGGCGCCGGGCCAGCCGACCGGGTGTGCGGCGGGCTGCGCGTCGTCCAGCATGCCACCAGCCTCGGCGGCGTCGAGTCGACCATCGAGCGGCGCGCCTCGGTGCCCGGTCAGGAGCACATCCCCGAGGGTCTGCTTCGCCTCAGCGTCGGGTGTGAGGCGGTCGAGGACCTGTGGTCAGACCTCCAGGCCGCGCTCGGCGAATAGTGCTGTTGACACGTCCGGCGTGCCCTGGCTAGCGTCAGGAGCATGAGTGAGGAGACGGCCGACTACGCGCGGCGCATGTGGAGCGAGTTCTTCAATGCGCACGACATGAGCACCGTCGAGCAGTGCACATCGTGACCCTCGACGATCAGGGCAAGATGACCGAGCACCTGGCCGTGCGCGACGACGTCGCGATGCTCCAGCAGCTGGGCGTGCTGCCCGAGCCGCCCGACTGAGGGTGCTTCTGCAGAAGCGTACCTGTGCGGGACCTTTCTGCAGACACATCCGGGCCCGCCCGATCCGGCCGCGGCATCTCATAACGTGCCGCGCCCGATGGAGGCCGCCCGCATCCCTACCCAAGCTGCCCGCGCGCTCACGCCCTGGCCCGCCGACCGCCCCCTGAGGGCCTGGCAGGAACGGGCCCTCGAGGCGCTGCTCCATGCGCCGTCGGGCGACTTCCTGGCCTCGGCCACGCCGGCGGCCGGCAAGACCACCTTCGGCCTCAAGGCGGCCCACGAGCTGCTGCGCCGCGGAATCGTCTCGCGCGTGTGCGTCGTGGCGCCCACCACCCACATCTGCCGCCAGTGGGCCGCCGACGCCGCCCGGTACGGCATAGACCTCGACCCCGGCCGCGCCAACGCCGACGGCCCGGAGCCGCCCGACCGCCACGGCGTGGCGGTCACCTACGCAACGGTGGCCGCGGGTCCCCAGCTGCACGCCGCGGCCTGCGCGGGCCGGCGAACGCTGCTGATCGCGGACGAGCCCCACCACATGGGCGAGCTCGCCGCCTGGGGGCAGAGCGCCGAGCGCGCCTTCACGCGCGCCGTCTTCCGCCTGCTGCTCTCGGGCACGCCATTTCGCTCGGACAACACGGCTATCCCTTGGGTGCGCTACGACGACGACGGCATCAGCACCGCCGACCACTCCTACACCTACACAGACGCCCTCGTGGACGGCGTCTGTCGCCCGATCACGTTCCTGGCCTATGGCGGCGAGATGGAGTGGACCTCCGACGCCAAGCGCCGCAGCGCCGAGTTCGAGACGGTGCTCCCACGAGCGGAGTCGGCCCGGCGCCTGCGCACGGCCCTGGACTCACAAGGGGACTGGATCGGCCACGTCCTGCGCGATGCCGACGAACGGCTGGAGGAGTGTCGCGCCGACGGCCACCCCGAGGCCGGCGGGCTGGTGGTGGCCGCCAACAAGGAGCACGCCAATGCCCTTGCCGACCGGCTGGCCAAGGTCACCGGGCTACGCCCACCGGTGGTCACCTCCGACGACCCGGCGGCCTCCGACGGCATCGACCGCTTCGCCGCCGGCACCGAGCGCTGGCTGGTGTCGGTGCTGATGGTGAGCGAGGGCGTCGACATCCCGCGGCTGCGCGTGGGGGTATATGCGACCCCCGCGCGCACCGAGCTGTTCTTCCGTCAGGTGGTCGGCCGCTTCGTGCGCCGCACTCCGATGCCACGCAGTCAGATGAGCTACCTGCTCATGCCCGCCGACCCGGACTTAAAGCTGCTGGCCTCGAGGGTGGAGGAGGAGCGCCGCCACGCGCTCGAGCTCGATCCGATGGTGGAGGAGCGCGACGCGCCGCTGGAGCGCGCTGCCGCGGGCGAGGGCTTCACCGCGCTGTCATCGAACGCCCACCTCGAGGACGTGATCTCCTCGACCACCCAGCCAGGCGACGCCCTCTTGCTGTTCGCCGACGAGTCGAGCCCGGCGATGGCCACGGCCAAGCCGGCGTCGGCGATCGCCACGGAGCCCGAGGAGGTCGTGGCGGAGGCCCCGCCGGAGGCGGCGTTCCAGAAGCGCGCCCGCCTACGCGACGAGCGCGCGGCGCTGGTGTCCAAGCTGGCACGGCGTCGGGGCCAGGAGCACCGCGCCGTCAACGCCTGGGTGAATCGTTCCGTGGGAGTCGGCTCGGTGGCCGACGCCACCGCCGATCAGCTGCAACGCTCGATCACGCTGCTCGATAACGAGCTGCGCAGGTAGACGCGCGGCCCGCGCCTTGCAACAATCGCCACGAGTATTCCGACAGAGGGAGTTCCGATGGCGTCGACCGGCAGCCCACTACGCGTCCTCGTGGTGGCGCACCGCACCGCCGCGACCCCTGCCCTGATCGACGCGGTGCGTGACCGTGCCGCCGCGGGCCCGTGCAGGTTCACGCTGCTGGTGCCCGCCTCCGCACACGGGCTGCACCAGGTGATGGACCCCGAGGATCAGGACGAAGCGGAGGCCGATGCCGTGATCGAGCTGGCCGTGCCGCTGCTCGAGGAGGCGGCGGGCGCGCCGGTCGAATCGATCGTGGGGGCGCCCGAGCCGCTGGCTGCCATCGAGGACGCGGTGAACGTCCACGGCTTCGACGAGATGATCATCTCCACGCTGCCCTCGCACGTTTCACGCTGGATGCGGCTCGACCTACCGCGCAAGGCGGCCGGGCTCGGCCTGCCGGTGACCACCGTCACGGCGAAGTCAGCACGCCCCCGACAAACTGCGTCGTCCCCGTAGTCAGCTGCCGGATATCGCCGAAGCCGTTGCGCTCGAGCGCTCCTGTGAGCGCGTCGGGCTCGAACATCGTCATGCCCGACTGCATGCTGCCGGCGATCTGCCAGGCGCGCAGGCCGGGCGTGCGAAAGCGCGCGCTGGTGAACAGGGCGATCCGGCCGCCGGGCACCAGCACGCGGGACATCTCGGCGATCGCCAGCAACGGATCGTTCATCAGGTTCAACCCCGCGAAACAGCACGCGGCGTCGAAGGTGTGGTCGCCAAAGGGCAGGTGCTCGGCGTCGCAGCGCACGTAGGCGGTCTGCGCGGAGAACTCCGCTTTCGCGGTGTCGGTCACCGCGCGGGTGAGCATCGTCTCGGAGAGGTCGCTGCCAACCGCCAGGCCCTCGGGTCCGACGGCGCGTGCGAAGCGGCGCGTGAAGTTGCCAGTGCCGCACGCCACGTCGAGCACGCCGTCGCCGGGGTGCAGCTCCAGCAGGCGCGAAGCGATGCGGTGCTCGTCCTCCATGCTCGGCCCGCGCGGGCCCTTGGCGAGACGCCCCCATGCCGGCCGCCACCAGCGCTCGTAGACCTTGGGCAGCGCGCCTGAGAGCATCAAGTCCTGGACTGGGTTCGGCGAGCTCGGCGGCGACGCCCCGAGCAGATTCAGGTAGCCGGACTCGTCCGTCGCCGCGTCGCGCCACTCGGGCTCGACCAGCTCGGCCACGCGGCCGAGCGCGGACTCAGGCGGCGCCGGTGTTGCCACGCGATTCGGCCACCGAGCCGCTGCGCAGGCTGGGCATGGCGGGCTCGCCCTGGCCGTCGGCCCCACGGCGCTCGGAGCCCAGCGCGACCTGGTCGAGGCGAGTGATCTCGCGGTCGCCGAGCACACGCGCCGGGTGGTCGCCGGGCAGCCCGGAGATCAGGCTGGCGATCCGGTTGCGCAGATGGGTGGCGAAGTGGGGGGTCGAGGCGCCCATCAGCTGGCGGACGTCCTCGACGGTGGGCTCGCGATTGAGGCGGCCGGGCTGCTCGAACTCGCTCACGCGCCGAACCCTACCGGGCTTCTAGGGCGCGCTCGTGGGGGGAGATCCGGGGGTGCCCTTCCGGGAAGCCTGGACACTCCTCCAGTGCACCCCGAGGCCGGCCTCGGCAACGCTTAAGGCGCGTTGTTCTGCACCGGTATCAGCTCGGTGATCTGGTCCAGCCGCGCCTGGGCGTTTACCGAGATCTGCTTGTCGTCACCCAGGATCCACACCCGGTTGTAGACGGCCTGGCCCGGGTCCTTCTCGTAGCCGGGCTGCACGCTGAGCAGGTAGTCCTGCAAAGGCTTCGGCACCGCCTTTGCTTGGTCGGTGAGCAGCAGTGGGGCGAACACGCCGCGGGTGGCCAGCGCCGCCGCGGCGGCGGCGTCGAGCGGACGTGAGGCGCTCGCGACCGTGAAGTTGTAGCCGGGCACCACGACCCCCCATCCGAACCCGGCCTTCTGGAAGCGGGCGAAGGCGATCGCGTTGGTCACCGGCGTCTTGCCCTGGATACGCACGACGGAGCCGAGCTTGCGCATCTGTGCGACGGCCTTGTCCGAGATCACCGAGGGCGGGCCGAGCACGTAGATGTGCGGCTTGGAGTGGGCGGCGATCGCCTTGCGCGTGGCGGCGGGCACCGAGTCCTTGGCCGTGAGCAGCACCGAGTCGCCCGAGCGGGCGCCCCAGGCGGCGGCGGGCATGGCGAACTCGGCCTTCTCGCCGGAAGCCACGACGACGTCCGCCGAGGGCTTGCCGCGGGCGGCCGAGAAGAAGCGGTCGATGGCCGCGGCTCGCTCGTAGGGATCCTTGCCCTCGATCACGGCCGTCTTGTAGCCGTCGGGGCGGGCGGCCTTGTCGCCGATCCTGATGATCTTGGCGTCCTTGGACAGGTCCGAGCCGGTTGGCTTGAGTCGCTTGAGCGTGTCCTTGCTGACCTGGGCCAGCTTGTCGCCGTCGGATACCAGCAGTGGCGCGCCGATCGGACGGGCGGCCAGCACCGAGGCCGTCACGCCCGCCTGCCAGTCGTCCTTGTCCACGAGCACGACGGCGGTCGGGCGGTTGGCGTTGGTGGTGGCGGGAAACACGACGCTTGCCACGCCCGCGGCGTCGGCGGTCGCGTCGCTGCCGCCCACGCGGATCGTGTTCTTGGTCGCCGACGAGGGGAAGCCGAGCTTGACCACGGCCTGCTTGTCGTTGGACTTGGTGCCCAGCTGGGGCGGGCGGCCATTCTCATTCCCGCCCACGCTGCAGCCGGCGAGGCCGGCCGTGGCCGTCAGCAGAAGAGCAGCGATGATCCTCGTGCGCACGGGTCGGACTGTAACCAGAGGGGCGGGGGACCGTGCCGGACCATGGGGAGGAGCGCAGCCCGGGCGTTGGCCGGGCGAGCACCGGACCAGAGTTGACTGGCCAGTCAACTAGTGTCCCCGCCATGGATTTCAAGCTCAACGACGAGCAGCTCGAGTTCCAGCAGCTGTGCCGGCGCTTCGCGACCGAGGTCATGCGCCCGGTCGCTGACAAGTACGACCGCGAGCAGTCGATCCCGTGGGACGTGATCAAGGAGGCTCGCGCCTGGAAGCTCCAGGGCGTGGAGGTGCTGATGCGGATGGGCGGCGACTCCGAGGGCATGCTCGGCGTGATCTACTCGGAGGAGCTGCACTACGGTTGCGCCGGGCTGGCGCTCGCCGTCTCCGGCTCGTCGCTGGCGGCAGCGGGCATCGCGGCATCGGGCACTCCCGAGCAGGCGGGCAAGTGGCTGCCGGTGTGCTTTGGCGAGGGTGACGACATCAATCTGGCCGCTTACGCGGTGACCGAGGCGGGCGCGGGCTCAGACGTCAAGTCGCTGCGCACCACCGCCAAGCTGGACGAGGAAACCAACGAATGGGTTCTCAACGGCACGAAGGTCTTCATCACAAACGGCGGAATCGCCGATGTGACCGTGGTCGTGGCCACAGTCGACCCCGAGCTTGGCCACCGCGGCCAGGCCTCCTTCATCGTGGAGAAGGACATGCCGGGCCACAGCCAGGGCAAGAAGGAGGACAAGATCGGGATCCGCGCCTCGCACACCGCCGAGGTGGTGCTAGACAACGTGCGCGTGCCGATGGAGAATCTGCTCGGCGGCAAGGAGAAGCTCGATCGCAAGCTGGAGAAGGCGCGTTCGGGCCAGAAGAGCGGCCCCTCCGGCGCCCTCGCCACCTTCGAGATCACCCGGCCGATGGTTGGCGCCTCCGCGCTTGGCATCGCCCGCGCCGCCTATGAGTGGACGCTCGACTACCTCGAGGACAAGTCCGACGAAAACGGTCCGCTGATCGAGCAGCAGCGCGTCCAGCAGGTGTTGGCTGATGTCGCGACCGAGATCGATGCCGCGCGGATGTTGGTCTACCGCGCCGCGTGGATGGGCCGTGCCGGCGTGCCGATGACCGGTGGCCAGGGCTCGATGTCAAAGCTCAAGGCCGGCGACGTGACCATGTGGGTGACCACCACGCTGATGGACCTGGTCGGGCCCTACGCCCAGACCACCGACTGCCCGCTGGAGAAGTGGTTCCGCGACGCCAAGATCTACCAGCTGTTCGAGGGCACCGCGCAGGTGCAGCGCCTGGTGATCTCGCGGATGCAGCGGTCCGATCGCAGACAGCACGTCACGGCCGAATCCGAGGTGCTGCAGCAGGCGCCCGGGTCGGCAACGGGTGACGCGCTCGGCTCCGAGCCGGCCCCCTCCATCACCTGACTAGCTGACGCCGCGGCCCCGCTGGCACAATCCCTGGAGTGGGGTTCGAGCTCGACCCGGGAGTGATCGCCACGCTGGTGGTCGTGGAGGCGCTGTACGTGCGTGCCATCCGCGTGCTCGGCGGACGCGGCTACGAGGTGCCGCGCTTCCAGCTGGTCGCGTGGCACGTGGGCATCTCGGCGATGGCGCTGGCCGTGCTCGGGCCGACCGGCGCGCTGAGCGGGGACCTGCTGGTGGCCCACATGGGCGAGCACCTGATCCTCGCCGATCTCGGCGCGCCGCTGATGCTTCTGGGGATCCGGTCGCCGGTCTACGCGTTCGTGATCCCGGCCCCAGCGCTCAAGCGGATGGCGCGCTGGCACAAGCTACGGGCGTTCTTTCGGTGGCTGCGCCGCCCGGTCGTGGCCATCCCGCTGTGGATCCTGATCCTCTACGGCTGGCATTTCCGCTTCGTGTTCCAGGCCGCCGTGGCCAATCAGTGGGTCCACACCCTGCAGCACCAGGCGTTCATCGCTGGCTCGCTCCTGGTGTGGTGGTCGGTGATCGAACCCAAGCGCCGGCGCGCGCCCGGGGACCTGTGGAAGGTGCCCTACCTGCTCGGTGCGCGACTGCCCGGAATGCTCTTGGGCATGGCGTTCATCATCATGAGGTCCGTGGCCTACCCCGATCCCTACGCGACGACCGCTGCCGAGCACGGCTGGTCGGCGCTGACCGACCAGCAGGTGGCCGGCGGCATGATGATGGGCACCGACCTCGCGGTGATGTTGTTCGCGACCGGCTTCTTCTTCTACCGCTCGGCTGATGACCACGATCGCGCAGAGCGTTCCGCGGTGGTTGCCTCGTGAGGCGCGCGGTGTGCGGCCTGGCCGTGCTGGCCGTGGCCGCGCTGCCAGGCTGCAGCCTCGGCGGCGACTCCTCCTCGTCGAAGGACTCCTCGCCCTCGGCTTCCACCGCTCCCGGCCCGGGCGTCAAGCCGGGCGAGCCGAAGGAGGCCGCGATCATCCGGGGCTGGAGCCAGGCGGTGAGCGCCGGACGCTACGACAAGGCCGCTGCCTACTTCGCCCGCAACGCGATCGTCGTGCAGGCCGGTCCGATCAAGCTCACCGACCGCAGCGCCGCCGTCGCGTTCAACAAGAGCCTGCCGTGCAAGTCGGTTGTCACCGACGTCAGGGACGAGGGCAAGACCATCGTTGCCGCCTTCCGCCTGATCAAGGGGAGGGGGCCGGCCACCAGCTGCGACGGACCCGCACGGGTGCGGTTCACGTTCACGGGTAGGAAGTTCAAGGTGTGGCGCCAGCTGCCGGTGCCGGCAGCGCCATCGGGCGACACCGCGTAGTCCTTTCACGCGACTGAGGAGAGCCAAGTTCATGGAGTACCGCCAACTGGGCCGTTCAGGCCTCCGCGTATCGACGATCACACTGGGCACCATGGGGTTCGGGGGCGCCGGGATGTTCGAGAGCGTCGGCCAGATCGACCTCGACACCGCCAAGCGCCAGCTCGACATGTGCATCGACGCCGGGGTGAACCTGGTCGACACCGCCAACATGTACTCGCGCGGAGCTTCGGAGGAGATGCTCGGCGAGGCCATCGAGGGACGTCGCGACAAGCTGATGATCGCCACCAAGGTGCGCTTCGCGATGGGTGAGGGCGCCAACGACGCGGGCCTGTCGCGTCACCACATCATCGCCTCGGTCGACGCCTCGCTCGACCGCCTGAACGCCGACCACATCGACCTGATGCAGGTGCACCAGTGGGACGGCCAGACCCCGCTGGACGAGACGCTCGAGGCCCTCGACACGCTGATCACATCGGGCAAGGTGCGCTACATCGGCTGCTCCAACTACTCGGCGTGGCACCTGACCAAGGCTCTTGGAGTCTCCGCACGACTTGGCTACCAGCCGTTCGTAAGCCAGCAGATCCACTACTCGCCCCAGGCGCGCGAGGCCGAGTTCGAGCTCCTTCCCGCCGGCCTGGATCAGGGCCTCGGGACGCTGGTGTGGAGCCCGATCGCCGGAGGCATGCTCTCGGGCAAGTACCGCCGCGGCGTCGAGCCGCCCGAGGGCTCGCGACACCTGTCGGAGTGGGACGAGCCGCCCGTCTATGACGAGGACGCGCTGTACGACCTGATCGACGTGCTCGTCGAGGTCGGCGACGCCCACGGCGTCTCGGCCGCCCAGGTCACGCTGGCCTGGCTGCTTCGCCGCCCGGCCATCACCACGCTGATCGTGGGAGCGCGCACGACCGATCAGCTGGCCGACAACCTGGCGGCGGCAGAGCTGGCACTCTCAGACGACGAGGTCGCGCGGATCGACGACGTGAGCGCCAAGCCGCTGCCCTACCCGCTGTGGCACCAGGTGGCGTCGGCGTCGGAACGCTTCGGGCCGGCCGACCTGGCGTACCTGGCGCCGCATCTGGAGTAGTCCTACTTACCCTTCAGCTGCTCGCGCTCGGCCAATCGGTTGTCGCGCCGCACCTGCGCCTCGCGCGCACGGCGCTCCTCCTCGGGCGTCTCCGGTGCCACCGGCGGCACGCCCGCCGGCCGACCCTCGTCGTCCAGGGCCACCATCGTCAGGTAGGCGGTCGAGGTTTGCTCGATCGCACGCGTTCGGACGTTCTCCTTCTCCACGCGGACCCCGACTTCCATCGAGGATCGCCACGCGGCGTTCACCGTCGCGCGCACCGTGACCAGGTCGCCCACGAGCACCGGATGCTGGAAGGTCATCCGGTCGATTCCCGCCGTGACCACACGCTGGCCGCAGTGGCGGATCGAGGCGATGCCGGCCACCTCGTCGCACAGCTTCATGATCACCCCGCCGTGTGCATTGCCGGCCGAGTTGGACTCGGGAAGCCCGATCCAGAGTGCCAGCTCAGAACGCGAGGATGAAGGTGGCCGCGAGTCCAAGAGCCACTAGTCTACGGCGCTCAAGCACCTAAAGAGAGTCTCGAGGAGGCAGTTCAATGGCAGGCCTAGGCGGACGGATGTCCACAGTGTTCAAGGCGAAGATCTCGCGGCTGCTCGACAAGTCCGAGGACCCGGGCGAGACGCTCGACTACGGCTACCAGAAGCAGGTGGAGCTGCTGCAGAACGTCAAGAAGGGCATCGCCGACGTGGTCACCTCCAAGAAGCGCCTGCAGATGCAGTCGACCAAGCTCGAGCAGTCGGTGGTCAAGCTCGACACGCAGGCACGCCAGGCGATGTCGCAGAACCGCGAGGACCTCGCCCGCGCCGCGCTCGAGCGCAAGACGGTCGCCCAGACCGAGCTGCAGTCACTCGACACCCAGATCAATGAGCTCGAGGCACAGCAGGAGCAGCTCACGGTCAACGAGAAGAAGTTGCGCTCAAAGATCGAGACCTTCCGCACCAAGAAGGAAGTGATCAAGGCTCAGTACTCCGCCGCGGAGGCCCAGGTAAAGATCTCCGAGGCCGCCAACGGCGTCGGCGAGGAGATGGCCGACCTCGGTCTGGCCATCCAGCGCGCTGAGGACAAGACCGAGCAGATGAAGGCACGCGCGGGCGCGGTCGAGGAGCTCGAGGCCGCCGGCACGTTCGAGGACCTCGGCCAGCTCGGCGGGGGTCAGGACGACATCGACCGCGAGCTGGCGGCAATGGGCACCGGCAGCCAAGTGGACGACGAGCTCTCAAAGCTCAAGGCTGAGCTCGGATCGGGCGACGGCGGTGCCGACGCACCTCAGCTCGACAAGGGGAAGGAGGGCGCGTGATCGTCCGGATCGCTGGCGAAGGCCAGTACACGCTGCCCGACGAGGACGCCGAGAGGCTCAACCAGCTCGACAACGACGCCGTCGCCGCGGTGGAGACCGAGGACCGCGCCAAGTTCGCGGAGCTGTGGTCGCAGATGCTCGAGCTGGTCAAGACCGACGGCACCGAGGTCGACGGCGAGGACCTCGACGCTTCCGACGTGATCCTGCCGCCCCGCGATATCACCTTCGAGGAGGCCCAGGCCGAGTTCACCGGCGAGGGCCTCATCCCCGACTGAGTACGTCCGGCCCCACAGAAGCCGATCCCGCCGCGCTGCTCGTGGCGATCGGGTTCTAGAGCGGGATCTCCCAGAGCGGGAACCAGCGGGTCATCTCGGCCTCGAACGGAATCCCCTCGCCGTCGAGCTGCGCCTTGAAGCGAAGCTCGGACTCGGAGTCGCGTTGCTGGGTGCCCCCGGCGGGCACGAACGGGTAGAACGACCCGCGCTTGTAGTTGTAGATGAAGTAGACGGGCTTTCCGCCATGTTCGAATGAGAAGACCGCGCACAGCAGGCGATCGCCGTACCCGCCGCCCTGCAGCTCGGTCGACAGCGTGTTGAGGGCGACGACCAGGTCGTCGAAGTCGTCGTCGCGCAGCATGATCCAGCGGTAGCCGAACTCGTCGTCGGCCGACTCGATCTTCGAACCCGTCTCCTCGGCCGTTCCGGCCAGCAGCTCGGACGCGTCCTTGAGGATCTGCTCGAAGTCCGCGGTGGCCAACGGCTGGAAGACGATGCCGCCCGCGCCCGTCGACTTCAGGTCGAGCGAGGTCTCCATGGTCACATAGGCCGTGGTCATCGCGAACAGGCGGTCGGGCGCGGAGGTCTTCAGCTTCTTGCCGCCCCCCGTGAGCGCATCCAGAAAACCCACGACTAGGCGGCCTGCAGCTGGCTTTCGAGCGCCTGGAGGCGCTCTATGCGCTTCTCCATCGGCGGGTGGGTCGAGAGCAGCGACTTGACCGAGTTCTTCACGGTGGCGGGCACGATGAAGAAGGCGTTCATGCGCTCGGCCTCGCGGAGGTCCTTTTGCGGCACGCTCTCCATCGCGCTCGAGATCTTCAGCAGCGCCGAGGACAACGCGCTCGGGCGCCCCGTGGTAAGAGCGGCGCCGCGATCGGCCGTGAACTCGCGGTAGCGCGAGAGTGCCAGCATCAGAAAGAACGAGATGACGTAGACGAGGAATGAGGCCAGCAGCACGACGATGAACGGCACGCCGCCGTCGTCGTCATCGCCACCACCGCCGAAGAAGAAGGCGAACTGCATGATCATCGAGGCCAGCGACGCGAAGAAGCTGGCCGTGGTCATGATCAGCACGTCGCGGTTCTTGACGTGAGCGAGCTCGTGGGCCATGACGCCCTCGAGCTCGGCCGGGGAGAGCACGTTCATGATCCCGGTGGTCGCGCAGACGGTCGCGGACTTCTGTGAGCGGCCGAGGGCGAAGGCGTTTGGCACATCGGTATCGGCGACCGCGATCTTCGGCTTGGGGAGATCGGCCTGAATGCAGAGGCGCTCGATCATCGCGTGCAGGCCCGGAGCCTCCTGCGGGGAGACCTCCTTGGCGCCCATCGAGGCCAGCGCGAGCTTGTCCGAGAGGAACAGCTGCGACAACGCCAGGACCCCGATGACCACGGCCATGATCGCCACGCCGGCGCCCGCCGCGAACAGCACGCCCGCGAAGACCACGTACAGCAGCCCGAGCAGGAACATCGTGAGCAGCATGCGGAACTGAAGTCCAGGATCGCGCTTGAACACAGCTTTCGAGGTAGCCACAGGTCGAAGTGTAGGGGAGCCAAAGAGCCCCATTTGCAGGCCCTCGTGCAGGGGCAGGAAAGCGGGTTGCCCCGTGTTAGGGTCGGCTCTCGGACGCCTGGTGAAACGCCTGCATAACGGCCGCAAACGCCGTGAGGCGACCGTCCGCGAACGCCCCTTTCCGTGCCGATGCGAAAGTTCTTCTGGATCCCCATCCTGCTGGCCCTTGCGGCCTACCTGCTGCTGCCCCTGCCGGGGGAGTCAAAGCCGTCACTGGGAAAGCGGATCGAGTCAAAGCGTGCCGAGGTCCAGAAGAGCAAACGCAAGGAGGGGGTGCTTACCACCGACATCACCCGGATCAACACTCGGATCGACGGCCTCCAGGGCCAGGTCAGGGGCACCCAGAGCCGGTTGCGCACCGTCCAGGGCGACCTCGACGACAAGCGCGCCGAGCTGCTGCGTGTACGCGACCGCCTCGAGGTGGCGCGTGACAGGCTCGTGCGCGCCCGTAGCGACCTGAAGAAGAGCCGCGCAGCGCTCTCGGACCGCCTGGTCGAGCTGTACAAGTCCGACCAGCCCGACGTGCTCACGGTGGTGCTCTCGGCCAAGGGGTTCGACGACCTGCTCACCCGCACCGACTTCCTCCAGCGGATCTCCAACCAGGACGGCGCCGTGCTGACCAAGGTACGCGTGCTCAAGCAGCGCGCGCAGAAGTCCGAGGCGCTGCTCACGAGCCTCGAGCGCCAGCGCCAGCTCGCGGCACAGACGATCCTGCGCAGGCGCGACGACATCGCCGCCGCCAGGGACCGACTGACCACCGCGCAGGGTGACCTCCGCACCGCTCGCAGCGGGCGCCGGACCACGCTTTCCCGCGTACGCCAGACCCGGCACTCCGATCAGGAGGACCTGGCCGGGATGGAGCGCGAGCAGGAGAAGATCCGCAGCCGGCTCGCGAGCGCCGGCACCCAGGTCGGCGCGGGTCCGATCAGGCAGGGAAGCGGACGGCTGATCTGGCCCGTGAACGGACCGATCACGGGCGTCTTCGGTGAGCAGCGGCCGGGCCACATTCATGCGGGGATCGACATCGCGGCCCCGAACGGCACGCCGATCCGCGCGGCGGACGGGGGCAGGGTCGTGCTGATGGCATTCACGGGGGGCTATGGCAACTACACCTGCATCCAGCACACGGCGAGCATGTCCACGTGCTACGCCCACCAGTCACGCTTCGGGACCTCCAGCGGCGCGTCGGTGAGGCAGGGCCAGGTGATCGGCTTCGTGGGCAACACCGGTCACTCGTTCGGCAACCACCTGCACTTCGAGGTACGCATCAATGGGACGCCGGTCCAGCCTTTGGGGTACCTCTAGAACCGCCCGGTATTCTCCGGCCGGTGCAGCCCGAGCTCAGCCTGGGACCGATCACCCTCCAGACCTTCGGGATCTGCTTCGCGTTCGCGTTTCTTGGGTCGGGGGCAGTGCTGGCGCGCCGCCTGCAGGAGCTCGGCAAGCCGGTCGACTGGGCCTACGAGATGATCTTCGCCGCGGCCATCGGCGGCCTGATCGGCTCGCGGGTGGACTACCTGGCGCAGAGCTGGAGCAAGGTGTCTGGCCACCTGCTCGCCAACATCTTCTCGGGGTCCGGCCTGGTCTGGTTCGGGGGCCTCGTCGGCGGCGCGCTCGGCGTGATCCTCTGGGCCCGCTGGCGCGGCTTCCTCGAGGCACGGCTGTTCGACGCGTGCGCCCCCGGCCTCGCTATCGGCTATGCGATTGGCCGGGTTGGCTGCCAGGTGTCCGGCGACGGCGACTACGGCACCCATACGGGCGCTCCGTGGGGCATGGCCTATCCCCGCGGCACGAGTCCAACGACCGACACCGTGCAGCCGACGCCGGTGTTCGAGACCGTCGCAATGGGGCTCGTGGCGCTGGTGCTGTGGAACCTCCGCGACCGTTACCGGCCAGGGGTCCTGTTCGGCATCTACCTGGTGCTGGCCGGTCTCGAGCGGCTGCTGATCGAGTTCATCCGCCGCAACGAGGTGATCTTCGCGGGTCTGACCCAGCCCCAGCTCATCAGCCTGGCGATGATGGCGGGCGGTGCGCTGATGCTGGGGCTGAAGCGCTCCGCGCCCCCGGCCGTGACCACTGCCTGACCCGACCGGCCACGCCGCCGGCTGCAGCGGCCGCACACAGCGCAAGAGCGACCGATGCCCCCGCGGCGCCGCCGAGGTTGTAGGACGAGTAAATCCCGACCACGCCTGCGGTGACAGCCACCGCGGCCCCGGCAGCCATCGCGCGCCCCGGTCCGCGCATGCGGTCCCCGACCGCGACCGAGGGCGCGACCAGCACCGCGAGGACGAGCAGGCTGCCGAGTCCCTGGACGGCGACGGCGACCGCTGCCGCCAGGACGAGCAGCAGTCCGGCGCGCACCGGCGCGGCTGGGATCCCGGCCGCGCCGGAGGTCTCCGGGTCGAACGCGACGGCGGCCAGCGCCCGGTGCCCCAACGCAAGCGCCGCGCCGCCGAGCCCCAGCAAGGCGCCGGCGGCCACCAGGTCGGAGCCTGCCACTCCGAGGGGGTCGCCGAACAGCAGCTCCTCCAGCCGCGGCGGCGCCTCGGGGCGCAGCGCCAAGAGCACGCCGAGCCCGAACGCTCCGGTGACCACCACGGCTGTCGCGGTGTCTGACCCGATCCGGTCGTCGCGCGCGGCCAGGGCAACGGCGAGCGCGGCCACGGCCACTCCGGCACCTGCGCCGAGCACGAGCGGCGCCCCGGCGAGGGCGGCGAGCACGAGGCCGGGCAACAGGCCGTGGGCCAGCGACTCGGAGGGATAGCTGAGCCGGTAGCTGCGGACCCAGAAGCTGAGCGGGCCGCAGAAGCACCCGAGCAGCACCACCTCGACCAGCGCCCTGCGATCGATGCCCGAGCGCCACGGTCCGAAGAGGAGGTCGAACGCGGCCACCGCGGTCAGTGCTCGTGGTGCTGGACGGCCACGGCGCGCACGGATCCACCGTCACCGGGCATCACGATCAGCTCGCTGCCGTAGGTGCGCTCGAGGACGTCGTTTCCGAGGCTCGTGGCGGGCGGTCCGAACGCCACCTGGCGCCCGTTGAGGCAGAGCACGGCGTCGAATCCCTTGGCGCTCTCAACGTCGTGGGAGGCCACGACGAGCGTGCGACCCTCGGCGCGCAGCTCGGCAAAGACCGCCGCGATGGTCTCAGCGCTGGCCGGGTCCACGCCGGCGAGGGGCTCGTCCAGCAGCAGCACCTGCGCTTCCTGGACGATCGCGCGCGCGAGCAGCACCCGGCGCCGCTGGCCCCCCGACAGCTCGCCAAAGCGTACGCCGACGCGCGCCTCGAGGCCGACCCGCCCCAGCGCGTGTCGCGCGCGATCGCGATCGGCCGGCCGGGGCGGCAGCCACCAACGCCCGGTGGCCAGCGTGCCCATCAGCGCAACGTCGAGCGCGGTGACGGGGAAATCCAGCCTGGCGTGGTCGGACTGGGCGACGTAGGAGGGGCGACCGTCCACCCAGACGCGTCCACGCAATGGGGCCAGCTGGCCGATCAGCGCGCGAAACAGCGTGGTCTTCCCGCCCCCGTTGGGTCCGAGCACGCAGATCGAGGTGCCGGGTTCGGCGCAGAAGGAGACGTCGCTGAGGACCGATCGGCCCCCGTATCCAACCGCGGCGTCCTCCGCTCGGATCGACGCGCTCACGGCACGGGCTCCGTAACCGGGGTCGCGACCGGGTGGATCGCCTTGCCTGCAGACGGCGCGATCGCCACGACGGCGTAGGCGAGCGCGCCGAGCACGGCGATCGCGGGACCGGGGGGAACGTCGAGCCAGAGCGAGGCGTACAGGCCGAGCACCGCCTGGCCGCCCGCCACGGCCACCGCGATCCCGAGCAGCGCGACGGGGCCGCGGGCCACCAGCAGCGCGATGGCCGCTGGCACCACGAACAGCGACGTGACCAGCAGCGAGCCGACGGCGGGCAGCGACGCGACGACGCAGAAGGCGACGAGCAGAAGCAGGCCGCGATCGAGCGCGCGCCGGGGCAGCCCCAGCGCCGACACGCCCTCGGGATCGAACGCCGCGGCCACCCACGCGCGGCCCAGCAGGGCGACGGCCACAAGGGCGAGTCCCGCCGCCGCGGCGGCCGTGGCCAGGTCGGAGCCCCTCACGGGCACCAGCGATCCGAACAGCAGCCGGTCGACGCCGGCGCCGGAGTGAAAGACGTCGCTGGCGAGGATGGTGCCCGCCGCCAGCGCTGCCACCAGCATCAGGCCGGTGGCCGGACCGCCGGGGTCACGGCCGTCGCGAGCTCCCCGCTCGGTGCCGAACGCGAACGCGCAGGCCAGCGCAAGCGCGGCCAGTCGGGGGCTGAAGGCGGCCGCCTGGGCCACCACGGCCGCGGGGAATGTGGCCGTGCCGACGGCGTGGGAGAAGAAGGCGAGGCGGCGCAGCACCACGAGGGCGCCGACGGCGCCTCCGCAGACCGCCAGCAGCATCAGCTCCAGCAGGGCGAGGCGCGTCGAACGCAGGTCGAGCAGGTAGACCGGATCCGGTAGCGCGGCGAGCGTTGCGAACATCGCTCAAGTGTAATGAGAATCATTCCCGACCCCTGCGGGCCGGCTCAGCGGCGCTCCCGGCCTCCGCCGAACGCCCGCTCGGCGAACCGGACCGAGAGGTTCTGGACCTCGAGGTCGTGTTGGAGCGAGCGGTGGTGGCCGCCGGGAAAGACGATCAGCCGCTTGGGCTGCGCCGCCGCCGTGTGCAGTTCCTCGCTGACCGCGTAGGGCACGCGCTCGTCGCCCTGCGCGTGCAGCAGCAGCAGCGCGGTGGCGGGCCCGAGCGATGCTGCCGCGGCGGTGAGGTCGAGCGTCCGCAGCCACGCCACCGTGGCCCCGCGGTCGACGCGGAAGTCGTCGAGGGTTCCCGATTCGATCCCGCGCGCCAGCAGATCGGCCGGTGCCGGGCAAATGGCCACCACCGCGGCCGTCGACGGCTCGAGCGACGCGGCTTGGATCGCCAGGAACCCGCCCATGCTGGAGCCGCGCATGCCTACGGCGGGCACGAGCTTGGCCAGCACGTCGCACATGGCCAGCACGTCGCCGACGGCCGAGGGCCCGAATTCACCGGTCGAGCGGCCGTGACCACGGGCGTCGAAGCAGAGCGCGGCAACGCCGCGGGCCCGGCAGGTGCGGGCGAAGTCGAAATGGCTCTCCTTGGCCGATCCGGCGCCGTGCAGCACCACCATGCCGCCCTTCGGCGCGCCGTCGGGCATGAACAGGGCATAGGACAGCCCGTCGCGCTCCTCGATCACCGGCGGCGCCGGCGGTTCGTGCTTCATACTCGCGGACCCTATGGCGCACGAGCACACAGAGCCCGCGGTAGCCGGCGCGGGGGGCCTCGCGCTGCCCGGTGGGCTCTCACACGTCTACCCAACGGGCACGACGATCGGCCGCGAGGGCGAGCTGCGCATCGCCGGGTGCGACGTGCGCGACCTGGCGCGTGAGTTCGGCACGCCGGCCTACGTCTACGCCGAGGACGATCTGCGCGAGCGCGCCCGCGCGACGCGGGCCGCGTTCGCGGAGCGCACCGACCACTTCCAGGTGCTGTACGCGAGCAAGGCGTTACCGTGCACCGCGGCGCTTCGGATCTTCGCCGACGAGGGTCTGTCGTGTGACTGCGCATCGGGAGGCGAGCTGCACCTGGCGCTGCTCGCCGGCTTCCCACCCGAGCGGATCTACCTGCACGGAAACAACAAGTCAGATGCCGAGCTGCGTTTCGCGGTCGAAGCCGGCGTCGGACACGTGATCGTCGACTCGCTCGACGAGATCGACCGGCTCGAGCGGATTTGCCAGGGCTCATCCCAGCGGGTGCTCCTGCGTGTGACCCCGGGGATCGAGCCAGAGACGCACAAGGCCATCCGCACGGGCCAGGAGGACTCCAAGTTCGGCGTGCCGATGCGCGACGTCGAGCGCGCGCTTCAGCGGTGCGCGCAGGTCGGGCTCGAGGTGCGAGGCATGCACGCCCACATCGGCTCGCAGGTGTTCGACCTCGATGTCTACGAGTCGTTGACCGACGTGCTGCGCCAGATCGGCGACTTCCCGCTGCTGAACCTCGGCGGTGGCTTCGCGATCGCCTACACCCGCGAGGACCGCCCGCCCGCGGCAGCCGAGTACGCCGAGGCGATGCTGTCCCACGCCCCCGACGACGTGACCATCCTGTGCGAGCCCGGACGCTCGCTGGTGGGCAACGCGGGCATCTCGCTCTACACCGTCGGCACGGTCAAGGAGATCCCGGGCGTGCGTACCTACGTCGCGGTCGATGGCGGCATGGCCGACAACATCAGGCCGATGCTCTACGGCGCCGTGTACGAGGCCGACGTGGCCACCCGCTTCGGCGACTCCACGCCGTGTCGGATCGTCGGGATGCACTGCGAGTCGGGCGACATCCTCGTCGGTGAGGCGACGCTCGAGGACCCGCGGCCGGGCGATCTGGTGGCCATGCCGGCCACGGGCGCCTACGGTCACGCGATGGCAAGCAACTACAACGCCGTGCCTCGCCCGCCGGTGGTGTTCTGCCGCAACGGCGACGCCCGGGTGGTGGTGCGTCGCGAGACCTACGACGACCTGACCGCGCGCGATGTCTGAGGCGGCGAAGGTGTTCAGGGTTGGCCTGCTTGGGAACGGCACCGTGGGCTCTGCCTTCCAGGAGCTGGTCGCCAAGCGCGCGGACGCGATCGCCGCCGAGGTGGGCTTTCGCCCCGAGATCAGCGGGGTCCTGACCACCCGCGACGGCGACTTCGACCAGATCCTCTCCGAGAGCGACCTGATCGTCGAGCTGATCGGGGGCACCGAGCCGGCGCTTCACTACGCGCTGGCAGCGATGGAGTCTGGCAAGCACTTCGTGACGGCCAACAAGCAGCTGGTCTCGCGCCACGGCGAGCAGCTGTTCGAGGTGGCCGGCCGGGTGGGGGTCCAGTTGCGCTTCGAGGCGGCCGTCGGCGGCGTGGTGCCCGCCATCCGGGTGATCTCGGAGACGCTGGCGGCCGCCCACATCGAGCGGGTGCACGGCATCGTGAACGGCACGACCAACTTCATCCTCACCGCGATGGAGCGCACCGGCGCCTCCTACGAGGACGCCCTGGCCGAGGCCCAGCGGCTGGGCTACGCCGAGGCCGACCCGACCGACGACGTGACCGGCGCCGACGCCGCGGCCAAGATGGCCATCATCGCCCGGCTGGCGTTCGGCGCGCCCGTGCACGTCGACGACGTGCCACGCGAGGGGATCGAGCACATCACGGCGGAGGACATCGCCTATGCGCGTGAGCTCGACCTGTCGCTCAAGCTGATCGGCAGCGCCGAGCGCGTGGATGGCGGGCTGTCGGTACAGGTCTATCCCGCGTTCCTGTTCGCCGGGCATCCGCTGGCGGCGGTGAGCGGCTCGTTCAACGCGGTGACGATCGAGTCGCCCGACATCACCGAGATCACGCTTTCGGGCCCCGGCGCCGGCGGCTCGCAGACCGCCTCCGCGGTGCTCGGCGACGTGATCTCGGCCATGATCCCGCCGCCGTTCAACCCGCCGCCGGCCGAGCCCGCTGTGCTCGTGACCGACCGCGAGTCGTCGTTCTACCTGCACGTGGAGGTGGCCGACCATCCGGGCGTGCTGGCGCAGGTGGCAGAGCTCTTGGGCCTGCAGGGCGCGTCGATCCGCTCGGTGGTGCAGAAGGGCATCGGCGACGACGCGCGCCTGGCGATGGTCATGCACCCCGTGCTCGAGTCGAAGTTCCGCGCCGCCGTCGACCTGATCGGCAGGCTCGACTTCGTGCGCTCCACGCCGCGTGTGATCCGGGTGATCGGCGAGACGTTCGAATGAGCCTGTGGCGGTACGCCGACCGGCTGCCCGCCGACCCCCTCGTCACGCTCGAGGAGGGCGACACGCCGCTGGTGTACGCGCCACACCTGAGCGAGCTGACCGGCTGTGAGGTGCACCTGAAGATCGAGGGGGCCAACCCGACGGGCTCGTTCAAGGACCGCGGGATGACGGTGGCGGTGTCGGCCGCGATCGCCGAGGGCGCCGAGGCCGTCGTCTGCGCCTCCACCGGCAACACGGCGGCCAGCCTGGCCGCGTATGCGGCACGCGCGGGGCTCCGGGGCGCGGTGATCGTTCCCGAAGGCAAGATCGCCACCGGCAAGCTGGCCCAGGCGCTCATGCATGGCGCGCGTGTGATCGCGCTGAGCGGCAACTTCGACGAGGCGCTGGCACTCGTGCGGGCCCTGGCGGACAAGCACCCGATCGCGCTCGTCAACTCGGTCAACGACTACCGGATCGAGGGCCAGAAGACGGCGTCGTTCGAGATCTGTGACGCGCTTGGCGAGGCGCCCGACGCGCTCTGCATCCCCGTGGGCAACGCCGGCAATGTGACCGCCTACTGGAAAGGCTTCGAGGAGTACGGGGTGCGCCCGCAGCTCTACGGCTTCCAGGCGGCGGGCGCGGCCCCGCTGGTGCACGGCGCTCCGGTCGAGGCGCCCGAGACGGTGGCCTCGGCCATCCGGATCGGCAACCCGGCGCGCTGGGAGGAGGCGATGGGCGCGTTCACCGGCTCGCGCGGCCAGGTGCGGGCAGTGTCAGACGACCAGATCCTCGCCGCCTACCAGCTGCTGGCGTCACGTGAAGGGGTCTTCTGCGAGCCGGCGTCGGCCGCCTCGGTGGCCGGGCTGCTGGCTCACGGCGCCGAGGGCCGCGTGGTGTGCGTGCTCACCGGCCACGGACTCAAGGATCCGCAGACCGCCATGAGTCGTGCGTCGTCGGTGATCCCGTGCGCGCCAGACCTCGCCAGTGTGGAAGACGCGGTCCTCAGTCCGGAATCGGGCACGACGCCCGGTCCTGCTGGGGGCTTCCGGTGAATAGGCGACGCATCGTCTCGGTGCCGGCGTCATCGGCCAACCTGGGCCCGGGCTACGACGTGCTTGCCGCCGCGCTGTCGCTTCAGCTGGAGCTCGAGGTGGAGGAGACCGGCGAGTTCTCCGTGGAGTCAGACACTCCTGGGGTGCCGCTGGACCGCACGAACATGTGCGTGCGCGCCTTCGAGGTGCTGCACCCCGTCGACGGACTGGCTTTCAAGATCCGCTCGGAGATCCCGATGCAGAGCGGCCTGGGGTCGAGCGCCGCCGCGATCGTGGCGGGCCTGGCGGCCGCCGACCACATGTTCGAGCTCGACGCGCCGCTGTTCGATCACGCTCGTGTGCTGGAGGGCCATCCCGACAACGTGGCGGCCGCGCTGTACGGCGGCTTCGTGGTGTGCGGGCCCGATGCGCCGGTGCGCATCGACCCCGCGGAGGGGCTCGAGGGCGTGATCGCGCTGCCTCCCGATGCCGTGGCCACCGCGCGGGCGCGTGCCGCTCTGCCGCCCGAGGTGCCGCTGGCCGACGCCACCTTCAACGTGGCGCACGCGTCGATGCTGATGCTCGGGCTGGCGCGCTCGGACTTCTCGCTGATCGCCCGCGGGCTGGCTGACCGCATCCACCAGCCGCGGCGGGCGGCGCTCTATCCGCGCTCGATGGAACTGCTGGAACGGGCTGAGTCGATTGGCGCCATGGGCGCGAGCATCTCCGGCGCCGGACCCGCCGTGCTGTTCTGGTGCCAGTGGCAGCAGACCGGGGATGTGCTCGCGGCGCTGCGCTCGGAGGCGCCCGACTGCGAGGTTCAACGGGTCAACTTCGCCCCGGGCGGCGCCGACGTCAGGGCGCTTCAGTGAGCGTCGAGGCCGCGGGGGGTGTGATCGTCCGCGTCGGGGCCGAGGGCCCCGAGATCTGCATCGTGCACCGGCCCCACCGCGAGGACTGGTCGCTGCCAAAGGGCAAGCTCGACCCGGGGGAGAGCTTCGAGGAAGCCGCCCTGCGCGAGGTGCTCGAGGAGACCGGGCTCACCGTGAGCCTCGGCGAGGAGCTGGCCAGCACGCACTACGAGGACCAGAAGGGGCGCCCCAAGGTGGTGCGCTACTGGCGGATGACGGTGGCCGGGGACCCGGGCTTTCATCCCAATGACGAGGTCGACGAGCTGCGTTGGCTCACTCCGGCTGACGCGCTGGCGCTGCTCAGCTACGAGCACGACCGGGTGCTCGTGTCCTCGCTGTGAGCGGGGACCCGGGCACGCAGACACCGCGGCAGTCGTTCCGGCGGGGGCTCGCCGCGGGTGTCCCGTTCGCGATAGCCGGCGGCCTGGTGTCGATCTCGTTCGGCGTGCTCGCGAAGGAGGTCGGCCTCGGCGCGCCCGCGGCGATCTTGATGTCGGCAATCGTGTTCGCCGGCTCGGCCCAGTTCGCGGCCGTCGGGATCATCGCCGCGGGCGGCGGGCTGGTGCCGGCGCTCGTGGCTGCCGCGCTTGTGAACTCGCGGTTCCTGCCGATGGGGGTCGCGCTTGCGCCATATCTCCCCGGGCGAGCGCTGTGGCGGGCCGTCCAGGGCCAGCCGGTCGTCGACGCCTCGTGGGCGCTGGCCCAGGACGCCGAGGGCCACTTCGATCGTCACTGCCTCTTCGGGGCGACCGCGGTGCAGTACGTCACGTGGCTGGGCGGCACCGTGCTCGGCGCGGTCGTGGGCATTGGGGGCCTCGATCCGGCGACGCTTGGTCTTGACGCTGTGTTCCCTGCGTTCTTTCTGGTGTTGCTCATCGAGGAGCTGCGCAAGCCGGGCGCGCCCGGCGTCGCGCTCGGCGGCGCGCTGATCGCGCTCGTGCTGGTGCCGCTGACGCCGGTCGGCGTGCCGGTGCTCGTGGCCAGCCTTGCGGCGCTGGCCGGCCTGCGCCGTCCGCTGGAGCCGGTGTGAGCAGCCACGCGTTGACGCTGGTGCTCGGCCTGGCCCTGCTGACGGCGGCAATCAAGGCCGCCGGCCCTGTCGCCTTCGGCGGGCGCCCGCTACCGCCGCGGGTCGGCCTGGTGATCGGCCTGCTCGCGCCGGCGCTGCTGGCGGCGCTCGTGGTCACCCAGGCGCTGGCGCACGAGGACCACCTGACGATCGATGGCCGCACCGCCGGCGTGGCCGTGGCGGGGATCGCCTTCTGGCGAGGCTTGCCGGTGGCCGCGTGTGTGCTGCTGGCGGCGCTGGTCGCATCTGGCGCAAGGGCCGTTGCCTGACGGGCCTATGGTTCGGCTAGGAGTCATCACCCAAAGTTGCACGAGCGGAGGAGCACGTCTTGGAAGCAAGCGGAAGATTCGGAACTCAGGCGCCGCCAACGGCGGCCACACCCGAGGCAGCGTCGGCCGGAGGCGAGCTGAAGCCCACCACCCCGGCGGCGGAGGAACAGACTGGACCGCTGTCGTCCCCCAAGGGCGAGACCACCATCGCCGACGGTGTGGTGGCCAAGGTCGTGGGCATTGCCGCGCGCGAAGTGCCGGGCGTGTGGAACATGGGCGCCGCCGCGGGCCGCGCGCTTGGGAAGGCAACCCAGCGCGTAGGCATCGGCGACGACCGCACGCAGGGTGTGAACGTGGAGGTCGGCGCGCGCGAGGCCGCCGCCGACCTCGTGCTGGTGATCGAGTACGGCGAGTCGATCCCGCGCGTGGCCGCCGAGGTCCGCGACAACGTCATCCGGCGCGTGCTCGGCATCTGCGGCCTGGATGTGACCGAGGTCAACATCGCCGTGAACGACCTGCACTTCCCCGGCGACGAGGACGACGACCAGTCGCGGGTCGAGTAGCGCGGTGACCGTCTCACCGCGGCTCGCGCTCGCGCGGCTGGCCGAGCGCGCGGCACTCGAGGATCCCGGGGTGCAGGCGCTGGACGCCGGGCCCGCGGGACTGCGCGCCACTCATACCCGCGACGGTGGCGTCAGGGGGGTCGTGGCCGCCGCCGACGACGGCGGCGGCTTTTCGCTTGACCTGCACGTGGTGGCGCTCCCCGAGGACCTGCACGCGCTGGCCGACAGGGTGCGCGTCACCGTGCGTGAGTCCGCCGCCGCCAGCGGCATCCAGGACCAGCTGCGGGCGGTGTCGGTGCATATCGAGGACATCGCCGAGTCGGCCCACGAGGGGCGAGTCTCGTGATCCTCTTGCTGCGCGCGCTGTCGCGCTCGCTCGCGTTCGTGTTGCTCCTGGTGGCCGCGATCGCGTGCCTGGCGGTCGCCGCGTTTTCGATCCCGTCGGGCGACTCGGGGCTGGCCAAGCTCGGCGAGCTGGCCCACACCGACGACGCGGCCGACCAGGTCGGCGGCTTCCTGCACCGGCTGGAGTCCGGTCATGTGCCCGCCGACGCGGCGGCGGGAGCGGGGATTGCGGCCGTGGTCGGGCTGGTGCTGGTGGCGGGCGCCGTGCTTCCCCGACGCGAGCGGACCCTGCCGCTCGAGGTCTCAGACCACGGACGGATCGCCGCGCGTCGGCGTCCGCTTCAGACGGCGGCGACCGTGCTCGCGCAGGCGCCTCGGGGGGTGACTCGGGCGCGCGTTCGCGTGCGCGGGCACTACCGCCGCGCCGGGGGCCGGCTCAAGATCCGGGCCGGCCGCGGGCCGGGCGCCGAGCCCGATGCGTTGGCCGGACAGGTCGAGGAGGGCGTGGCCACGCTGGCCACCTCCTTCTCCCTGAAGACCAAGGTGCGAACCAAGCGCGACGAAAAGCGGGGGCCGGCCCTGTGAGGCCACGCCAGCGCGTCCAGCTGCGGCGCTCGGCGCTGACGGTCATCGGCCAGCTCGTGGCGGGCCTGATCGGCCTCGGCCTGCTCTGGGGCGCGATCGTGATTGGCGCGCTCGCCGCCGGCGTCGACCCGCCCACGGTCTCGACGGTGACCGGCTACCACGCCGTCCACCGGGCGCTCGCCGGAATCTCGGCCGACGACGTGATGGGAGGCGGCTTCCGGCTCGCGGTCGGTGTCGGGGGCCTGGTGGCCGCGGTCCTGTTCGGCCTGATGGCGAGGGCCCAGCTGCCGGCCCCGCACCTCGCGCGCGGCGCCCTGGAGCTCGACGATGGGGTGCGCGGCCGCACGACCGTGTCGCCGCGGGCCGTCGAGCGCGCGGCTGAGAGCGCGGCGAACGACCTGCCCGCCGTGCGTGGGGCCGCGGGCCGCTTCGGCGCCGATGCGATGGCGCTCGACGTGACGCTGGAGCGCGCCGACGATGTGGCCGGCGTGTTGCGCTCGGTACGCGCCGCGGCGCGTGAGGCCCTGATTACCCACGGTCTGCCTCTCACGGCCGTGGACGTGACCTTGACGAAGTTCGATGCAGCACAGGGAAGGGAGCTCGACTGACATGACGATCAAGCAGTACGCCTCACTGATGGGGTTCGCGTTCGTGGCGGCCGCGTTCGGCCTCGGGCTCGGCGCCGCGCTGGCGTGCCTGGTGGTAGCCGCGCTGGCTTACGGCGCCGCCGCCGTGGCGGTGGGTGAGCTCGACACCGACGGCATCCGCGATCGCGTGGAGGGCGCGCGCTCCGGCTTCCAGCAGCCCGAGCGCAAGAACCCGCCCCGCTAACTTCGAGGGGGCCATGACCTCGGCGATCAAGCACTTAAGCGTCCTGGACCAGTCCCCGATAAGCGAGGGCTCGACCGGGTCACAGGCGCTACACCAGACCATCGAGCTGGCCACGCTCGTCGAGCGGCTGGGCTATCACCGCTACTGGGTGTCCGAGCACCACGGCGGACCCATGCTGGCCGGCCCGAGCCCGGAGGCACTGATCGGCCCGATCGCCTCGGCCACCTGCCACATTCGGGTCGGCAGCGGGGGGGTGATGCTGCCCCACTACAGCCCGTTCAAGGTGGCCGAGAGCTTCAGTCTGCTCGCCGGGCTCTATCCCGAGCGGGTCGATCTCGGCATCGGCCGCGCGTCGGGCACCGATCCGATGACTGCCCACGCGCTCCAGCGCGATCGCAGCAAGGCAATGCCCGACGACTTCCCCCAGCAGCTCGCCGAGCTGCTGGCCTACCTCGAGGACCGCCTGCCCCCGAACCATCCCTTCGCGCGGCTGTCCAAGGCGCTGCCGGGCCTGCCCGAGAAGCCCGAGCCGTGGCTGCTGGGCTCATCGCCCCAGAGCGCCATGTGGGCCGCCGAGACGGGTCTTCCCTATTCGTTCGCAGACTTCATCAATCCCAAGGGCGCCGAGATCGCCCAGCTCTACCGCGACCGCTTCGTGGACTCCGAGCGCCTGATTGCGCCGCAGCTCTCGGTGGCCACGTGGGCGCTGGCGGCCGACACCGAGGAAGAGGCGCGGGCGCTGTCGTCGTCCTCCCAGATGGCCATGCGCGAGCTGCGCGCCGGCCGGCTGATCGCGGTGCCACGTGTGGAGAAGGCGATGCGCTACCTCGAGCGCCAGGGCGAGAACGGCGCGGGCCGCGGCCGCCGTCTGATCCTTGGCACCGGCGAGCAGGTCAGGACCGGGCTTGAAGACCTCGCGGGGGCCTACGGGGCTGACGAGGTGATCGTGGTCACGATCACCCACGACCCCGAGGCTCGCCGCCGCTCCTACGAGCTGATCGCAGACGCCTTCGGCCTCGACGGCGACCGTGCCGGGTCGCAGCTCGGCACCGTCGTCTCCTAGAACAGGGCGTTCAGGAACTTCCGGGTGCTCTCGGCGCTGGCCGTGAGCTTCAGATCGGCCAGGCCAAGTTGCACGACCTTGCCA
This sequence comes from Solirubrobacterales bacterium, assembly GCA_038237685.1. Taxonomy (GTDB): domain Bacteria; phylum Actinomycetota; class Thermoleophilia; order Solirubrobacterales; family Thermoleophilaceae; genus JAAYBF01. Next base: position 6,705 of record JBBRYL010000006.1, on the reverse strand, counting down.
CCGCGCAGCTGCACCAGGATCCGCGCCGCGGACGCCTTGGCCAGGTAGAACGTCGACGGCCCGACCTTGTACCGCTTCTCCTTGCGCAGCCGGCGAGTGACGGTTCTTGACGTCGAGCCGACCTTGATCGTCTGAACCTTGGTGGTCTTGGCCGAGGTCACTGCCAGCACCGCGCGCCCCGCGACACGGCGGCGCTCCCTCGGCTTGAGGCCCTTGAGCAGCCCCGTGGTCGGATAGCCGACCCGGGCGTCGGCACCACCCACGAGGCAGAACCGGTCGATGGCCGCCGTCTTTTCCATCAGGCTGGCCTTCGGATAGGCCTTGCGGACGGTGGCGCGTGTGCCGCCGAGTGCCGTGCGGTCGGCGGTGCGGCCCGCGACCTTGTCGGTCGCCGCCGCGCACAGGCCGGCTCCCTTTCCCGCGAACGGGCTGCGCACGATCAGCTCGACGTTGCGGTCGCCCGTCCCGCCGGCGGGGTTGCGGTAGCGGCGTGGGTCGTTGGAGGAGAAGGTGCGGCTCAGCGCCGCCAGCTGGTCGAGGTTGAAAGCGGCGGTCACGGCCGGGTCGCCGGTGGGGGCCGGCAGGTCGACGGCGCCGGCGTGGTCCACGGGCGTGCCGAGCACCGACAGCGTGCCGTCCTTGTTGTCCATGATCTCCATCAGCCGCTGCTGCTGCGGGAAGTCGGCCGACGACGTGGTCTCGATCGACCACCAGTTGCCCTTCTTCGAGCAGGTCGATCCGCAGGGGCGGATGCGATTGACATGGGTATGGCCGGCCAGGTAGGCCACGACGTTGGCGTTGGCGTCGAAGAGCTTGACCAGGTCGGGACCTCGATGGATCGGCGTGGACTTGCGCGGGTCGGGATCACAGCCGACGGCGGCTCCGCTCGAACACGATCCCGCCACCTCGTCGGGAGTTGACACGATCAGCCGCCGAACCGGGTGGTGGCCGAACACGACCACGAGCCGCTTGGCCGCCTTGGCCTTGCGCAGCTCGCCGCGCAGCCACTGATATTGCGGATCATCGAGATTGCCCTCCGCGCCGCCCCGGACGGCGTTGCCTTCGGCCGAGGTGTCGAGGGAGATGAACCGCAGGCCGGGGTTGGGGCTCCAGGCATAGTAGGTGGCCGACCCGCCGGAGGCGGCGTTCTGGGCGGGATCGACGAAGCCGAACCCATGTCCGTCGCGCTGGCTGCCCGACTGGAAGATCCGCTTGGTCTCGGCCGGTCCGACGAAGCGCCGGCGCGGGTCCGGTGGTACCGCGTACTCGGTCCCGGTGTTGCTCGGAGCCAGCGACGAATTCAGGTACGGCTTTGCGCAACCCACCGCTAGCTGTGAGGAGCTCTGGGTGGCCGGGAAGTAGCCCTGCACGTGCCCATCGTGATTTCCCACGGTCACGTACGTCGGCACCGGGGCGACGCCGTCGCGTAGCCCGGAAGCGAAGAACGGCCGCTGTGCGACGTCCATGAGACTGGCATAGAGCGGCCACGACCCAAACGCGCCGCTCGGACGGTTCGGGTCGTAGAAGTTCGGATCGCCTTGGCCGTCGTTGTAGTCGGAGTAATCCTGGATCCCGGTGTAGCGGGCGGCCTCGTCAGCCGGCCTCAACGCGAGCGCCGCCTGCTGAGTGAGGGTGCACGAGCGGTAGTCGGAGATGCCGCTGTTGGGATTCAAGGTCTGACCACCCTCGAGCAGCTCGCGCACCCAGGTGTTCTCGTTCTCCTGCTGGTTGTCGGACTGGTCGCCGCCGACCAGGGCGAGCTGCATCCGGGCCCGCTTGCCCTTGGCGCCCGCATTTGGGCTGGCGGGCGCGAACGCGCTGAGGCGGCGCAGCGCGGCGTCGATGGTCTGGGGTTGCAGGGCCTCCTGCAGGCGCCATGCGCTGCTGTTCTTCTGCGACGGCGCCAGCGAGTCGAACCGCGCCGGCGACTCCTCGTCGGCCACATGGATGTCGGTCAGGTATGCGAAATAGCTCAGCGACACCCGGCGGTCCGACCGCCCGGTCTGTGCCAGCGCGCTCGGCAGCTGACGCAGGAACGGCCTCGACGCCGGGCCCGGCTCCAGCGCCAGGAACCCGGGTTTTGCGGGGTCGAAGTTGGCTCCGGGAACGATCGTGCCCTGCTCGGTTGTCTGGCGCGGTGCCTGAGCCAGCGCGGTGGCGGCCACCGCCAGCAGCGCGGCACAGCACACGCCCACAGCGAGGACGCGACGTCGTGGGTGGGCCTTGAGGATTCGCATTGAGCTACGCCGCGCGGACGCAACGTAGCAACCAACACGCGTTCAGCCCGTAGGTTCCGGTGGCACCCGATCTGCCCAGGGCCGGGCCTCCTCGAGCTGCCGCGCGACCGCCAGCAGGAGGCCCTCCTGAAGCGGCGCCCCGATCAGCTGGGTGCCGAGCGGCAGGCCCTCGCTGCTCTGGCCGACCGGCACCGAGATCGCGGGCTGGCCGGTCACGTTCATCCCGGCGGTGTACGGGGTGAACTCGCCGGACTTCTTGAACTCATGGGCGGGGTTCTCTCCACACGGATCGATCGCGCCGTGCTTGACGGGCAGCTTGCCCAGCGCCGGTGTGAGCAGGACGTCCCAGTCGCTCCAGAAAGAGATCACGCCGCGGGCGAACGCCTGCAGCTGGGCCACCGCCATCACGTACTGCGGTGCGGTGATCGACCTGCCGGTCTCATACAGCCACATCGACAGCGGCTCGATGTTCTCAGGCGTAGGCTCGGTGCCGGTCACCAGCTGGCCGTGGGTCACGCTCGTGCTCACGTTGGCGGCCCAGAGCACCGAGAACGTCGGCAGCAGGTCCGCGCCCTTCCACGGGGCGTCGACCTCCTCGACTTGGTGGCCGAGCTGGTCCAACAGCGCCGCGGTGTCGCGGGCGGCCTGCTCGTACTGAGGGTCGAGCTCCGCCTCGACCGGCAGGTCGAAGGTCATCGCGATCCGCAGCTTGCCTGGGTCGCGCCGCGCCAGCTCGGCGAACGGCGCCTCGGGTGGCGGGGCCCAGGTCGCGTCGCCGACCTCGTAGCCGGCCATCACATCGAGCAGGGCCGCGGCGTCGGCGGTGGTGCGGGTCAGCGCGCCATCGGTCGAGAGCATGTGGTCGCCCAGGTCGGGCGCGCGCGAGATCCGCCCGCGGCTTGGCTTCAGCCCCACGAGCCCGCAGCACGCGGCCGGGATCCGGATCGAGCCGCCGCCGTCGCTTGCGTGGGCGACCGGCACGGCGCCCGAGGAGACCGCCCCGGCGGAGCCTCCGCTAGAGCCGCCCGTGGTGCGTTCGGGGTCCCAGGGGTTGCGGGCCGGACCGAACCGGCGCGGCTCGGTGACGGGCAGGATGCCGAATTCGGGGGTCTGGGTGCGGCCCATGAACACGAAGCCGGCGTCGCGGCAACGCCGCACCAGCGCGGCGTCGTAGTCGGGCGTGAAGTCGCCGAGCAGGTCGGAGCCCTGCACCATGCGCATTCCCTTGACGGCGAGGAAGAGGTCCTTCAATCCGATCGGCACGCCCGCGAACGGCCGCTCGTCGCCGGGCTCGACCGCGTCGGCCGCCGCCAGGGCGCCCTCTGCGTCGACGAGGGTCCAGTGGTTCAGCGGCCCGGTGGCCTCGATGCGGTCCAGGGAGGCCTGGGTCAGCTCACGGGACGAGATCTCCCCAGAGCGCACCATCTCGGCGAGTTCGAGGGCAGACCTGCGTAGAAGTTCGGACATGGCGGCGAGCCTAAATGATGTCGGTGCGGTGCTCGCGGAATCACCGATTCCGCTGCGCTCCTCCCGCGGCCGGTCCCGCGTTACGCGCGCAGCTTGGCCACGGCCTTGCGTTCGTCTGGCAGCCCGAGCCGGTCGAGAACTTCGGCCGCGAGGTCCAGGTAATCCGACGCCAGGTCGGGGCGCCGGTCGACGATCGAAACGCCGCGCTCGGCCGACTCCGCGTAGGCCACCGACCGCTTGATCACGGCTTCGAAGACCTTCTCGCCGAACCGCTCCTGTAGCTGCTTGAGCGCCTCGCGTGAGTGGGTCAGGCGCATGTCGGCGATGTTGAGCACCACGCCCAGCCACTCGAGGTCGGGATTCAGGCTGTCCTTGGCCAGCTCGATCACCTCGAGCGCTTGCTCGACGCCCTGGAGGGAGAAGTACTCGGCCTCGCTGGTGATCAGCGCCCGATCGCCCGCCACGAGGGCGTTGACGGTGAGCAGGCCAAGCGAGGGCGGGCAGTCGATCAGGATCAGGTCGTAGTGCTTGGACGGCTCGCGCAGCGCGCGCCGCAGGGTCATCTCGCGGCCCATCTTGCCGCCGAGCACGAGCTCGGCCTCTGCTAGGCCGAGGTTGGCCGGGAGCACGTCGTCGTGGATCGCGTCCATCGCCTTGGCATTTCCGGTGAGCACGTCGGCCACCGTCGGATCTGCGTCTGCCGGGATGTCGAAGTAGTCGGAGAGGTTGCCCTGGGGATCGAGGTCGACCGCGAGCACCGAGAGCCCGACGCGCCGGAACACGTCGGTGAGCGTCCGGGTGGTGGTGGTCTTCCCGGTGCCGCCCTTCTGGGACAGGATGGTGATGGTGGTGGCCAAGGTCGGGCGACGATAGCTGCCCGGTCGACGTGGTGCCTGCGCACCGTCGCGGGCAGGCACCGTAGGGTGCTCCGGGATGGGCAGGCGAGCAACGATCGTCGCGCTCGCGCTGGGACTGCTCGCGGGATGCGGCGGCTCCGGAGGCGACGCGCACAAGGCCGCCACCGGCGGTGGCGCCCGAACCACTCCGAGCGGTTCGCCAAAGCGGCTGACCGACGCCGCCATCGGCTACTCCGTGCTCGTGCCCGGGGGCTGGACCTTCCCGCCCGACCTCCAGCAGGGCCAGCCCGTCCCGTTCGGCGGCGACGGCCAGGGATGTGCGATCGGCCAGGCCGGGGTGCTCGGCGACGTGCGCGGCCGGCGGTTGCTGGCTTTTGCGCGGGCGACCGCGAAGCGGCGGGCCGCGAAGGACGCCACGGTCATGGTCGAGGCCGTGGAGGGCCAGAACGTCCGCGGCGCGCTCGCGCTCATCCGCAAGGGCGGACAGGAGGCTCGCTCCGCCATCTTCGCCTCGGCGGGCGGCGGGGTGGCCATCACGTGCCGCGCGGCAGGCCCGCAGGTTGCCGGGCAGGCGCGCGGGCTCTCGCTGCTGTTGTCGAGCGTGAACCTGCGCCGCGACCCCGTGCTGGAGAGGGTGCAGGCCGCCGCGGTGAATGTCCCGTGCGTCCAGGCTGCCGCGCTGCGCCGCGAGGGCAGCCGCGTGGCCGCACAGGTGCGGGTGGCCCGGCTCGGGCGAGTCGATGTGTGCATCCGGGACGTGATCGCCGCGATGGCCCCGAAGGTGCCGCGCACCGACATCGCAGTGAACGCCGCCACCGCGGCCGCGCCGGCCAAGCTCGCGCTCGGCCGCTATCTCGGCGGCACCAGGGTAGGCACGGTGCAGGTGCCCGGCGGCCAGCCCCGCCGCTTCACCCTCCGCTGAGAGCCTCGGTGCGTCCGGGAGGAAGCCGAACGGGTCTGGCGAAGATCGCACCATGCCCGACCTGGCAGGTCTCCTCCTCAGACGCAGCGTGGGTTCCCTGGACAGCGGCCGCGCCCGCTGCTGCAATTGCCACCGCACGCCGTTGATCGGCGAGCGGCTGCACGAGACCGACGAGGGGCGTCGCTTCTGTGACCTCTGCGTCGACTTCGTGCCTGAGTGCGATCGCAGCGGCGTGCGCATCGAGCGCGTGCACGCCAGCGAGCGCCACATCTCGGTCGCACCGCGCGCCGCCTAGCGGCGAGCACGGCGCGGGAGGAGCGCAGTCGGATCGGTGATCCGGCGAGCACCGCACCGACTTCTTCCTCCTCCGTACAATCGGGCGGGATGCGTCAGGTAACGGTTGAAACGGTGATCTCGGCCCCCAGGGAGGCGATCTTCGACTTCGTGGCGGACCTGTCGCTACGGCCGTCGTTCACCGATCACTACCTGAAGGACTACCGCCTCGCGGGCGTCAACCCCGTGGGAATGGGAGCCGGTTCACGGTTCCTGCTCGACACCCCGATCTTCAGCGAGCGCGGCGGCCTCGCGGTCGTCGAGTCAGACCGGCCCCGGCGGATGGTCGAAGAGGGTGGCGTCGGCCGACGTGGGCGCTCGCGCCTGGTGGCCGTGTACGACTTCGCCTCCGAGGCCGGGGGAACCACCCGCGTGACGCTGACCACCTTCAGCGAGCCCGGCAACTGGGTCGATCGGATCAAGCAGCGTGGCGTGCACCGCTGGGTCCGAAGGCAATCGCGAAAGTCGCTCAATCGGCTGCGGCTGATCTTCGAGGAGCCGGGACGCCATGAGATCAAGCGGGTCACGGTGGCGGGCTACGAGTCGGCCAAGGCGCCCCGCTTCGGCGCCCACGTCCCCAGCCCGACAGAGCCCGCCCCGGCCGACGGGTAGACTGCCCGCCCCGATGGCCCAGATTCGCCTCCCAAGGTTCGCCGCTGCGTGTGTCGCGGCCCTCACCCTGGCCGCCGGGCTCACCGCCTGCGGCAAGGAGGCCGGCACCGAGAGCACCCCGGCCCGCGAGGGTCTGGCGGTCGAGGTGGCGGGCGTCAGCTACAACGTCTTCATCACCCGCGAGCTCAACCTGAAGATCCCGCCGGACAAGGCCTACTACCCGGGTCCGCCCGCCCCGCCCGGCATGGTGCTGTATGGGGTCTTCCTCCAGGCGTGT
>JBBRYL010000005.1:0-81232 GCA_038237685.1 Solirubrobacterales bacterium | reverse complement strand
TCTCAGACCGGACTCATCGGAGCCCTGTTGCTGGGCGGCTCCCTGATGTGCGCCGCGGTGGCGGTGGCACAGCGCCGTCGCGCCGGACCTGAGGCTGCCGCCGCGGCGGCAGCCTCAGCCACGGTCTTCGGCTACTGGCTCTTGCACGGCTCCATCGACTGGTTCTGGGAGTTTCCCGGCTTGACCGCCCCAGCGTTCGCGATGTTGGGGCTGGCCTGCGCCGTCGGGCGCTCAAAGGACACGCGCGCCCCAGCTCGCGCCGCGCGCCCGGTACGGATCACCGCTGGTGTCGCGAGCGTCACCGCCGCAATCGTCGTGGGGGCGAGCATGATCCTGCCCTGGCTCGCCGAGCGAGAGACCGAGCAGGCGGCCAGCGGATGGCCAGCGTCTCCGGGAACGGCGTTCAATCGCCTGGGCCGCGCTGCAACCCTGAACCCACTCTCACCGGATCCGCACCTCACGGCCGCGCTGATCGCGATCCGTACCGAGGACAGCCAGCGCGCGGCGACCGAGCTGCGCAAGGTCGTGGACAGGGAGCCGCGGACGCCGTTTGCGCTCGCAGAGCAAGCGGCGCTCGCCTACGAACGGGGTGACAGAGGACGCGCCGGTGCCTTGATCCAACGAGCTGCCGCGTACTCCCCGCGCGATCCCACCGTCGTCTCGGCCCGAAAGCAGATCGCGTCGGGGCGCCCCTTCGGCATCGAGAAACTGAATGCGAGCTTCCTGGAAGTCGCTCGGCAGAGGGAGATTACACCGTGACCACACCTGCTTATATGTGGCGCAATCCTGTAATCTGTGGTACAAGCAGCTTGCCCGCGTGTCTTCCGGTCGTGCAGACGACCGCTGAAACGCTTAGGGTATCCACGGACGGAAAGCCTGCGACAGCACTAGGGGTAACAAAATGAACTCGAAGAATCGATCACGGCTCGTGGCCTCGGTGGCCGCTCTTACGATGATGCTCGCCGTGATGGCGCCGGCAGCGGAAGCGAAGTCGGGCGGGGACGGGTATCGCGCCACCGGTCCGTCCATTCTCGACCAGACGGTGTCCGATGGCCCTGGCGTGAAGAGTGGGACGAGCCCCACGAATCAGAAAGCGGAGCCAAGCTCCACCACGCAGCGCACCGCCTCGAGTGAGTCGCTGCCGTTCACCGGCCTCGACCTCGGCATCGTGGCCGTCGCGGGAGGATCGTTGATGCTTCTGGGCTTCGGCATGCGCCGCCTGACCGGCCCGTCAAACACCGTCTGAGGCTCGGCGAGGGCCCGCCCCGGCCCCCGCAGGCCTTCACCGGACGCATGAGAGCCGCCGATTCGGCGGCTCTCGTCGTTGTGGAGCCCACTACAGGTCCCGGCCCCGGTGGCCGATAGGTCTGGCAGAGTGACCCTTGTGAAGGCGATCACGCCAGACAGAGACTCGCGTGTACCGAGCTCGCGATCGCACCCGCAGCAGGTCCTGGCAAAGGCACCGGACCCTAGAGTCCGCGTGGCGCAGCTTCTGCTCCAGGGCAGGGGCTGGACCATCACCAGGCTCGCGATCGATGCGACCGTTCTCCTTCTGGCCGTGCAGGCGGCCCGGTACGGAGCCCCAGACGTCCTTGGCAACGACGGTCAGACGCTGGTGTGGCTGTTCCCGCCGCTCACGCTCCTGTTCTTCGGTCTTCGCAGGATGTACCGGGGCGAGCTTCAGATAAGGGTGATCGACGGCCTGGGAACCGTCGTCGGGGCGGCCTCCTTGGCAGCCGCTCTGCTCATCGCCATCTCCGCCTTCACCTCGCCCAACGCAGATCCCGCCCCGCTGGTCGCTCGCGCATGGGTGTTTGCCACCCTGTACCTCACTGGTGCCAGGGTGATCCTTGCGTGGGGTCAGCGGCGTGCCCGCGTCAGTGGAGTCGTCGTAAAGCCCACCCTGATCATCGGAGCGGGCAGGATCGGCGCCCAGGTCGAGCGCCGTCTTCGCGAGCAGCCTGAGCTCGGCCTTCGGGCTCTGGGCTATCTGGACGCCGACCCGCCGCCCGACGAGATGGTGCCCGGTCGGCTGGCCCCTGTCCTGGGACATCCCACCGACCTCGCCCGCGTCGCAGACGAGACGGGAGCTCGTCACGTCGTGCTGGGGTTCACGTCAGGTCCTGACAGCCTGTTGATGCCGCTCGTCCGCGAATGCGAGGCGCGCAAGCTCGAGATGTCGCTGGTGCCCCGCCTGTTCGAGAGCGTCAACGTTCGCCTCGACCTCGAGCACATCGGAGGCCTGCCGCTCTTTGGGCTTCGAGCGGTCGACCCCAAGGGCTGGCAATTCGCCGTCAAGCATGGTTTGGACCGGGTCGCTGCCGGTATCGCCGTCCTCGTGCTCTCGCCTGTCTTCCTGGCCATCGCAGCTGCAGTGAAGGCCAGTTCGCCAGGCCCCCTCTTCTTCCGTCAGCGACGGATCGGCCGCGACGGTCGAGACTTTTCGATGGTGAAGTTCCGCTCGATGCGTGTCGACTCGAACCCGGATGAACCTTCGGAGCTCCCCGGAATCAGCATCGGGCTGGCCCCGGGCGGCGTCGAGGGCGCCGATCGCCGCACGGCGGTCGGGCGGTTCATCCGGTCGACATCGTTCGATGAGCTGCCCCAGCTCTTGAACGTGCTCGCCGGCCAGATGAGCCTCGTGGGGCCGAGGCCAGAGCGTCCGGAGTTCGTGGAGCTGTTCGGCCAAAGCGTCAGCCGTTACGACGATCGCCACCGGGTCAAGTCGGGCATCACCGGCTGGGCCCAGGTCAACGGGTTGCGTGGCAAGACCTCTGTCAGCGACCGGATCGAGTGGGACAACTACTACATCTCGAACTGGTCGCTGTCGCTGGATCTGAAGATCTTGCTGATGACCCTCTCGGTGCTCGCACATCGGGCTGAGTAGCGTCCCGGACCGGATACCGAGCGACGCATCATCCGTTGCGTCGGCTACTCTTGCAACCGTTATTGCCTAGTCATCGTCCCTTGGCGGTGAACGGGGGACCCCGTTGTTTGGGGCTAATCGTCGGTGAGGTGCGCTTCCCCGGCGGCGCGTGACTCTTTGCATGCGAGCCCGTCAGCTAACCCCGTAGGCCGACAGAGAGAGGTTCATCTTGCTGGGTCGCTCAAGCGCGTTGGTCTTGTCGTGCGTCACGGTCCTGCTGGCGAGCTCGCTATCCCCGATCGCCGCCTCGGCGACCAAGCCCACTGCCGCGGAAGCGATGGTCCACCAGATCAATGACGTGCGTCGGGCCAACGGGTTGCGCGCCCTGCGCCCTTCGCCCCGGCTCAGCGGATCGGCTCGCCACCGCGCTCGCTTGATGCTGGCGCGTGACGTGTTTGCGCATTTCCCGTCCAGCACCCGGTCCTTCTCACCGGTCGGAGAGGTCATCGCCCTGAGGCGGGGCTGGCGTCCCGGGACCGCAGCGACCCTCAACGATTGGCTGCATTCCCCCGGCCACCGTGCCGTGTTGCTGTATCCCTCGGTGCGTTACATCGGCGCCAGCGAGGCCCGGGGACGGTTCAACGGCCACCTGACCACCACGTGGGTCGTGCGGTTGGGAACCCCACGAGGGTGAGCGGACGCTGATCCGCTGATGGTCGCGGATGGATGAGGTACGCGCCGGGGAGGTGCTCGACGCCGTCGGCCGTGCAGTCCCGGGCGCCGTGCTGCTGTGGCGCGGGGCTGGACTGGACGGGTCCGACGTCGATGTCGTCGTCGTATCCGGCCGCGACGCGGCCGTGTCCCGCGCCCTGCGTGACGCCGGGCTGACCCCGGCTCCCCAGGACCCCGGCCACATCCTGTGGCGGCTGCTGCCGGGCGAGAGCGTGGTGGTCGACGTCCTGGCTGATCACGGGTGGCCGAGGATGTATCCCGCCCTCGAGGGAGTGGTGTCGCGGAGTACTCAGCTGCCGGATGGCCTCCTGCTCGCCGCGCCGCCAGACCGACTGCTGATCCATGCAGCCGAAGCCGTGGCAGGCTGGCCGATCGAGAAGGTGCTGCGAAAGGTCCGGCCCGTGCTAGACGAGGCGGGAGCCCAAGCAAGCCTCCAAGCGCTGGCAGCGAGAGATCGCGTGACCCACCTGGCGTCGCTCGTCGAGGATCCCGACAAGCTTGCTAGTCAGGCGCACGGGGGCCGTCTGTCTGTGCGCCCCGCAATTGCCGCAGGGGCCCGGTCACCCACCGGTCGGATGGCGCTGCGCGCGCGTGCAAGCGCCCGGCTCGGCCTACCTGAACGGCCTCCACTGCCGCGGGTAGCGGGCGAGCGGGGCCAAAGGCCGTCTGGACTGGTGGTAGCGCTCAGCGGCATGGACGGGGCGGGCAAGTCCACGACGGCCCTCGAGTTGGCGGCCGTCTTCGAAGAGCAGCACAGGCCGGCCGTGATCCTGTGGACACGGCTGGCCGGCGATCCGCACCTCATGGACCTGGTGGCGCGGCCGGTCCGGTGGCTGCTTAGGCGTGGGACCGGCGCGATGAGGTCGCGTCCGGCCCCGCCCCCGCACGCTGTGGCTGACGCCGAGGCTACGTGTGGAGACCAGGTCGTTCCTCGAGCCAGTCGCGGCCGACTGATCGACGCGGTCTGGGTCACGTTCGTTGCCTTCGAGACCGTTCGTGGATCGTGGCGGGCCTTTGGCCTGCGCCGACGCGGTCTGAACGTGATCTGCGACCGCTGGGCGGCCGACGCACTGGTCGACCTGCGCCTGCGCTACGGACGCCACCGCCTGGCCGAGTGGTTGCTGACTCACGCAATCCCCCCGCCCGACCTGGTCCTCTATCTGAAGGTTGATGCCGCCACCGCTGCCGCGCGCAAGCCGGGTGACCAGCCGCTCGAGGTGCTGGAGGCCATGGCTAAGCTCTACGGCCGTGCCGTCGCGGACCCGAACGTGGTGCGCATCGACGCAGGCGCCGAGCGCGCGGTGGTGATCCGGCGGGCGGCCGAGGCCTTGCGAGCGTCACTGGCATCTACCGGATGGCAGCAACGGTAGCCTGAGAGGTAGACGTCAGACAGGTCCTGCGGGGGATGACTCCGGCCCGGCACGACAGTTCGGGTTGATCAACTCGCTCGAACGCGGCGGGCGCCCCGCAAGATCGCGGCGCTCGACCGGCTGGCCACAGCCCACGTCCCGTCCACTGGGATGATCAGGGTGCTCAGTGCGGTGCGATCGGGCCAGAGACGATTTATCATCTCCGCGTCGGGCGCTGCGCAGGAGTCCATCCACAACGCCGGGTCCTCGGCGACGAACCGCTCGAGTGCGTCCACCTCGAGCTGCACGCCGGGCGCGTGCCGTGCGAACTCCTCGTTGTATGCGACCTTGAAGCAGAACAGCCCGTCGCCCGCGCGGAGATTGCACTGCATCGCCACCGGACGCCCACGGGCCTCCAGCGAGAGGATCTGGAGAGCGTCGCGGCGTGCGAAGGCTTCACAGACGGAACCGAAGAAGGCCCCGTGGCCTGAGCGGACCGACATCGCGGTCCCCGTCCGCCCTTTCCAGCCCGACGCCTCGAGGCCGAGGAAGCGCTCGGGGGCGCGTGGGTCGCTCGTGCGCTCGGCGATCTCGGGTGATGCGCCAAGGGCTTCTGCCAAGCGCCGCCGCTGACGGCGCACCTCCTTGGCCCGTTTCGGGCTCAGCGGCGGGGCGGGGCTACCGTCCGGTGCGGGTCGCGAGATGAAGGCGCGCTCGAAGCGCTCGGCGACGAGGGGCGAAGCGCCGACGCCGGCCAGCGCCTCGGTGACCGTGCCCGCGCGCACCCAGTCGAGGGCGAGGAAGCCCGTCCGGCGACGTGCTCGCACCAAGTCGAGCAGCCCACGTACGCCCTCGACCTCTCTGCCCGGAGCCAGCAGCGGCGTGCCGAGGAAGGAGTACTCGTGGTGCCAGGAGGCCAGTCCGGGTCCGAGGACATCGCGGCGCGCACGCACTGGCAGGACCGCCAGGCAGGAGGCCCAACCACCCTGGTCCTCGCAGCGGAGCAGGCTCAACCCGCGCGGGCGCATCGCCTCCGCGGCCGGGCGCACGAAGTCAGGGTGCAGAAATGGGTTGGGCTCAGCCGCGGCTTCGGCAAGCTCGGCCCACCCCTCGACCTCACCGCGGGTCAGTTCTGAGAGTGGCTTGAGGGTCGTGCGAATGTGGGCTTTCTAGGCGTTTTGGGTCGATGTTGGGAGCCAGCGGCGCACCATGCCGATGACGAATCGCACGTCGCAGGGCTGAACTGCCACTCGACCGCTACCAGCACGGCAAGGTATACGAGCACACCCGTGGCGGCCGCGAGGAGCGCGGCACTGTGCACCCACACCAAGGTCGGGGCCCATGCCCCCGCCCGCGATCCACGGAGCGGCAAACGTCGGGACCAACGGTGGACGTCACACGGCACGGGAGCCATCTCGAAGCCGACCAGAGAGACGAGCCGGTCAGGTCAGTCGGCGCTCTAGCCAAGGCCGCCCGTTAGGTCTGGCCGGCGCACAAGGCGCCGTAGCCCGCTGCCGGCGTATTCACGCGCGACTCCAAGCGCGAGCAGCCATCCCGGCACCGGATCTTCAGCGGACCACATGGCCCCCGCGCTGCGACGCGCGGGCCCCGTCGCCAGCCGCCCCAGCTCACCGTTGCGTGCGGCTGCGAGCTCGCCCTCCAGCCAGCGATAGCGAACCCCAAGGCGGTATGTCGGGGGTGGCGCAGCCTGGCCGCCGACCGACACCCGATGCCAGACGGCCGGGAGGTTGACTCCCGCCGCCGTGGCAAGCGGCATGGAGCCGTAGAAGCGCACGTTCACGTCGATCAGCGCCGGCCCACGTGAGCCGGAGAGGAACTGCATGTGAGCAAGACCCCACCAACCGACATCGCGCAGCATTGCGACGGCGCGGTCTACGAGCTCGCGCTCAGGCTCGACGCTTACAGACAGGCTCGACGCTCCGGCCGCCGTCGGCCACAGGCGCAGTGCCCGCGACTGGAAGAGCGCCGCCACCGCCCCATCGCGGTCCAGAACCACAGAGACGGCGATCAAGGGACCCGCTGCACGCTCTTGCACGATCACGGGCTCGTCCGCGGGCAGAGAGTCGAGGAGCCCAGCCAGCTCCGCGGCGGTCTCGCAGACCCGCACGGCGGGCAGTGCCGCGCTCAGACCGTAGGCCTTGACGATGCATGGAGCAGGCGGCGGCTCGGCTGCCAGCTCCCCGGAAACGCCTGCGGCCAGGGTCGCCGGCGGCGCGATCCCCGCCTGGGCACCAAGATCCGCAATGGCCGACTTGTCACTCAAGGCCAGCATTAGGCCAGGATCGGGGTAGGGCAGGAACACCCCGTCCGGCAGCTCGTTGATGTGCCGCGCCAGTGCGCCCACCGCCTGCTCCTGGCCGGGGAAGACGACCGACGGCCCCCCGCGAGCAACCACCTCGCCTATCCGCGCCACGAACGCACGCTCGTCGCTCGAGGGTGGCCCGAGGAACCGCGCCGCGCAATGACGCGACCACAGCGCGGGGGACTGGCGACTCGGTGCCAGCACGCTAACCGGGATCTGCGCCAGTCCCAGCCCGCGCACACCGGCGACCGCAGCTCGGGATTGGCCGTCGGTCACGAGCGCCCCGATCACGCCACGATCCTATGGCTACGGGGTCACACTTGCCCTCGAGAGCGGGCTAGTGCACGGCGTCGCGCACCGCAGTGGCGATCCGCTCCAGGTCCGACGTACGCAGCTCCTGATGCACTGGCAGCCCGACGGTCGTGGCGCGCCGTCTTGCGGCCCCGGGAAAGCGCTCGTGCGCAAGTGACGGGTGGGGCACCGACCAGAGATCGAGCCCGTGGACCCCCCATGCGCGCAGTCGAGGGAGCAGGCTCCCCTTGGCTTCGACCTCAATCGGAAAGGCGAAGGGCGAGGCACCGTCGGTGACGTCGTGAAACGGCTCCGGCACCAATTCTCCGAGGCGGGAGAGAAGCAGCCGGTAGTTGTCTCGCCGCAGATCGGCAGCCGCCGGATCGCTGATCCGGCGGAGAACGAACGGCGTCGTGGCCCACGGGGGGCTGGAAGGATCGCGCAGCGCGAAGTCGAGCTCCGGCTCGTATCGTGCCGTGCGGCGGAAGGGCGCCGTCGCGGCATAGACGACGCTCGAACGCCCGGCACACCACATCGCGTGCTGACGTGCCAACGGACCGATGCCCGTCCGCGGATCGAGGCCCACGGGCTCAGGCGGGGAGCCCTGCACCAAAGCCGCCCCCTCGGGCAGGCCGAAGGTCTTGTAGAGGCAGAAGACCGCCAGATCGCCGAGCGAGCCCACGGGCCTGCCTTCACACGTTGCAAGCCAGGCCTGGGCGGCGTCCTCGATCAGGAGCAGGCCACGAGCGTCGCACCACTCGCGCCAGTGCCGGGAGTCACGAGGAAACCCCAGAGAGTGAGTCAGGTAGAGCGCGCGCACACGGGGGGCGAGCAGGCCCTCGAGCTCCGCGGGGTCTGGCTCGAGGCGAGCGGTGCTGTCGTAGAAGCGACACCGGAGCCCCGCCCGCAGCAGGGCCTCGACCTCGGATCCATGGTGCCAAGCCGGAACGAGCACCTCGTCGCCGGGGCCAAGCCCGAGCCCCTTCACGCCATGCCAGATTGCGTGGCGCGCCCACGCCACCACACGGCAGTTTGCCTCCTCGAGCGGGAACGGGAGGCTGGGGAGCGGACGTCGCAGATAGACGTTCGGTGGAAGGGGAGGCCAGACGCTCAGCCGCGGACGCACGGTGATCGAGGATATGCAAGTTGGTCCACGACCGGGCGCAAGGCTAATCTCGGCGGCCGATCGTTGTGGAAGCGGAATGGATAACGAGCTTCAGCCGCCTCGAACAGGTCGCCCCTGCCTGGGACCGGCTCGCTCAGCATGACTCCAGTCCATTCTCGCTCCACGCCTGGCTCTCTGCCTGGTGGAGAGCGTTTGGAGTGCAGGGCGCCCTCAACGTGTGCGTCGTGTGGGACGGGAAGGATCTCGTGGCCGCGCTGCCGCTGCACCGGCGTGGGGCGTGGCTGCACGCCACGGCAAACGACCATAGCCCTGCCTACCGTCCACTCGCGCGCGATGCGGCCGCACTCCGCTGTCTCGTGGCGGCGATCGTCCAGACGCGGTCACCGATAGAGGCGCGCGCAATCCCAGCTGACGAAGCCACCTGCTCGAATCTGATGGCGGCCACCGAAGACCGAGGATCACTTTCGATCCTCGAGCCCGACCAGATCTCTCCACTGACCGAGATCACGGGGACTTTCGAGCAATACCGCGACGAGCGAAGGGCCAAATGGCGAGAGATCGAGCGTCGCGGACACAAGATGGCGCGTGAGCACGACGTGTGCCTGACCGTCATCGATGAGCCTGAGGGCCCGGAGCCCGGACTCACAGAGGGACTGGCCCTGGAGGCGGCGGGCTGGAAGGGTCGGAAGGGGACCGCGATCCTCTGCGACGAACGGGCCACCGTCTTCTACCGAGAGCTCGCGAGCCGCTTCCACGCTGGGGGAGAGCTGCGCTTCTCGGCCCTGCGCATCGACGGCCGTCTTGCCGCGTTCGACCTTGCCCTGCTTCATAAGCGGCGCTACTACCTGTTGAAGACGGCGTTCGACGAGGGGCATCGCACCCTGGCGCCAGGTCTGGCGCTGCGCCGGGCGGTGATCGAGCAAAGCTTCGAAATGGGGCTCGAGGCGCACGAGTTCCTCGGTCCCGACTTGGCGTGGAAGCGGCTGTTCGCCACGGGCGCGCGGCCCCACGCGGTCTGGCGTTCCTACCCCCGCAGTGCGCTGCCGTCGCTCCGCTACGCCTACCGGCGCCATGCCCGCCCAAGGCTGAAGGAGACGTATCTCCGAGCTCGGAGGGCATAAGCAAGCAAGACCGCCGGAGCGCTCCTACGTCCACCACCCGCAGCAGACAGTTGCGGGTTTGGCCGATCGCCCCTAAGTTGGCCCGACAGTGAGGGCGGAAAGGATTCCCCATGTACTCGCTCTGGCGGGTCTCGCGCTCCTAGCCTTGCTCCTGCAGGGCACAAGCGCACAGGCGTCAACGTGTTCGCCGCGTTCGTCTTCGTATAGCGCTGCGGTGTTGGGCACTGCGGGGGTCGTGGGGTACTGGCGGCTGGGTGAGGGATCGGGCTTGGTTGCCTGTGACAGCAGTGGCGGTTCTCACAGCGGCGCCTACCAGGTGGGCACCACGCTCGGTCTGGCCGGCGCCATTGCCGGTGACCCCGACACGGCGGCCGGGTTCAACGGCAGCACCGGCTGGGTCAGCGTGCCTGACTCCTCCTCGCTGGCCGTCGGAGACCGCTTCTCGGCAGAGGCGTGGGTCCGGCGCGGCACGGTGAGCAGCGCCGAGAACCAGGTGATCGCCTCCAAGCAGGACGGCTCCTGGGTGCTGATGTTCAACTCCAGCAACCAGCTCGTGCTGCGCCGCTCAAACGTCGCAGACGTGGTGGCCTCCACACGCACCGTCACCGACACGACCAAATGGCACCACGCGGCCGTTACCAAGGACGGCTCGAGCGTCCACCTCTACCTCGACGGGACAGACGTCACCGGGCCAGTGGCCAACCAGACGATGGCCAACAACACCCAGCCGCTGGCCATCGGCCAGAGCAGCTCCAGCGCCTACTCCACAGGCGCCATCGACGAAGTCACCATCTACAACACCCCCCTCACCCCCACCCAAATCACCAACCACTACAAAGCCGGGCAGGTCACCGGCGACCCCGGACCCGGCACCGGCAACCCGGTGATCGGCGCTGCCGGCGACATTGCGTGCGCGGCGAACAACCCGAGCTTCAACGGAGGCCTCGGCACGCCGGACTCGTGTCGGGAGAGGTACACGTCCGACCTCGTGTTCGGACGCGGACTCAGCGCGGTCTTGCCACTTGGCGACAACCAGTACGACTCCGGGGCGCTTGGGGAGTTCATGCAGTCCTACGACCCGACATGGGGTCGTGTGAAAAGCATCACCCACCCCGTAGCCGGAAACCACGAGTACGAGACTCCCGCCGCCGCCGGGTACTTCGACTACTACAACGGCGCCGGTCGCTCGACCGGGCTCGCCGGCGACCGGAGCAAGGGCTACTACTCGTTCGACGTCGGCGCCTGGCACCTGATCGCGTTGAACTCGAACTGCACCTACGTCGGATGTGGGGCCGGCTCGCCGCAGGAGCGGTGGCTCAAGGCCGACATGGCTGCCCATCCGAACAGGTGCACGCTCGCCTACTGGCATCACCCGCGCTTCAACTCCGGCTACACGGGCAACGCCCCATCCACGGGTCCGCTGTGGCAAGACCTCTACACGGGGGGCGCCGACGTGGTGCTGAACGGACACTCTCACGAGTACGAGCGGTTCGCGCCCCAGACACCCTCAGCCCAAGCGGACCCGACCCGTGGGATCCGCGAGTTCGTCGTGGGGACCGGCGGAGAGGATCACCACGCCCTGGGAACGGTCCAGCCCAACAGCCAGGTCAGGAACATCGACACCTTCGGGGTCTTGCGGCTCACGCTGTCGGCCACGAGCTACAGCTGGAACTTCGTATCCGAAGCCGGGGGCGCCTTCACCGACTCGGGTAATCAGTCCTGTCACTGACCCGCGCTCGCAAGCGCTCGACGCGCTGCTTTTGCGCCGGTGACAGGCGCTGACCGAGCTCATGACGGGCCTGGGCCGGGGCATAGAGCGCGCGGGCGAGCGCGTAACGGGGCCCTCGCGGGAGCAGCGACTGCCAGACCACCTCGTCCTTCTGGTCGGTGAAGCGGTCCTTGTACTCCTGTGCCCCCGGCCCGAGGTCCAGACGGGTGCACCCCTGCTCGAGCCCCATGCGGATCGCCTCGACCAAGCCCGCGAGCGACGGCTTGTATGACGCGAACTCGACGTCGAACCCACCGTTCCAATAGGAGATCTCGCGGCCGGCCGACAAGAACAGCTGCGAGTTGATCACCCTACCCTCGATCTCCAACGACACGAGCTGGAAGCGCTCAGGTCCGAGCGCTCTCCCCGCCTCGGCAAGCATCTCCAGGGCACCGGAGGGAAGCGCGCTCGATCCGCCACGCCAGTCCCAGCGCGCGTTGTGGAGTCGCTCGAGATGGACTAGGTCACGCTCGATCTCCTCTGGCGAACGTGCGACGCGAAAGGCTCCGCCGTCCTTTGCGAGCTTGCGCTGCGCGCGCCGCATCTGCTGGCGAAAGTTGGAGGACCGGGTGCCAAGCCACTCGTCGACCGTCCCGCCTGCGAGCGGTACGACCGGTGCCGGGATCGCCGGCTTGCGGAAGTACCAGGCAGGACGACTAGTCGGTCCGGCAGAGCCGATGGCCTCGGGCCACCGCGAGCCGACGGGCACGCCGTCGAGATCGATCCGCGCAGGCGGCGGCGCGAAGTCTCCAAGCGCGCCCGCGATCCTCTGAACTGCCTCGGGCTCGGCCAACGGCTCGATGCGAGAAGACAGGTCGGTCGCGAGGAGCGACCACCTCGAGAGACCCCACCGCCACGGCGCCGCGTAGAACGGCGCGACCCCCACCAGGCGACCGCCCTCACGCGCGACGACCACCCGCAGGCTTGCGTCTGGTGGCGCAACGTTGCGCCACCAGGCCATGAGCCACGCGGGCGCGCAGTAGGGCAACCCGCCTGCGACCGCTAGACGATCCCACTCGCCGACGATCGGCTCCACCGCTGCCGGGTGGTCCAGGACCTCGAGATCTATGGGGCCGGCAACCACAGGCAAGAAGCGTGAGACAGTACTCACTCGGCGTTCGCAGCGGCGCTGCGAGATTGAAGCCCGCGCGCCGAGGAGCCGATACGGACTCGCCCGCATGCCTCCAGACACCACGACACCCGAGCCCGAGTCCGCAGTCGCCAGCGACGCGGGCGCAGGCCAGGCGGCTGGTCAGCGTGCTGCAAAGAACGTGGCAGTCAGGGCAGTCGGCGAGATCATCGGAAAGCTCGGCTCATTGGTGCTGCTGGCCGCGCTCGCACGCACGGTCGGTGACTCGCGGTTGGGGATCTTCATCTTCGGGCTCGCCTGGGCGGAGGTCGCGATGACACCGGTCGGCCTCGGGATAGACCAATACCTGCTGCGCCGGGTGGCGGCCGATCGTGCCCGCGTGGACGCCTACTTCTGGAACGCGATGTCGTTGAAGCTCCAGCGCGGCATCCCGATCGTCATCGCTTCGGTGGCGGTGGTCTATCTGCTCGACTACTCGGACGAGACCGAGCTCACCGTCTCGATCCTCACCGTGGGCCTGCTGTTCAACACGATGGCGCGGTCGCCGTCGAACCTCTTCGAGGCGTTCGAGCGCAACGACCTCGTTGCGAAGACGATCGTCGTGCAGCGCGTGCTGGCCGCGACGCTGGGACTCGCGGTCCTGCTCGCGGGCTACGGCGTCGTGGCCGTGGCCATCACGTACTCGCTCGGAACGCTCGCGCAGTTCGCGTTGGCGATGCGGCTGTTGGGCACACACCTGGGCTGGCCTCGAATGATCCGGCCCGCCGACGTCCGCCGCGAGATTCGCAAGCAGAGCTTGACGTTCACCGCGCAGGACGTCTTCGGGCTCGTGCTGGCACGCGCCGACATCCTCCTGCTCGGCGCTCTTGCCACCGACGCCGTGGTCGGGCTGTACGGCTCGGCCTACCGGCTGTTCGAGGCAACGACGTTCATCAACGTCGCGCTGGCCGGTGCCTTCGCGGCGATGTACACCTACCTGGGTCGGGATACGTCGCCGACCCTCAGCGCGGTGTTTCAGCGATCGATCAAGCTCGCCGTGGCACTGTTGCTGCCAATCGCATTGAGCCTCGGACTGCTGGCCGAACCCCTGTGCCGGGCGTTCTTCGGCGCCGACTTCGGCGATGCCGCCGAGCCGCTGCGCCTGCTGGCCCCCGTGGTGGTCCTGTTTGGCGTGATGGTCCTGTGCAGCGTGCTGGTGCTCTCGCGTGCGCATCCTCGGCGGATGGTCTATACCGTCGCTGCGTCGTCCGCGGTGAACGTCGGGCTCAACCTCGCCCTGGTGCCGATGCTCGAGGATGTCGGGGCGGCCCTGGCCATGCTCGTCTCGATGGTGGTCTACGCCTCGATCGCAATCTGGCTCGCCGTGCTGGAGGTCGGCCGGATCAACTGGCTTTCGATGCTGGCCGCCCCCACCGTCGCCGCCCTCGCAATGGCAGGTCCACTGCTGCTCCTGTCGGGCGTATGGCCGCTTGCGATAGTCGTGGGCGGGCTGATCTACCTAGCGGCTTACGTCGCCGTAGATCGGGTGGTGGATCCCGACGACCTGCGGTTTGTGGCCGACCTGGTCCGGCGGCGCCTGCCCTTCGCAGAATCTGCACGAGCCGGAGCACCGTCATGAAGGGCTGGAGCTGCGTGGGCCCTACCGCCCGCGCGCTACGCAAGCGCCGCTCGCTGATCCTGGCCTACCACGGCATCGCCGACTCCAGCGCGCGTGTCGACCCCGAGTTCCTCCAAGTCTCCCCCGCAGCTTTCCGCAGCCAGCTGGACATCCTGGTGCGGGCGGGCTTCGAGGTAGTCACCGTGGCTGACTTCGCGCGACGCGCGGCCGGCGCAGCGCCGCCGCCGGGCCTCGTGGCGCTGTCGTTCGACGACGGAATGGATGACAACCACTCGGTCCTGTTGCCGATCCTGCAGGAGTACTCCCTGCCGGCGACGGTGTACGTCTCGACGGGCCTAATCGGAAAGCCTAATCCGTGGATGGAGCCGGGCACCAGCCGCATGATGGTGGAGGACGAGCTGCGCGATCTTGCCGCGGCGGGGATCGAGCTCGGCGCGCACACGGTCACCCATCCGAACCTCGAGGAGCTCGACTACGAGTCCTGCCTGCAAGAGATGGTCGGGAGCCGCGATGCGCTCGCCGGGATAGCCGGCGAGCCCGTGCGGACCTTCGCCTATCCGTACTGCAAGTACGCCGACGCCGCCGTGCGAGCCGCGCGCGACGCAGGCTTCGAGGCAGCCGTGACATGCCAGGGCCGTGGCTCCTGGGCGCCGATGGAGATGAAGCGGGTGATGATCACGGGCAAGGACGGACCGGCCAGCTTCGCGCTCAAGCTGGCCGAGCTGTACGGACCCGTGTTCCACTCCGCGGCGGGACGTGTGGCACGCACCGCTACAAGAAGCCCGCGACGGCTGGTCCGTGGCCGCATCGAGGCTTCCCGCCGACACTGAGCGCTCCAGGCGTCCAGCCGTTGGACCTCGGACTCAAGCGGCTGGGACGCGCGCCCGAGACGGTGCTCAGTGCGCTCTCATCACCTATTCGGGACGATCTCGCTGTGTGTGGTCCTCGCTGGAAGTGTGGTCACCCCCGGGGCCGCTGACGCCAGATCACCAGGACCCACGATCGGAGGCTGTCCGGTGTTTACCCCAAAGGCCAATGGAATCAGCGCGTCGACGCGCTGCCGGCACTTCGCAACTCGTCGACAATGATCGGTCGCATAGGTCCCGCTCTCCCCCTACACCCCGACTTCGGCTCCGACCGCTGGCGAGGCGGCCTGATCGGAATTCCATACACCACGACCAGCCGGGTGCGCAAGCCGGTGCCGATCGCTTTCAGCGACGCGGCGTACTCGGATCCCGGACCCTATCCGATCCCGGCCGCCGCTCTAATCGAGGACCGTGCTGATCGCCATGTGATCACGGTGGACACTGACAACTGCCGGCTTTATGAGATCTACAGGGCCTCGCCACGACCCGGAGGAGGTTCGTGGCAGGCAGGCTCGGGCGCAACGTGGGACCTCCGCTCCGACCGGCTGCGTCCGGACGGGTGGACCTCCGCCGATGCCGCGGGGCTGCCGATCTTCGCGGGCTTGGCCCGCTACGACGAGGTCAAGCACGGCGAGATCCGGCATGCACTTCGCATCGCGGTGCCAGCCACGCGTAGAGCATGGATCTACCCTGCGCGTCACGCATCGTCTGCGAGTCGGGACCCCAATCTCCCCGCTATGGGGCAGCGCCTGCGCCTACGGTCCAGCGTGAGACCAGACCGCTTCTCCCCCCAGGCTCGCGTCGTGATACGCGCCCTCCAGCGGTACGGGGCATTGGTTGCCGACCAAGGCTCCCCGGAGATCCACCTGACCGGCGCACCCTCCGCGGGATGGAGCAACTCGCAGGTGTCAGAGCTCTCGACTCTACGCGGCCGCGACTTCGAAGTCGTCGACACCACGCCGCTGCATCGGCCCTCACGCTGAGCCAACCGGTCGCCAGCCTCGGACGGACGTCCAGGATGCCCCGCCCAGGTTCCAGGGGCTCCCACTTGCTGCCGTTAGAGGGAGGGTGCCCTCCGCCCCTCGCATCTACCGCTCGGTCACCGTCCTGCTGGCTTTGGTGATTGCCATGGTCCTTCCCGCAACCGCCACGGCCGGCGAACAACTTCGCGGCGCACAGGTCCACTCGCTCTGGCCGAGCTCCTCGATAGAGCAGTCCGAGCGCGAGCTGGACATGCTGGCCGGCGCCGGCTCGAACTCGGTTCGGATCGACATCTCTTGGTCTAGCCTGGAGACCGACGGGAAGGGTCAGTACACCCCCTCGTACGTCGCCAGGGCCGACCGGGTGTTCCAGCACGCCGCGGACCTCAAGCTGAAGGTCGTCGCCGTGCTCTGGTCCACTCCGTGCTGGGCATCGTCCGCGCCCGAGTCCTTGCGCCAGGGCTGTTCAGGTGCCTGGTGGGACCGTGACGTCGACCGTTACGCGCCGAACCAGGCGAGTGACTTCGGTGATGCGGCGCAATTCGTCGCCAACCGCTGGGGATCCAAGCTCGCCGCGCTCGAGGTCTGGAACGAGCCGAACCTCGAAGACCAATACTCATTGCACGCGCCCGACCCCGCAGCGACTGACGCCGCCCTGCTGAAGGCGGCCTATCCGCGCATCAAGCGGGAGGCCCCCGAGCTACCCGTTCTGGCCGGCGCGTTGTCAGGCTCAGACGGCGACTTCCTCGAGAAGCTGTACAGCAACGGCATCGGCAATAACTTCGACGGTGTCTCGATCCACCCCTACAACGAGTGGCGAGACCCCGATGACGCTTGGAAGGATGAGTGGAAGCGCTGGAGCTTCCTCAAGGGCGTGCCGGCGATCCACCAGATCATGAGCCAGCACGGCGACGGGGACAAGGGCGTCTGGCTGACCGAGTTCGGGTTCTCGAGCTGCGGCCAGGGTGACCGGTGGTGTGTCAACGAGCAACAGCAGGCCGAGTACATCAAGGACTCTTTTCGAATTGCCCGCAAATGGAGCTACGTCAAGGCTGCGCTCGTCTACAACCTGCGCAACAAGGGCGACGATCCCAGCGGCCGCGAGGACCAGTTCGGGATGCTGCGAAGCGACTTCACGCCCAAGCCAGCCTGGAACTCGTATCGCGAGGCGATGGCCGACAACGAAACCGACACCGTCGAGCCAACGCCCCAGGTGACGCTTGGGAGCGTGGTGGTGACACCTAGCGGCATCGTGAAGGTCCCTCTCTCCTGCGCCGCCGCGCAGGAAGTCTGCTCCAGCACCGCCACTGTCGTGACCAGGCCCGTCCGCCAGCGCAAGGGTCAGCCCAAGCGTCGCATGCGACTCGGTACCCGCCGTGTCCGTATCAAGCCGGGCCATACGAAGATCGCCAACTTTGCCCTCGCCCCCCGCCAGCGTCGGCTGCTGCGCCGCCTGAAGCGCGTCCGCGCGCGGGTCACGGTGTCTTCGCACCCGCGGTCCGGCGCCGCCCGGATCGCAAGCCGTAGGTCCGTTCGCACGCTGCACACCGCGAAGCTCACGGCAAGCTAGCGCTCCGCAGCCGGCGCTAGCATGGCGCCAGTGTCAGCGTCTGGGTTGCCGGGCGGTTGTGTCCGACCGGGGCGGTTGGTTCTCGAGTGGGTGTCGGGCTGACTCTTAGCCTGGCTGTCGACATGACCAGCATGCGTTGTGTCGCCCGCCACCGCTCGGGGATCGTCGGCGTGACTTGATAGGAGCGTGGCTTCGCCCCGACTGAGGTGTGTCCGCCGACGGTCGGCTCGCCGGTGATTTCCAAAGAAGGGACGTGGCACATGATGGTGACCGGAACGGATCCACACAAGCGGCAGCACACCTGTTCGGCGGTTGATGCCGTAACGGGGCAAGCTGCGCAGCAGCGAGACCGTGCAGGCGTCGAGCGCCGGGCACGCGAGTTGCTCTCTTGGGGTCGAGCGCGGGACCCAGAGCGGGTGTGGGCGATCGAGGACTGCCGGCATGTGTCGGGACGCCCGGACGAACTACCGTCCAGGGCCGACTGCGGTGGCACCTGCACGGTCTGTGGAAAGACGACGGGGTGCCGGCTGGTGGCCTTGTCCGGGCGAAATGGCTTGACCGCCTTGGACGCAAGCTGGGCCGCTGCGAGCTGTCGGTCCGGGTGCCTGTCTGGCGCGACCAGGTGGCCAAGCTCAACTCAACCGAAGCGCTCCGCTGCCTCAAACGCCAACTCGCCCGCGTCATCTGGAGAACAATGACCACCAACACAAACGCGCCAGCACCCACGCTGGCGTTGGCATAGGAGGAACGCATGGCGGCTCTCGGGCGTTTCGGACGATCGGATGAGCTTCGGTTCGGCGGGCTGGTTGCCGTGGCGGCTGCACTCGCCGGCGGTGTCTACGCATTCACCGCTTACTCGATCAGCCCATTCGCGCTGCCCGCGGCCATCTTCGGACTCGTGGCCGTGGTGACCGCGTTCACCCGGCCGCCGTGGGCGCTCGCCGGAGCCCTCGCGGCAGCGCCGATGGAGGCGATCGGCCTGACCATCGGGGGCGGCGGCCTGTCGCCCTCCGAAGGCGGGCTCGCGCTCGTCGGCCTGGCGTGGTTGTTGCGTGCTCTGGTCCGCCCGGACACAGTCGTCAAGCCGCAGCCTCGTGACGCGTCCGTCCTCCTGCTGCTCGGCGTGATCGCGATCGGAATCGCCATCGCCCAGGAGCCCGGGCCGGCCGCACGGGTGTTCGTCCTCTGGACCCTCTTCTATTTCGTCTACCTGCAGGTCCAGTCCTTCAGCAATAGGGAGATGCGCCTCGTGCTGGTCGCGTTCCTACTGGGCGCGGCCGTTCTCGGAGGCATCGGGGCGCTGGACTACCTCCGCTCGGGCAACCAGACCCTGTACGCGGGCGGGGAGCTGACCGGCGCCCGCGCTGTGGGCACATTCGTCGATCCCAACTACTACGCGTCTCTGCTCGTGCTGGCCTTGATGCCGGCGCTCGCGCTCGTCCTAGGCGATGTGCGCCGCTACAGCGTCCTGATAGCGGCATGCGCGGTCACCTTCGCGGGCCTCGCCCTGTCGCTGTCGCGCGGTGGGCTGATCGCCTTCTTCGGGGCGGCGCTGCTGCTCCTGGCCTGGAAGCGTGCGCGCTGGGTCGCGGCCGCACTCGTCCTGGTGTTCACAGTCCTGACGTTCGCCAACGCGAACCCACTTGTGGGGAACGAGCAGTTCAACGTCGTCGAGAAGCGGCTGAGCACGCTCTCCGCGCCGGCACTGGGCACGAGCAACCGGCGTCCGGAGATCTGGGCCGCGGCGCGTGCGGTCGCCATCAACCATCCGTTCTTCGGGGTGGGAGTCAACCAGTTCCAATTCGAGGCGGGCCGCCGGAACCTGACCCAGTACGGAGCGCCCTTCGAGAACGCACACTCCGTGTTCTTCTCGCTGGCCGCCGAGACGGGCCTCATAGGGCTGGCCGCCTTCATCGCCTTCCTCATCCAGCTCGGCGCCCGTGCCGTGAGGGGACTGAGGGCAGAGCAGCGAATGCCCTACGCGCTGACGCTCGGCTGCGCGGCGGCGCTGCTCGGCTTCGTCTTGCAGGGCCTTACGGTGGCGCAGATCCGCGTCCCTTTAGTCGCCGGAACCTTCTTTATGCTCGCCGGCATGATCACTGCGCTTGGCGACCGAGCCGGCTCGGCAAGCGAACCCTCGACGTGAGCCGTTCGGTGCTCCACGTGGCCCAACCTCGGGACGCTGGCGTCCCGCGCGTGGTCGCGGCACTCGTCGACGACCAGATCGAACGAGGACTTGACGTCAGCGTCGCATCGCCCCCCGATAGCGACCTGCGCGCCGCCGCGGAAAGCGCGGGCGCGCGCTGGCTATCCTGGGCCGCTACGCGCGGCCCAGGCCCGAGCACGTTCCCCGAGGCGCGCCGCCTGGGCACGATCCTCGACCAAGTCGATCCAGACCTCGTACACCTGCACTCTTCGAAGGCGGGTCTCGTCGGCCGGCTCTTGCTACGCGGCCGCGACCCCGTCGTGTTCCAGCCGAACTCCTGGAGCTTCGAAGCCTCAGGGGGCGCTCTCGAGCGCGCCGCGATCGCCTGGGAGCGATTGGGGGCGCGCTGGACCGACGTGGTCGCCTGCGTGAGCGCCGACGAGCGGCACCTCGGGGAGCAGGCCGGCATCCGGGCCCAGTTCGTCGAGATCCCGAACGGGGTGGACCTCACACACTACGCGGTGGCCACCCAAGAGGACCGAAGTGCTGCGCGCGCCGCGCTCGGTGTAGCGCCGGACACACCGCTAGCGGTGACCGTGGGCAGGCTAGCGCGGCAGAAGGGACAGGACGTCCTGCTATCCGCTTGGCCTCGGGTGCTTGAGCGGGTGCACAATGCGGAGCTCGCTTTGGTAGGTGACGGTCCCGACCGGGCTGAGCTCGAGGCGCTTAGGGTGCCGCGGGTACGCTTCGTGGGCAAGGTTGGGGATGTCCGACCGTGGCTTGCGGCCGCTTCCGTAATCGTGCAGCCGTCTCGCTGGGAGGGCATGTCACTGTCGCTCCTCGAGGCAATGGCCGCGAGGCGCAGCGTTGTGGCGGCCGACGTGTCAGGAATGCGCGAATGCCTCGGGGAGGCGTGCGGCGCAGTGGTGGCTATAGAAGCCGTCGAACCGTTGGGCGACGCGGTTGCCGAGCGGCTCGCGGACCCCGCCCTCGCCGACCGGGAGGGCGCCGCCGGGCGGTGCCGCGTCGAGCAGCACCACGACATCAGGATCACCACGCAGCGCATGGTCGAGCTGTACGAACAGGTAATCGCGCGTCGCGCGAGCTAGCGCCCCCCTGCAGAGCGCAGGACGTTGACCAGTCTGCGGGCACACTCCGCCGCGTCAGGATGGCCGGCCACGGCCTCGCGTGCCACGGCCCCTGCTGCCGCCCGCTCCTTCGGATCGGCCAACCGCCCGAGCGCCCGCGCTACCGCATCTGGATCGCCCGTCGGCACTGCCGCGCCGGCGCGGTCCCCGTCCAGGCGTCTCGTCACCGCCCCCGTGCCGGTTGCGATCACTGGGACGCCCGCCAACATGGCCTCGAAGGCCGAGGTACCGAACCCCTCGGCTTTGGGGGCACGTCTCTCGCCTGGCCGGGTCAGGACGGCGAGTGCATCGAACGCGGCGAGCCAGTGACTGACGGCGGGCACGTGCCCCAAGAAGTGGACACGCTCGGCCACGCCCGCTGTGACGGCTGCATTTCGCAGCCTGTCGGTCTCTCCTGGCGCGGAATGATCATCCTCGCCTGCGATGAAA
Source organism: Solirubrobacterales bacterium (assembly GCA_038237685.1). Lineage (GTDB taxonomy): Bacteria > Actinomycetota > Thermoleophilia > Solirubrobacterales > Thermoleophilaceae > JAAYBF01. Next base: position 59,809 of record JBBRYL010000005.1, on the reverse strand, counting down.
AGAGTCCATGCGTGGGCGCCGGGTCGCGCCAGCGCCTCGACGGCATCGTCCACACCCTTGAACGGGACGAGTCTTCCGGCCATCACGAGGGCGGGCCGGTCATCTAGGGGTACCCCGCGCTCACGCAAGACCGCGCGGGCCTCCTCTCGCGGTGCGGGGGGCTCATCTGGTAGCGGAGGAGGAATGATGACCGCGTCGGGGCGCCTGACAGGAGCCGCCAGCTCCTCGACGGCGCCGATCACCTTGGTGGAGAGCCGACCGACAGGCACGGCCAAGATGCGGTCATAACTATGGTCGTGCTTTGCCCAGACCGTCGGCACGCCCGCTATCCGCCCCGCGGGCGCGGCGATCATCTGCGCCTTGAGCACGTTGCCCAAGACTACATCGGGCGGCTCACGACCGATCGCGCGCGCCAACCATCCGATTGGACGCAGCAGCTCGAGCGGATTGGTTCCAACCGGGTGGACAACGACCGGTATGCCGCGCATCTCGAGCTCTGCACGCATTGGTCCGTCCTTCAACAGGACACAGCTGAGGGCGAGCTCGTCGGTGGCGTCGATCAGCCGCAGAAGCCAACTTTCCGAACCACCCCGCTCGGCGTAAGGCTGGAGCACAAGCGTTCGGAGCGGTTCGGTCATCGTCGGCGTCGCCCCAGCTCACGGTAAAGCGCAGCGATGCCGTCGAACTGCGTGCGGCGATCGTGGTGGGCTTCGACGTGAGCCCGGCCCGCGCGCCCTTCAGCATCAGCGAGATCGGGATCGCTCAGCCGCTGTGCGATCGCCCGTTGCAACTCCACCGGGCGATCGGGAGCAACCACTGCCCCCGTCCCGTCGACTACGACCTCACTCATGCCGGGCACAGCGGTGACTACCACGCTGCGGCCGGCGGCCAACGCCTCGAGCAGCGATAGCGACATGCCCTCCCAGCGTGACGGCTGGGCGATCAACGAGGCCGCGGCAAGCCAGGACCGCACATCGTCAGACTGGCCCACCAGGGTGACGCCTTCCACCGCGGAGGCCGCGAGTCTGGATCGGTCCGGGCCATCACCCACAAGCACGAGGCGGGCACCTGGCACGGCTGCCCGGACCCTCGGCCAGACGTCGAGCAGCGCAGTCTGGTTCTTCTGTCGGTGGAGGCGTCCGACGCACACCAACAGCGGCCCCTCGCCGAGACCGAGGCGCAGTCGTGCAGCGCCCCGATCGCCCGGTGCCGGCGGCGCGAACGAGGCGAGATCGACTCCATTCTGGAGTACTCGAAAGTCAGAGCGCACTCCCAGCGCACGGCCCAGTCGCCGCTCGTCATCGCTCACGCACAGCGTCACGTCGGCCAGCCGTGCGCCCACCCGCTCCCACAGGAGGGCAGCCTCACCTACCCGGCCTGTCTTCGCGAAGAACGACCAGGAGTGCGGTTGCAGGATCGTGGGATCGCGACGATGCACCACAAGCCGCCCCGCCAGTCCGGCCTTGCTCGAGTGCAAGTGGACGATATGGGGTGCGAACACCCCACGGATACGCGCGAGCCGGACGAGCTCGCGCGGGAGACTCGGCCCCGGCTCCGGCCTGGCGTTCCACGGGAACACGCGCACTCCGCCCGCGAGCATGTCGCCCAGCACCGGCCCGTCGCCAGGAACCGCCAGCGCGACGGTCAGCCCTCGTCGTATCTGGTCGAGTGCGAGATCGCGGATGAAGACCCCCACACCTCCGATCGTCGTTTCGCAGACGTGCAGCACCCGCTGGCTCACAATCCCGACTCAGTATTGCTATTCGGAGCTGTCGGTTCCCGTAGAGCGAGAGGCCGCCAGCTCGGGCCGACGATTTTTCGACCTGCCCCGGGACCTTTCCTTGGCCCGAGCCGTTTCCTTGTCTCCTCCGAGGTAGTAGTCGTAGCTGCGGGTCTCGAGCGTGGAATCGCGATTGACGACGAAACCCAGGACTTGCGCTTCGACTGCGCTCAGCTGGCGCAGACCCTCCCGGACCGAGCGGTCTGTCGAGCTCTCGAGGTCGACAACCATGAGCGTTCCGTCCAGCCAGCTGCCCATCACCGAGGCATCGGCACCGATGCTGAGCGGGGGACAGTCAAACAGCATGAGGTCTCCGAGGCTGAGCAGCTCAGCCCCCATCCGGCGAGCAAACTCCGAGTCGAGTAGCGCGGACGGGGTGGGAGGCAGTGGACCAGCCGGGATGATCGAGATGTTTGGAAGCCCGGTCGGATGCACGATCTCCGCGACGGAAGCTGTGCCCACTAGATAGTTGCTGAATCCGGGGCGGATCGGATCCGGACGGTCCGGCATGAGTGCGCGCTGCAGCGCCGGCCGACGAAAGTCTGCCTCGATCACGATCACCTCAAGTCCTGCCTCCGCACTGGCGATGGCCAACTGGGTGACGGTCGTGGTCTTGCCCTCCCCGGCCTCTCCGCTCGTCACGGCAACCGACCGCGCGGGCCGGCCCACCGTGGCGAATTGAAGATTCGTACGCAACAGTCGGTAGGCCTCGACGAAGGCTGCGGCGGACGCTTCTGACCGCGCCCGACGAGGCACGCGAGCCAGCACGGGGGGCTCGAAACGGGCCTCCAACTCCCCGGTCGTTCGTAGGCGATGGTCCAACCGGTCTCGCAGAAAGGCTAGGGCCAGACCTAGCGCCAGGCCAAGGATCGCGGCGAGCAGCGTGTAGAGAGTCGGCTTGGGACGGGCCGGGCTCGCCGGAACGGGCGCGCGGTCAGCCAGTGAGACGGTTGCTTGAGTCGTCCGAGCAAGGTTGACTCTCGCGTAGCCGATGAACACCTGGGCGTAGGTATCGGCGATCAGCTTGGCCCGTCTGGGGTCAGGATCCTCGACCGTGATCTGGAGCAACTGGGTCTCGGAGACCACCTCAAAGCTCGTCGCGCCGAGCACCTCCGCGGTGGTGGTGCCCTGGCCGATCTGACGCGCCACCAGCCTGGCGATGTTCGGACTGGCGATGATGTCGGCGAACGAGCGCGCAAACGCCTGGCTTGCTTGCACACGATCGAAGCTCTGGTCATTTCCTGCCTGGGCCACGAGCAGCGTGCTCTTGGTGGAGTACACCTTCTCGAGGCTCTTTGAGACGACAGCGGTGCTGATCACGATGACGAAGAAGGTCACCGCGATGAGCACCTTGCGCCTCCAGATGACTCCCAGCGGAGACGAGTCCCTCATCGCCGAGCAGTGTACCCCGTCGATCGGCGGCAACTGTCCCCGGAGCCTCGTTTCACGCCGTACCCTTGGACACGACGTGATCGACCTGCACTCGCACATCCTGTCGGGCCTCGACGACGGCCCCAACGCGCTGGCAACGAGCCTCGAGATGGCACGTGATTGGGTGCGGGACGGAGTTGTGACGGTGGCGGCCACCCCCCACGTGAACCTCCGCTACGACGTGCAGCCGAGCGCCCTCTCGAATGCCGTGCGGTCTCTGAACCTTGCGTTGGCCGAGGAGGACATCCTGCTGTCGGTCGTGACCGGCGGAGAGCTTGCGCTGGAGCGTCTCGTCGATCTCGACGACGAGATGCTACGTCGATTCGCTCTCGGCGGCAGCACGTGCCTGCTCGTCGAGAGCCCCCACAACTCGAACGCCGCCTACCTCGACGAGGCGGTCTTCGATCTCCAGCTTCGAGGTTTCCGGGTGCTCCTTGCGCATCCCGAGCGAAGCCCACTCTTTCAGCGAGATCCAGGCCGGCTGCGCCGCCTGGTAAACCACGGCGCGCTCTGCTCGGTCACCGTTGGGTCGATGACTGGGCAGTTCGGGCGAGTCGTAAGGGAGTTCACCGTCGATCTCTTCGAGGGAGGGCTGGTTCACAACGTGGCCTCGGACGCTCACGACCCGGACCGGCGTCCGCCCGGTCTGAGAGCTGGCTTCATGGACCTCGAATCCGATCTGCCGGGGATGGCGGACGAGATGGACTGGTTCGTCGCCGCCGTCCCTGCCGCGCTGCTCACGGGCCGACCGCTGCCAGACGGTCCGCCCGTACTCGCGCGCCGCCGAGGCCGGTGGCGTCTGGGCCGGCGCCAGAGGTCGAGATCTTGAAGCGCACGGGAAGGCTTCGAGTCTGGCATTGGGTGCTCGGGGTCGTGGCTGCAGCAGTCGCAACGACCGCGGTGCTCAGCCTCGGCAGCGACGGCGTCGAGATCCGGCGCGGGGTGCAGGTGCACCCGCTCTGGAGCGACAGCTCGGTCGCGACCTCCGACCACGAGCTCGACATGGCCAAGGCGGCCGGCGCGGACACGGTACGCATCGACCTGTCGTGGTCGAGCCTCGAGACGGCTGGAAAGGGGCGCCACTCCGCCTGGTACGTCGCAAAGGCCGACACCTTCTTCCGACACGCCAAGGACCGCGGCATCAAGGTTGTCGCCACCCTCTGGTCGACCCCGTGTTGGGCCGCTACCGCGCCTGCACAGCTCAAGCGGGGGTGTGCCGGACCGTGGTGGGAACGAGGCGTCCACCTCTATCCCCCGGCAAACCCCTCCGACTACGCCGACGCCGCCGAGTGGGTGACCCGACGGTGGGGGCACCGGATGGAGGCCCTGGAAGTCTGGAACGAGCCCAATCTGAGAAACTTTCTCAGGTCGTCCGATCCCGCTGGCGACTACGCCTCCATCCTGAAGGCGGCTTACCCCCGCATCAAGGCGGCCGATTCGAACCTCACCGTGCTCTGCGGCGCGCTGGCCTTCTCCGACGGCGACTTCCTGACCGCTCTCTACGAGTACGGGATCAAAGGCAACTACGACGCCATCTCCTACCACCCCTACGGCGAAGCACGCGACCCTGCACGCCCCGGCCCCCCGACTGACAAGAAGTACAGCTATCAACTCGGCAGCCGTTGGATCCGCAACGTCATGGTCACCCACGGCGACTCCAACCCGGAGATGTGGCAGACCGAGGTCGGCTTCTCCACGTGCACCATCGGCACGAGCCGCTGGTGCGTCACCGAGCACCAACAGGCGCAGTACACCGCCGCGCTCTTTCGCATCGCGCGCGACAAGATGCCCTACGTCAAGGCAGTGATCGCCTACAACCTCCGCAATAAGGGCAGCGACCCCGCCGACCGTGAGGCCCAGTTCGGCCTGCTCAATCGCGACTTCACCCCCAAGCCCGCTTACAGAGCCCTCGGGGTCGCTCTCGGCCGGTGAGCCGTTCGCCCCGACTCATGCTGAGCGGGTTTCAGCCGATATCACTCTTTGTGACCGTGGCGCAGCTTCGTCGACCAGATGCCCCCACCGCTCGATCGGAGGGTAGCGTCGATTCGCTCAAGACACGAGCGGTCGAGCCGGAAGACCTCTCCGCATCAGACATTGAACGGTGGCGGGCGCTAGCCGACCGCGCCGTCGAGCCGAACCCATTCTTCGAGCCCGACTTCGTGCTTGCCGCCATCCAGCACCTTCCGGGTGCCTCGGCCACTTCGCTCCTGATTGTCGAGGACGCGAATCGTTGGCACGCGTGCATGCCGGTGTTGCGTTCGCGACTCCGCCAAGCATTGCCCATGCTGCGCACCAGATCTCACCCGTACTGCTTCCTGGGGACGCCCCTGCTCGACGATGCCCACCCCTCCCGAGCGGCAAGCGCCCTCCTAGGAGCGGCCGTCGGCGGGCGGTTCAGCGCACCTCTCCTGCTCGAGGACTTCGCCGATGACGGTCCGGCTGGCGTCGCGATCAGGAGCGCCGTGCAGGATCTTGGGCTCATTACGCTGCGCGAGCGACGGCACGAGCGGGCGCTCTTGGAGCGACGTGTCGACGGTGGCTACCTCGACAGCATGCAGGGCCACCGCAGACGCGAGCTCAATCGACTCGGGCGGCGTATGGAGGCTGAGCTCGGGTGCAGCGCATCCGTGACGGACGAGCCGACGCAAGAGGATGCGTACGAGGCGTTCCTTGCACTCGAGAGCTCCGGCTGGAAGGGCAGAAGCGCCACGGCGCTGGGGGCAGACCCCGACCACGCCGACTTCTTCCGTCGGATCTGTAGGGCATTTGGCGAAAAGGACCGGCTGGAGCTGCTGTGCCTTCGCGTCGGCGAGCGTCGAGTCGCGATGAAATGCAACCTTTATGCAGGTGAGGGCGGCTTCTGCTTCAAGATCGCCTACGACGAGGAGCTGGCGCGCTTCTCGCCCGGCGTGCAACTCGAGCGAGAGAACGTCCGGGTCTTCGCCGAGCAGCGCACGGAGCTGTGGCAGGACTCATGCGCGCACCCGGAGAACACCATGATCAATCGTCTGTGGCCCGACCGCCGGACGATTTCTACGATCATGCTCACGCGGGCCGGAACACGTGCCAGGACTCTGCGGCGGGCGATCGTCCTCGCCGACACCATCCACGCCAGAGAGAGGAAGCCACAATCGACTCGCTCCTGACCATCGAGGCCGACACGCTTCGGTCGAACTTCGGACGTGCCCCGATCGGGGTGTCGCACAGCCTGACCGCCCACCCACTGCTGAGCGTCGAGTCGGTCGCAACGCTGGCCGAGCGACTACCACAGGATCGGGTGGAGCACAACATCGCCAAGCTGCCGAAGATCGTGGCGCCGCATGCCGTGAAGCGCATCGATCAGCCCGTCGGTGAGATCGCCCGGAACATCGATACGAACGGGTGCTGGATGGTGCTCAAGAACATCGAGCTCGACCCTGAGTACAAGCGGTTGCTCGACGAGAGCCTCGACGAGGTCGCTCCGTACCTGCACGACCGCGAGGGCGGCATGACGGCCAGAGAGGGCTTCATCTTCCTCTCGGCGCCCGGTTCCATCACGCCATCCCACACCGATCCCGAGCACAACTTCCTCCTGCAGGTACGCGGCACCAAGCACATGAACGTCGGACGCTTTCCCGATCGCCAGACAGAGCAGCTCGTCCTGGAGGACACGGTCACCGGGGGACACCGCAACGTTGCCTGGGAGCCGAAGGACCCAATCCTCTTCGACTTGCATCCTGGCGACGGGGTCTACGTCTACCCCCACGCCCCCCACTGGGTGGAGAACGGCGACCAGGTGTCGGTATCCCTCTCGATCACCTTCGCCACCTCGACGAGCGAGGACATGCGGCGTGTGCACTCGATCAACGCTCGGTTGCGCCGGCTGGGCTTCTCTCCCACGCCTCCCGGCAGGAGGGCCCGGCTCGACCGCAGCAAGGCCGCCTGCTCGCGGGGCCTAGGTGAGCTCGGGCGCCTACGGCAACGGCTTCCGGCCTGAGTCGACTAGCCGTGGTGCTTGCGCGGCACCAGCACGGAGCGTTTGAACTCCGCGACGAGCGTGCCGTCCTGGTTGAGCACGCGGGTATGGACCCGCACCACGCCACGGTCGGGCTTCGACTTCGACTCCTTCTTCTCGAGCACCTCGCTCTCACAGAAGAGGGTGTCGCCGTGAAACACCGGAGCCGGGTGGCTCAGCTCGTCGGTGGCCAGGTTGGCGATAGCCTTGCCCGACACGTCCCCGACCGACATGCCAAGCGCCAGCGAGTAGACCAGGGGCCCGACCACAACGTTGCGTCCCTGCTGGGACTTCCCGGCGTATACGTCGTTGATGTGCAGCGGGTGGTGATTCATCGTGATCAGGCAGAAGAGGTGGTCGTCTGACTCGGTCACCGTCTTGGCCGGCCAGTGCTTGTAGACGGCACCGACCTCGAACTCCTCGAGGTATCGCCCGTACTGGCGAGCGCCCGAAGCCTCGCGCTCTGCCTGGTCAGTAGTGAAGTCGCTCATTCGGCGCAGCAGATTAGTGATCGGTAGATTCCGGCGTCCAATGCGTAGCCCTCGCGACTTCTTCAAGCCCCTCGCCCTCGACGCCCCGGACCCGATTCGGGAGATCCCGCAGACCCCCTCGCGGATGATCCACTTCTTCGATCCGTCCAACGAGAAGATCGTCGGCAAGCTGCCCGATCTGGCGACGAAGGCCGACGTGGTGCTCGGCAACCTCGAGGACGCCGTAGCCGCCGACAACAAGGAGGCGGCGCGCGAGGGGCTCGTGAAGGTGGGCAAGGAGATGGACCTCGGCGACGCCGCGCTGTGGACCCGGGTCAACTCATTGGAGAGCCCGTGGGCCCTTGACGACATCACCCGCCTGGTCACAGAGATCGGCGACAAGCTCGAGGTGATCATGGTGCCCAAGGTCGAGGGCGCGTGGGATATCCACTATATGGACCGGCTGCTGGCCCAACTCGAGGCGCGCGCAGGCATCAAGAAGCCGATCCTCATCCACGCTTTGCTCGAGACGGGCATCGGCGTGGTCAACCTCGAGGAGATCGCCACCGCCTCACCCCGGATGCAGGGCATGAGCTTCGGCCCAGCCGACCTGGCGGCCTCGCGGCGGATGAAGACCACCCGTGTCGGCGGCGGGCACCCCGGCTACCTGGTGCTCAACGACCCGGACCCGGACAACCCGGACGCTCCCCGTCCCACCGCGCAGCAGGACCTGTGGCACTACTCCATTGCGCGAATGGTCGATGCCTGCACGAGCGCCGGGATCCTGCCCTACTACGGCCCGTTCGGCGACATCAAGGACGTCGATGGCTGCGAAGCGCAGTTCCGCGCCGCCTTCCTGCTCGGCTGCGTGGGCGCATGGTCGCTGCACCCCGTGCAGATCGGCATCGCCAAGAAGGTCTTCTCGCCGGAGCCCGAGGAGGTCAAGTTCGCCCGGAAGGTGATCGAGGCGATCCCCGACGGCCGCGGCGTGCACATGATCGACGGCAAGATGCAGGACGACGCCACCTGGAAGCAGTGCAAGGTGATGGTGGAGCTGGCCGAGAAGCTTGCGGAGAAGGATCCTGAGCTCAAAGAGGCGTACGGGCTCTAACCGGTAGGCTCCCGCGCCGCTCATGCGCTTCTTCGAATACGAGAGCCGCCGCCTTGTCGAGGCCGCCGGCATCCCGGTGACCAAGTACGGGTTCGCGACCACGCCGGAGGAGGCGCGGGACATCGCCGCCGACATCGCCGGACCGACGGTGATCAAGTCGCAGGTGCTCACCGGTGGCCGCATGAAGGCCGGCGGCGTGCAGTTCGCCGACACACCCGACGAGGCCTTCGAGCATGCCGGCAACGTGCTCGAGCTCGAGATCAACGGCCACTGGCCGCGCGGTGTGCTGGTGGACCCCAAGGCAGACGTCGACCAGGAGTACTACGCGTCGGTCGTCTGGGACGGCACCGCGAAGCGCCCGATGATGCTCTTCTCCGACATGGGCGGGATCGACATCGAGGAGGTGGCCGAGACCCACCCCGACCACGTGGGGCGCCAGCACTTCTCCAACCTCGAGCCGATCTCGGACTTCCTGGCCAAGCAGTGCATCGCCTCTACGGGGGTCACCGGCAAGGACCTGCAGCGTCTGGTGCCGATCCTCACCCGCCTGGCTCAGCTGTTCGTGGACCGCGACATGACGCTGGCCGAGATCAACCCGATCGCCCGGCTCAAGGACGGCACCTTCGTGGCGCTCGACGCCCATATGGAGATGGAGGACGAGGCCAAGCCGCGCCAGAAGGAGATCCTGACCGACCTCGGCATCGCCGAGGACGACAACCGCGAGGGGCACGAGCCATCTCAGTTCGAGCTCGACGTGGCCGCGATCGACGCGGCGGACCACCGCGGCGTGATCCAGGGCAAGGACACGGGCTTTCACGGCAACATCGGGCTCGTGATCGGCGCCGGCGGCGGGTCGCTGACCCTCACCGACGCCGTGCGCTCCCAGGGCGGTCAGCCGGCCAACTACTCGGAGATCGGCGGCAACCCGTCGGTGGCCAAGGCCGAGGGCCTGGCCAAGGCGGTGCTCTCCAAGGACGGCGTCGAGAAGATCGCCGTGATGATGTCGATCGTCTCCAACACCCGCGTGGACATCGTGGCCCGCGGCGTGATCAAGGCCTGCCTCGACCTGGACAAGGACCCGGGCGAGACCATCGCCATCTTCCGCGTCCCGGGTGCCTGGGAGGAAGAGGGCTTCAAGATCCTCGACAAGTACGGAATCGAGTACTGCGACCGCTCGGTGTCGATGCACGAGGCGGCCAAGCGCGCGGTGGACAAGATCCAGGGCGCGGCCCCCTAGCCATGTCGATCCTCCTCAACGAGAACACCACCTTCATCGTCCAGGGCATCACGGGCCGCGAGGCCGTGAACCTCACGCGCGAGTGCTTGGACTACGGGTCGAAGATCGTCGGCGGCGTCACGCCGGGCCGCAAGGGCCGCGAGGTCCACGGCGTGCCGGTGTTCGACACGGTCGCCGAGGTGGTCGAGCACAACGGGGGCGTCGCCCCCGACGGCTCCGTGGTCACCGTCCCCCCCGCCTTTACCAAGGACGCCGTGTTCGAGGCGCTCGAGAACGGCATCAAGACGATCGTGATCGTGACCGAGCGCATCCCGCGCCGCGACGTCGCCCAGATGGTCGAGCTCGCCGACAAGCACGAGGCCCGGATCATCGGCCCCAACTGCCTCGGCCTGATCGTGCCGGGCGTGGCCAAGATGGGCGGCATCGGCGGCCCGGCCAAGAACGCGGCGCAGGCCTACCAGTCCGGCTCGATCGGCGTGATGAGCCGCTCGGGCGGCATGACCACCGAGATCTCGTCGACGCTGACCGCCGCCGGCCTGGGCGTGTCCACCGCCGTCTCAATCGGCGGAGACGCCATCATCGGCTCGACCTATGCCGAGCTGATGCCGTTCTTCGAGGCCGACGAGCAGACCAAGGCGATCGTCATCTATACCGAGCCGGGTGGCCGCATGGAGGCCCAGCTGGCCGAGTGGGTCGCCGAGAACAACTCACGCCTGCCGATCGTGGCCTTCATGGCCGGCCGCTTCATGGACGACGACGAGATGCAGGGCATGAGCTTCGGCCACGCCGGCACCATCGTCGAGGGCAAGGAGGACTCGGCCGCGGAGAAGATCACCCGCCTCGAGGCCGCCGGCATCCCCGTGGTGGAGCGGATCGATGAGATTCCTGATGCAGTAAAGGAGAAGCTCGCGTAATGCCGGGAGTCTTCATTGACGTCGAGGTCTCCGACGAGGCCAAGAAGGACCCGGAGCTCGCGCAGAAGCTTTCCGACGCCTGTCCGGTGGACATCTACGCCGCGACGGCGGACGGCCTAGACATCGTAGAACGCAACCTTGACGAGTGCATCCTCTGCGGGCTGTGTGTGGAAGCTGCCCCCGCGGGCGCGGTCAAGGTCGTGAAGCTCTACGACGACGGCGCCACGCTCGAGCGCTGAGACGCGCTCAGCGACCGCGCAGTCGACGCAGCCAGGAACCCCCGGCCCGCTGATCTCGTTCGTTCTGGGCCAGCAGGCGCTCGGCCTCGTCGGCCCACGCCTCCCAGCGCGCGACGGTCTCTCGCTCCGCACCCAGGCGGCGCTCGAGTTCGCCCATGGCGGTCACTATCGCCTCGCCGGTACTGCGCTCGGTGGCGAGCCTGGAGTCAAGCTCTATCAGAGAGGCAAGTAGCGCCTTGTTCACACTGCGCTCGGTGGCCAGCTGTGCGTCTAGCCGCTCGTTTGCCGCCTCTTCCTGATGTTCCTGATGGTGGTCACGAACGCTCTCTAGGTACGTGACTTCGGCGGGGACGCTGGTTTGCACCCGGTCAGCTGACATGCACCCTGTTTCGCCACCGGGTTGCGGATCCCTTACTTCCGGCCTGCCCAGCGGACAGATGCCTGAGTCGAGCGTCGTGTCGCGCTGGCTCGCGAGCTCGGTCATCTTCTCGTCGAGCAGCCCGCAGACCGCTGGACATCAGTCCACCCGCTGGCGGTCGAGCTGGCGCTGGAACACACTGCCGAGCAGCTTGGTCACCGCGGCATCCCCTGTCACCTTGACGTGGCCCTTCTCAAACGCCCGCGCCCAGTCGCGCAAGGTTCCGCCGTCCACCAGCTGGTTGAACTGCTGACGCTGCACCACGACGTCGATGCGTGCATCGCCGGCGGGATCGCGATCGATCTTCGGACCGGGCACCTCGACCCGCCAGATCGGCGCGTCGCCACCACGCGCCTCCAGCTGCAGACGCATGACGAGCTTGAGCTGGCGTAACGAGGGCACCTCGGCACCGAGCCGCTCGAGGGCTCCGGCGATGGCGGTCTTGGTATCAGCGGCGGACACCCCGGCAACACTAGTTGCCGGCGTGTCGGCACGAGCCGTAGGCGCCCTAGATCTTGTGCCGCTGCAGCAGCTTCTTGCCGATGACCATCCGCTGGATCTCCGACGTGCCCTCGCCGATCAGGAGCAGCGGCGCATCGCGGTAGAGGCGCTCGATCTCGTACTCCTTGGAGTAGCCATAGCCGCCGTGGATCCGAAACGACTCCTCCACGCAGAAGCGGCCCGCCTCGGAGGCGAACAGCTTGGCCATGCCGGCCTCGAGGTCGGAGCGCTCGCCGGCGTCCTTGAGCCTGGCGGCCTGGCGCGTGAGCAGCTGGGCCGCCTCGGCCTGGGTGGCCATGTCGGCCAGCTTGAATTGAATGGCCTGGTGATCGGCGATCTGGACGCCGAAGGTCTTGCGCTCCTGGGAGTAGCGCAGGGCCAGCTCGAGGGCGCGCTTGGCGATGCCCACGCCGCGGGCGGCCACGTTCACGCGACCGACCTCGAGCGCGTCCATCATCTGCGGGAAGCCCTTGTTCAGCCCGGCCTCCTCGCCTCCGAGGATGTTCTCGGCCGGGCACTTGTAGCCGTCGAACACAAGCTCGGTGGACTCCACGCCCTTGTAGCCCATCTTCTTGAGTTGCGGGGGCACGTTGAAGCCGGCGTAGTCGCCCTCGTTCTCGTGGACGCCCGCCTCCTTCTCGGCGATGAAGCACGTCATGCCCTTGTGCCGCTTCTCGGCGTCGGGGTCGGTCTTGACCAGCGTGAAGACCAGGGTCGACCGCAGACCGTTGGTCACCCACATCTTCTGGCCGTTGATCTCCCAGTTGCCGTCGCCGAGCTTCTTGGCCTGGGTCTTGATGGCCTGGACGTCCGATCCAAGCTCAGGCTCGGAAAGCGAGAAGGCCGCCCGGATCTCACCGGTGGCCATACGCGGCAGGTACTTCTCCTTCTGCTCGTCGTTGCCGTACTTCATGAGCAGATAAGACCCGATGAAGTGGGTGTTGATGATCCCCGAGATCGATATCCAGCCCCGGGAGAGCTCCTCGACGATCATCACATAGGTGGTGAGGTCGAGGCCCATCCCGCCGTACTCCTCGGGGATGGTGACCCCGAACAGGCCGAGCTCCTTCATCTGCTCCACGATCGGCTCGGGGTACTCGTCCTCGTGGTCGTAGTGCTCGGCGTTGGGGAGGATCTGCTCGTCGGCGAACTGGCGCACCATGTCGGTGATCGCCTTCTGCTCGTCGGTCATGTTCGTCATGAGATCGGCGGCTATCGCCATTGGGTCAGCGCTCCGGGGGTCGCTTGCGGGCCATCAAGAGGGTGTCCGCAGGATACCTGCGGACGAGATCAGTCAGCGGTGGCAGCGGCCAGCGCCGGCCGGCACCCGCAAGGGCGACCGCTCAGAAGTTGCTTGGGTGGCGCGCCGTGAAGCCGACGGGCTTCCGGCTGTACTTGCGCCACCGCGGACCGCGCCCCGAGGCGCGCTCCTGGGGCGAGACGCGGTCTCCGCCACTGGTGTCGAAGCGCAGGCCCGCGATCACCACGTAGGCGTGGCCCGGGTTGGTGTAGACGGTGATCCACCGACCCTTGCCCGCGAGGCCCCAGCTCAGGAAGCTGCTCGAGTCGAGTGGGCTCTTCAGGAACTTGCCGCCGAAGAGCGCGAGGCTGATGCCGCCCGAGCAGTCGTACCCGCTGTCGAGGGAGACCGGGAGGCCCGACGAGGCGCTCACCTTGGCGTAGGGCTTGTGGCCGCCGCCGTAGATGTAGGGCTTGCTGACGATCAGGTTGGCGGCGGCGATGGCCTTCTTGACGCGGACCGGGGCCGCGATCGGCGGGATGGCGACGCCGTCGACGATCTTCGCGCGCTTGGTGGGGGGCGGTGGCGGCACGTAGGTCGAGCCGCCCGTGCCCTGGGCCGCAGCGATTCCGGGCGTCGCGATGCAGCCGACCGCCACGGAAGTGGTCGCGCAAAGCAGCAGCTGATGTCTCAGGCGGGTAAGCAAAACTCTTTCGCACGCCTACGGGGTTAGCTGTCGGGCTCGCGCTGAAAGAGCTTGCGCGTCTCCCCTAGAGGAGATTGGCCCCAGTGACTTTTGGTTCCCCCGTTGCACGATCTCGTGCATTCGGCGTGGCGCGAAGCTAGCAGATGTCAACGACCGAATTCGGCGCCTCACCCCTAAATCCCCCCTGTTCACGTGGCGATTGCCACCAGCGAGGGCGAAAGAACGCCGGGACGTGGGGTCCATCACAATCCCCGCATGGCGGTCTCCCCCACCAGCGCACGGTGAACTTCTCCCGCGACGTCGTCGATGCCGCCCCAGCCGATGACCGCGCGCTTGTGGCCGTCGATGGAAATGGCGATCGCTGCGAGCTGAGCTTTGGTCAGGTGTCCGAGCGCTCGGCGCGGCTGGCCGGGACTCTGGCCGCCGCGGGCGTCGGGCGGGGATCGGTGGTCATGACGGTGGTCGGCAACACACCGGACTGGGTGCTTGCGATGGTGGCGTGCTTCCGGCTTGGGGCCGTGGCGCTTCCATGCACCGAGCAGCTCCGGCCGGCCGACCTCAAGGCCCGGATGGATGTCGCGGACCCGGCGGTGGTGATCGCCCACCAGCGAAACCGCGAGGCCGTCGACGCGACGGGGTTTGGCGGCGTGGTGCTCATCGTGCCCGACGAGCGGCTCTACGACTCACCCCCGGCGCCCGCGGCCGAGCTCGGACCCGACGATCCCGCGCTGATCGTGTTCACCTCCGGCACCTCGGGCACGCCCAAGCTGATCCGCCACGGCCAGCGCTACCTCGACGGCCAGCGCGTACAGGCCGAGCACTGGTTCGGGGCGCGGCCCGGCGACCTCGCGTGGTGCACCGCGGCCAGCGGATGGTCGAAGTCTGCGCGCAACTCGTTCATCGCCCCGTGGCTGCAGGGGGCGGGGGCGCTCCTGCACGACGCCCGCTTCGACCCGGCCCAGCGGCTCGACGTGATCGATCGCGAGGGCGTCGACGTCCTGTGCATGGCCCCGACCGAGTACCGCGCGATCGCCAAGCGCACCGCACTGCGGCGGCTGCCGTCGGTGCGCCACGCGGTCGCGGCGGGCGAGCCCCTGAACCCGGAGATAGTCCGGGTGTGGCAGGAGGAGGCGCGGGTCTCGGTGCACGACGGATATGGCCAGTCAGAGACCGGCGCGCTCACCGGGATGCCGATCGGCGAGCCGGTGCGGCCCGGGTCCATGGGTCGCGCCCTTCCCGGCTTCCGGCTGTGGATCGAAGAGGGCGAGCTGTGCGCCGACCCCACCACGGTGCCCACGTTCTTCATCGACGGACCGACGGGCACCTGGCATACCGGCGACCGCGTCCGCGAGGACGAGGATGGCTTTCTCTGGTTCGAGGGGCGCACCGACGACGTGATCATCTCGGCCGGCTACCGGATCGGACCGTTCGAGGTGGAGTCGGCGCTTCTGTCTCACCCAGCTGTGGCCGAGGCCGCCGCCGTCGCCGCCCCCGACGACGAGCGCGGCCAGGTGGTGCGGGCGGTCGTGATACTCCGCGACGGCTACTCGGGCGACGACGCGCTCGCCCGGGAGCTCAAGGACCACGTCAAGGACCAGACCGCGCCGTACAAGTACCCGCGCATCGTCGAGTTCGCGAAATCGCTGCCAAAGACCGCGAGCGGCAAGATTCGCCGCGCCGAGCTTCGCGGCTAGATTCAGCATATGCCCAACCGACTGGCGTCTGAGACCTCTCCCTACCTGCTCCAGCACAAGGACAACCCGGTGGACTGGCAGCCGTGGGGCGAGCACGCGCTGGCCGAGGCGGCACGACGCGACGTGCCCATCCTCCTCTCGATCGGCTACTCAGCTTGTCACTGGTGCCATGTGATGGAACGCGAGTCGTTTGAGAACGAGCAGACCGCAGCGGCCATGAACGAGCGGTTCGTGTGCGTGAAGCTCGACCGCGAGGAGCGGCCGGATCTCGACGCGATCTACATGGAGGCGTGCCAGGCCATGACCGGCGCGGGCGGATGGCCGCTCAACGTGTTCCTGACGCCCGAGCAGGTGCCCTTCTACGCCGGCACCTACTTCCCGCCGCAGGAGCGGCCCGGCATGCCAGCGTGGACCACGGTGCTCGGCGCAGTGGCCGAGGCCTGGGACGAGCGGGCCGACGAGATCCGTGCGACCGGCGACAAGGTGGCCGCCCGCCTGGCCGGCGGAGCCGGACTGCAGCCGTCTGCCGACGAGCTCGACCCCGGCATCCTCTACGCGGCCGTGGCCAGGCTGCGCGAGATCTATGACGCTGAGAACGGCGGCTTCGGCGGCGCCCCCAAGTTCCCGCCGGCGTCGGCCATCGACTACCTGCTCGGTCGCGGGGAGACCGAGATGACGTCCCACACGCTGCGGGCGATGGCCAGGGGCGGGATGTACGACCTGATCGGCGGCGGCTTCGCGCGCTACTCGGTCGACGCGCGCTGGCTGGTGCCGCACTTCGAGAAGATGCTCTATGACAACGCCCTGCTCGCTCGTGCCTACCTGCACGCCTTCCAGGTCACGGGGGATCCGCTGTTTCGCCGGGTCGCGGAGGAGACGCTGGAGTGGATGCTGCGCGAGATGCGCGGCCCCGAGGGCGGGTTCATGAGCGCGCTCGATGCCGACTCCGAAGGCGAGGAGGGGCGCTTCTACGTCTGGACCCCCCAGCAGCTTCGCGACGTGCTGGGGCCCGACGACGCCGAGACGGCCGCCGCCCACTTCGGCGTGCGCCCCGCCGGCAACTTCGAAGGGGCATCGATCCTCACCCGTGGCGAGCACGAGCCGGCCGGGCTGGCCGACATCCGACGCCGCCTCTACGACGCCCGCGCCGAGCGGGTTTGGCCCGCCCTCGACGACAAACGCCTTACCGCCTGGAACGCGCTGGCCATCTCGGCACTGGCCGAGGCCGGCGCGGTGCTGGAACGCCCGGACTTCCTAGACGCGGCACGGGCGGCGGCCGAGTTCGTGATGCGCGACCTCCGTGATGCCTCGGGTCGCCTGCTTCGCACCTACAAGGGCGGCGAGGCCAAGCTCAACGCGTATCTCGAAGACCATGCGTTCCTGCTCGAGGCGCTGCTCACGCTGTATGAGTCGACGTTCGAGCCGCGCTGGTTCGACGAGGCCCAAGCGCTCGCCGACACGATGATCGAGCGCTTCGCCGACTCCGAGCGCGGCGGGTTCTTCGAGACCTCGATCGACCACGAGCAGCTCGTGGCCAGGCGCAAGGACCTGGAGGACCACCCCATCCCGTCGGGCAACGCGAGCGCCGCCCTGGGGTTGCTGCGCCTGGCGGCGCTCACGGGTGAGTACGGCTACGAGGAGCGCGCGGCGGGCGTGCTCGCGCTATTGCACCCACTCGCGGCGCAACACCCCCAGGCCTTCGCCCACCTTCTCCAGGCGCTCGCGTTTTCGCTCTCGCCCGTGCGCGAGGTCGCGCTGGTGGGTGACCCCGACGGCATCGCCCCGCTCGCGCGCGTCGTGCGTTCGGAATACCGCCCCTACCTCGTGCTGGCCGGAGGTGATCCCGGCGACGTCCCGCTCATGCAGGACCGCACGCCGGTGGCCGACGCGGCCGCGGCGTATGTGTGCGAGCACTTCGCCTGCCTGCGGCCGGTAACGGCGCCAGCCGACCTCGAGGCCGCATTGGCGTAGAGCCGGTAGGCCGGTTGGGCCGTGGCTCGCTGGCCGCTGCCATGTGCGGGTCCCAGAGCGACGCCTACGAACAGCGCCGTTCACGAAAGCGGAACACTCGCCACCTGACGGCGGCTAGGCTCGCCCGGTGGCCTTCTCGACCACTCGCCGATCGGTAGCCGTCGCGACGCTGATCATCGCCGGCCTGTCCGCGCCGGTCGCCCCCGGGCTTGCCGCGCTCGTCACCGGCACGAAGGGTGCCGACCGGCTCACGGGAACGCACAGGGCCGATCGCATCAATGGCCGCGCCGGCAACGACCGGATCAATGGGCGCGGGGGCGACGACCGCCTGCTGGGCGGGCCGGGGCGTGACCGCGTGCGCGGTCGCGGGGGCAACGACGTACTCCGCGGAAGCTCCGGCAACGACCGCCTGACAGCCGACTCCGGCGACGACCAGCTGTTCGGCCATGCCGGCAACGACCGGCTCGCGGCCGGCAGCGGCAACGACACTGCCTACGGGGGAAGTGGAAACGACACGCTGTTCGCCGGACCTCCCGGCCGCGGCACCGACGCTGGCGACGACCTCTACGGAGGGGCCGGCAACGATCGCCTCCAAGGGGACACAGGCAATGACCGCATCGACGGCGGCACCGGCAACGACACGATCACCAACGATCTGGGCCAGGACGAGCTCTTCGGCGGCGATGGCAACGACCACATCGACTCCCGCGACGGCGAGGAGGACTCGATCGACTGCGGCCCTGGCGAGGACGTTCTGATAGCCGACAGCGTCGAGGACGGCGTCGTCAACTGCGAGACGGTGATCGCTCCGCCCGACCCACCCGAAGCATGAGCCGCCGTTCCGCCGGCTAGCGGGGCGGCTTGTACGCGCGCTTGAGCGAGTCAGGCTTCGTGAAGATCTGGTGCGCGCTGCCGGCGTAGGTGCGGTACCCGAACCGATCGGCGAGCTGATGGAGCCCCTCGAGATCGCTGCCGTGGGCAGCGTCGGGATCGAACACCGCGGCGCCGCCGAGGGTGCAGGGCGTCGAGGCGACCTGCGGCGGGTCGGGCAGCGAGGGCGGCTCGAAGTCCGGGTTGGCCCAGTCGAAGCTGTGGCCGATGTTGCGGGCGTACCGGTGGCGGCGTGTCAGATGGCCGAGGCCGAACCGGTGACTGATCAGCTTGAGGATCGACTCGTGGCCGTAGATGCCGTGGTCGACCCGGTAGCCCTTGCGGGTCTTCGGCCCGCGGGTGTAGGGCGAGACGGCCACCGAGGGGATCCGAAAGCCCATCTGGCCGAAGTCGGTGTCGAGGTTGCGCGTGGACCGGATGTCGGGGACCCGTGGCGGACGCACGTGATCGAAGAACCCGCCCCACTCGTCATAGACCACGAACAGGGCGCCGCGGCGGTAGTTGGGCGACTGGACGAACGCGTTGACGACGTCGGCCATGAACGCCTGACCGAGCCGTACGTCTCCGAGCGGATGGTCGTCGGCCGAGATGCCGTCTCCCCCCGAGCCGTCCTTGAAGGGCGGGTCGACGATCGAGATGTTGGGAAGCGTGCCGGCCGCGCAATCGGCGTAGTAGCGCGCGATCGGGTTGGACCACGCCACCCCGCGCGGCCCGTAGACCGCCGCGAAAGGCTGATCGGAGTAGTAGTAGCGCGCGCTCTGGCCGCGGCTGATCGCGCGGTCGAAGATCGTCTCGAACTGGTTTCCCCCGGACTTGATGTCGACCTGGTCGATGTTGGCGGTCTTGCCCGCCGAGGTGGCCGCCCACTTGTAGTAGCGGTTGGGAAACGTCGGGCCCAGCAGCGAGCAGAAGTACCGGTCATAGGTCGTGTACTTGCCGACCGCGTCGTGAGTGAAGGGCAGTTGGCCCTGGTTGTAGTAGCTGAGCGCGAACTCGTCGTTGCCGCTGCCCTGGCCGATGAACCCGCTGCGCAGCTGGGCCCGTCCCGACTTCCAGCCGTGGCCGGGATCGGGATGCCCGCAGCCCTGAAAACGCGCCTTGCCGAGCGCGTCGGCCGGACGGGTGGGCACGGCCTGGCCCTGGGCGGTGCGAAAGCTCTGGCGCTGGACGGCGTCGGCGCCGGGCAGCCAGCCGAGGTAGTGGTCGAACGAGCGATTCTCCATCATCAAGATCACGAAATGGTCGATCTCGACGTTGCGCGGGCTCGGTAGGCGCGCGCGCCGGGCATCGGCGTCCGCGGCCTGGGACAACAGCGTGCCAACTGGCAGCGTGGCCGCCATCCCGGCCAGTCCGGCCGTGTGGGCCGTGCGCTCCAGGAACTCCCGCCTGCTCAGGTCCACATCGCTCACGCGTGGACCACCCTAACCCGCGCCGGCCCCGGAGGTGAAGGTTCAGAGAATGGACATGTAGCGGTCGAGCTCCCACTGGGTCACCTGCACCCTGTAGTCCTCCCACTCCTGCCGCTTGATCTCTATGTAGCGGTTGAAGATGTGCTCGCCGAAGGTGCGCAGGGCGAGCTCTGACTCAGAGGTGAGCTCGATCGCCTCACCCAGGGTCTCTGGCAGCGGCTCGATTCCCAGCCGTTTGCGCTCGTCCGGAGACAGGTGGTAGAGGTTCTTCTCCATCGGCTCGGGCAGCTCGTAGCCCTTCTCGATCCCTTCGAGCCCCGCGTTGAGCAGGATCGCGAAGGTGAGGTAGGGGTTGCACGCGGGGTCCGGGCAGCGCAGCTCCATCCGAGTGGCCCGCTCCTTGCCCGGGTGGTAGAGCGGCACGCGCACCAGCGCCGAGCGGTTGCGGCGCGACCAGGCGCAGTACACCGGGGCCTCGAAGCCAGGCACCAGCCGCTTGTAGGAGTTGACCCACTGGGCAAACACCGAGCTCATCTCGCGCGCGTGGCGCAGCTGGCCCGCGATGAACGCCTTGCCGACGCCGGAGAGGTAGTACTGATCGTCGGCGTCGTAAAAGGCGTTGCGACCGTCCTTGAACAGCGACATGTGGGTGTGCATGCCCGAGCCGTTCTCGCCGAACAGGGGCTTGGGCATGAAGGTCGCGTGCCAGCCGTACTTCATCGCGTATTCCTTGACCGTGATGCGGTAGGTCATGCAGTCGTCGGCCATCTTCAGCGCCGGCGCGTAGCGCATGTCGATCTCGTGCTGGGAGGGGCCGACCTCGTGGTGGGAGTACTCCACGTGCATGCCGAGCTCCTCGAGCGCGAGCACGGTCTCGCGCCGTACGTCGGAGCCGGCGTCCAGGGTGGTCAGGTCGAAGTAGCCCCCCTCGTCGAGGATCTCGGGCTGGCCGGACTCGGGCCGTGCGCTGCGAAAGAGGAAGTACTCGAGCTCGGGACCCACGTTGAAGGTGTCGAAACCCATGTCCTCGGCGCGTTTGAGTACGCGGCGCAGCACCTGGCGCGGGTCGCCCTCGTACGGCTCCCGGTTGGGCGTGAGGACATCGCAGAACATCCGCGCCACGCCCGACTCGTCGGGACGCCACGGCAGCGCACGGAACGTGGTCACGTCCGGCATCGCGATCATGTCGGATTCCTCGATCGCGTTGAAACCGGTGATCGAGGAGCCATCGAAGCCCATGCCGCCCTCGAGCGCGTCGTCGAGCTCTGCCGAGTTGATCGAGAAGCTCTTCAGCTGCCCGAGGATGTCTGTGAACCAGAGCCGGATGAACCGGATGTCCCGCTCCTGGATCAGTGCTCGGACGTCATCGGCACTCGTGGGCTGGTCGGCCATGTGTCTCTTTCTGTCGACGTTCGGTTGACCGGCGGGGAGCCGGAGAGCCTACTGCCGCGCGGTGACCAGCGGAACTTCAGCGGTGCTCGTGCGCCCAGGCCTTCAGGGCGCGCAGGGCCGGCTCCAGCGCCTGACCCTTCTCCGTGAGCTCGTACTTCACACACGCGGGCGAATCGCAATCCTGGCGGCGGCCGACGATGTGCTCGCCCTCGAGCTCCTTGAGCCGCTCCGACAGCAGCCGGTCGGAAAGGTCCGGGACGAGTTGACGGATCTCTGAGAACCGGACGGGACCGTCGAGCATGACGATCAGGATCGCTCCGGTCCAGCGCTTGCCGACCAGCTCGACTGCACGGTGATAGAGGGAGCAGCAGGGAGACCGGGTGGAGTCGAGCGTCTCGCTCTCGATCTCGGTCAGGACCACCGTTGTGGTGCCAGGAACCATTGCAACCTCAACTGTAAACGACGATCCGGCGAGCGACCATCGCTGGGAGCCTTCAGGCGACCTGGAGCAGCCGACCCTCTTCCCCGGAGCCGTCGCGCGGCACGTCGCCTGCGCGCGTGAGCAGATTCGCGAACGAGTTCAGCGCCACGTGGGAGATCGCCTCGAGGATCTGCTCGTCGGCCCAGCCGGCCTCTCGGGCCTCCTCGTGCTTGTGCATGGGTGGACTGCCCGCGGACTCGAGCAGGGCCTTGACGTAGCGCAGCAGCACGGCCTCCCGCTCGTCGTGGGAGTCGAACTCGCGCGCGAGCGCGATCTCGTCGATCCCGAGCCCGGCCTCGCGTCCTGACCGCTGTAGCGCGGCGATGGCGTACTCGCTGTTCTGGTGTTCGGCCACGGCGAGCGCGATGCGCTGCTGTGTGGCCAGCGCAAGGGTGCCGTTGCGCAACTCCGAGCGGAAACGGGCATAGCCCCGCAACGCCGCGGGTGCTCCGGCCAGCACGCCGACGATGTTGGACAGCTGCCCTCCACCCGAGAGCGCTCCCCTGAGCACGGGGAGGCTGCGCTCGGGGGCGGTCAGGTCATCGTGGACTTGGAACCTGCTCTCCTTGGTCTTCATACGCCGCTTCCTTCTCTCGATGGTGCTGACGAGTCGAAAGTGATACGCGCGGAGGGGGCGTTGAAGATCAGCGGCTAGTGCGCTCCGGCGCTGGCGGTGGCGATCGCCATGAACACGAGAAACAGCCCGAGCAGGAAGGCCCAGAGCGCGATCCGGTCGGGACGAGCCCTGATCTGGCTCCGGCGGGCGGACTCGCGCCTGCGTGGAGGCGTCGGCTGACCGGTGATCCGGATCGTGCGGCGCTCCGGGAACGCAACCGAAACGTAAGGCTCGTAGTCGTCGTCCTGCAACGGGCGGGCAGCGGCTTCGGGCATGTGCTCTCTTTCTCCGTGCCTGCGGGGTTAGCTGTCGGGCTCGCGCGGAAAGAGCTGCGCTGGGTCGCTGTGACCGTTCGCCCCCGGCCTCTCGGCCTTTGGGTCCCCCACGCCCCGGATGGGGCTTTGGCGTGAATGGCGAGCAATGTACCAGGCGGCCCGGAGGACTCACCGGCGATGCGCCGGCCAGGCGGCCTAGCGGCCGGCGACCTTGGACAGATAGCTGGCCACGTGCTCGGCGTCGGGTCCGCTGAGCAGGTTGGCCGGCATCCGCTTGTCGCCGGTGCCACCGATCCTGATGGCGTTGCGCACCCGGTTGGGCGTGACCTCGCCGATGCGGTCGAGGTTCGGTCCGGTGACTCCACGAGCGTTCACGGCGGCCAGCGTGTGGCAGCTCGCGCAGCGCTCGCGAAACAGCAGCTTGCCTTCACCGTCGGTCTTGCTCAGTGATGCGCTCCTGAGGTCGGCCGTGCCGCCCTCGGCCTGGCCGCGGTTGGCGAGCACCAGCGCGGGCACGGCCACGCCAAGCACGAGGAACGCGACGGGAACGAGCACCCTGAACGCCGTGCTTCCCCTGATGAGGTAGGCCTCGCGGGCGGCGCCGGGGCCGCCCGAGAAGGCGATTAACACCACGACTCCTCCAACCAGCAGGAAGGGGATCAGGACG
This sequence comes from Solirubrobacterales bacterium, assembly GCA_038237685.1. Lineage (GTDB taxonomy): Bacteria > Actinomycetota > Thermoleophilia > Solirubrobacterales > Thermoleophilaceae > JAAYBF01. The sequence continues at coordinate 36,372 of JBBRYL010000005.1, read as the reverse complement.
GCCAGGATCAGCATGGGGCGTGATGCTATTGAACCCGCGCGACGGGGCGCCGCGAAGCCTGCCGGGCAACGATCAGACGGCCGGTGTGAGCTGTGTCGCGCCGGCGTAGACGTTGAAGGAGCCGTCGCGCACGAAGCCACACATGAGCAGGTCGTGCTCCTGAGCGAGGCTGACCGCGAGCGAGGTCGGCGCCCCGACCGCGACGATGGCCCCGATCCCGGCCATCACCGCCTTCTGCACCAGCTCGAAGCCGATCCGGCCGCTCAGGCACGCCACCGTGCCCCGAGCGCCCTGCGGCCCGGACCGAACCAACGACCCGATCGCCTTGTCCATCGCGTTGTGGCGACCGACGTCCTCGCGCAGGACGAGCGGTGCGGCGGCTTCGCCGAACAGCGCCGTGGCGTGGATCGCGCCGGTGCGGTCAAACGCCTCCTGCGCCGCGCGCACCCGGCCGGGCAGGCCCAGCACACGTTCGCTCTGAAGTGCGATCCGCGCGGGCGGCCGATCCGGCACCGCGAGGCGCACCTGCTCGAGCGCGCCCTTGCCACAGACACCGCACGACGAGGTCATGTGAAAGCGGCGCTCCTCGAAGGGATCGCGGCGCAACCCCGAGCGCGTGGAGACCTCCACTACGTTGCCCTCAAACTCCTCGGTCGGACCCACCGACTCGACATCCCGACCCGAGCCGATCAATCCCTCGCCGATCAGGAACCCGACGGCCAGCTCCTCGTCGTGGCCGGGCGTACGCATCGTGACCGCAAGCGCGCGCCCGTCCACTCGGATCTCGAGCGGTTCCTCGATCGCGACCTCGTCGCGATCAAGCTCGCGCCGCCCGTCGGCCACCCGCTCGATCCAGGTGAGCGCGATACCGGAGTCGATCGCCTCGGGCATGCCCGCAAGGCTAGAAGGCGAACGACGCGCGTGGAAATGCGAGGGGCCCCGCGGACGGGGCCCCTCGGGTAGCCGGTCTGTAAGCCGGATCTTGTCGTGGACAGTCATCCATCTGACCGTCACGCGGGTCTCCCCGACGTGGCGGACGGGCCTCTCGGCCCTGCGGCCTACCTGGAACTCGGCGGGCAGCGTCGACGTCCCTACTTGGCCTTGCACCGGGTGGGGTTTGCCTGGCCGCCGTGTCACCACGACGCCGGTGCGCTCTTACCGCACCATTTCAACCTTGCCGGCGACGAGAGAGGACTCCCGCCACCTCGGCGGTGTGTTTCTGTGGCACTGGCCCGCGGGTTTCCCCGGGTCGGGTTTCCCGACCACCCTGCCCTGCGGTGTCCGGACTTTCCTCGAACGCCGGTTTTCTCTCCGACGCCCGCGACTGCCTGACTGGCACGGCGATGGTAACCCGCCCGGACCGGCCGCCGGCGCTATGACAGCCGGGAACCGCAGCTGCCGCAGACGCCGGTGCGGCCCATCTGCGCCTCACAGACCGGGCACGCGGCCCGCCCGCCGGCGGCAAGGCCCTCCCATACGCCGTCGAGCTGTTGCTCCAGCGTGAGCCTTCCGCCATCGGGGGACGCGAGCGGGATGGGTCGAGCCCCGCTCACGCCGAACCGGTACGTGCTATCGCGAAAGAGTTGGGGCGGGGCGGTCGCCGCGGAGCTCACGAGACCCTCCTGAGCACTCCGACGACCCTGCCGAGCACGGTGACCTCGGTGCTCAGGATGGGTTCGAGCGCGTCGTTCTCGGGCTGCAGCCGGACATGGTCGGCCTCGCGGAAGAAGCGCTTGACGGTCGCCTCGGCCTCGCCGACCATGGCCACGACGATCTCGCCATCGCTGGCGGTGTCCTGCGAGTGGACCACCACGTGGTCGCCGTCATGGATGCCCGCGTTGATCATCGAGTCGCCGGTGATGGTCAGGATGAACTCGCCCCGGTCGCCGCCCGCCAAATCGGGGATCTGGACATACTCCTCGATGTTCTCCTCAGCGAGCACGGGCTCGCCGGCGGCCACTCTGCCCACCACCGGGAGCGCCCCGCCGGCCGCTGTGCTGATGCCCGTCTTCACGCGCTTGGCGCGGTCCACGAGCAGCTCGATCGCGCGGGGCTTGGTCGGATCCCGGCGCAACAGGCCCGCCTTCTCCAGGTTTGAGAGGTGAGCGTGGACCGTGGAGGACGAGGTCAGGCCGATGGCCTTGCCGATGTCGCGCACGGTCGGCGGGTAGCCGTACTTGGCCGAGTAACGCCCAATGAAGTCGAAGATCTCCTGCTGGCGCTTGGTCAGGTTCAGGTCGGCCATATGGCACCCCTCCCGGTGGCGGTTTGCATCGTTCTCTCGAACATGTGTTCGTAGAGTACCCCTCCGTCGGACGGAACGGTCCGGCGCGCTCGCCACCGCTATGATCTGCGGCCCTCATGCGCCTGTGGCGGAATTGGTAGACGCGCAAGGTTGAGGGCCTTGTGGACCTAACGGTTCGTGGTGGTTCGAGTCCACTCGGGCGCATTGCACGCAGGAATCGGCAGTCTCCGGGACCTCGCCCGTCCCGGAGAGCCGGTCATCCAGGCGGCTCAAACGTGCACCGCCGCTGCCCTCGAGGGTCCTGCGACGTCCCTGTTTTGGCCACCGGTGGCTGCCTGATTGATTAGTGTGGCTTTCCGCGCGATGCACTTCCTGTCCACAGTCCCCGCGCGGCGTTCATGAAGCCGCTCAGCTATGTGACCGACCCGAACCTCGTAAAGGCTCTGGCGCACCCCCTCAGGGTGCAGATCCTCGGCGCTCTGGAGCGGCGCACCGCCAGTCCCAACGAGCTCGCGGAGGAACTGGGCGCGCCCCTTGGCAACGTCAGCTACCACATGCGCCAGCTCGCCTCCTTCGGCCTCGTCAAGCTCGTGAGGGAGACCCCGCGCAGGGGCGCCGTCGAGCATTACTACAAGCTTGACGTCCGGCCGGCGGTGAGCGAGGAGACCTGGTCGCGGGTGCCCGGGGTCGTCAGGAGCGCACTCGTGGGCAGCAACCTGTCCCAGATCGGGGAGGAGGTCTCGAGCGCCGCCGAGCACGGCGGCTTCGATCGCGCCGAGAGCCACGTCAGCAGGCTTCCGCTGACCCTGGACGAGCGGGGCTTCGCCGAAGCGGCCGAGGAGCTGACCGCCCTGGTCGGCCGCCTTGGTGAGATCGAGGCGGCGAGCAGCGAGCGCCTGGCCTCGAGCGATGATTCCGGCGATGCAGCGCTCGCCGTCCTGGTGCTCGCCGAAGCAGGCTAGACCGACGTGAGCTTGCCGAGCCGATGGTCGCCCTGCCGCGCGTGAGCGACTAGATCTTCAGGAGGACGAGCACGTTGGCGACGAACAACACCGCGAACCCGATCGTCCAGCGATTCAGGTTGCGCTCGACCAGAGAGCCGCCACCGAGGGGACCCGCGCCGCCGCCGACGCCGAACGCCCCGGACAGGCCGGTGTCCTTGCCGGAGTGCAGCAGGATCAGCACGATCAAGACGATCGAGAGCACCACCTGTACGCCGCTGAGAATCGCCGTCATCAGTTGGGCAGGCTAGCGGAGCTTTTCAGCCACGCGGGGCCTGACCCTCGATCGAGTCGATGCGCTTGAGGATCTCGATCGCCTCGGCGCGCAGCTCGCGGTCGATGGCTCGATGGTCGTCACGCGAGAGCTTGCCCATCTCGAGATCGAGCTCCGCGTCGCGGATCTCGCGGTACTTGGCCTCCTTCGCCGCCTCCAGCTCGTCACGCGCGCCGGTCTGGACCTGTGCGTCGGTCTCGCGATAAGCCAGCGGACGGACGACGACGACGGCCACCAAGGCCACGAGGACGATCAGCGCGAGCCCGTATTCCACGCGGTCAGCCTAGGCGAGACGCAACGCGCCAGCCAGGGCGTGGACGGCCTACGCCCGGCTGGTGAGCTCTTTGCCGAGGCGCGCCGAGTAGAGACTGCGCACCCGGCGCACACGCGCCTCGGGCGAAGGCCAGCCCGCCATCAGCGAACCCATCAGCACGATGCCACCTCCGATCCAGATCCAGGAGACAAGCGGCGAGATGATGGTCCGGAAGGTCGCGGGCGGCGGGTTGCGGCGATAGTTCTCGGCCAGCGCGGCGATCACGACCGCCTGGGTGTCCCCGCTCGAGCTCGCGAACTGGCGGTTGGCATCCCGGATCGGCTTGTCGAGGGAGCTGATGTCGGGCCGGATCGCTGTCCAGAAGTCACGCCGCAGGCCGTAGCGGACGTCCACCTCGCTGGTGGCTTCCCCCTGGAAGTAGCGGCCGATCGCCCCCTGGGACATGTCCTGGCTTGGGAAGTAGTTGCGCGAAGGCCGAAGCGTCCGGACCTCGTTGCCCTTGCGCACGCGCAGCACGGCCCCGAACGCGATCGGGGCGCCGGTGCCGGACGGATCGGAACCTAGCCGCGCCGTGGGGCGGAGGTAGGTCACGTGGTAGTCGCCGGTGGTGAAGCTCTGCCCGGGCGAGAGGCGGATGTCCTTTTGCTGGTGAAAGGCCGAGGAGCCTGCCACGCCGAGGAACAGCACCGCGATCCCGATGTGCACGATGTAGCCTCCGTAGCGGCGGCGGTTGCGCCCCACCAGGCTCGAGAGTGCGCGGGGGTAGGCCTCACCGGACATCGAGCGGCGGGCCATCGTGCCGCGCACGAACTCCTGGACCACGACCGCGAGCACCATCGCCACGAGCGTGAACATGAGCAGCGCCGGCAGGCTCTGGGCGGCGTCGGTGGCCACGGACAGCAGCATCGCCACGAGCACGGCGAACAGCACGGGCCAAGTGAACGTCTTGCGCAGGCCGGTGGCGGTGAAGCGCCGCCACGACAGCATCGGGCCGATGGTCATCAACGCGACCAACACCAGCGCGAGTGGAGTGGTCAGGCGGTTGAACCAGGGCGGTCCAACGCTTGACTCGGTGCCGGTGATGGCCTCGGAGATGAGCGGGAAGAAGGTGCCCCAGAAGATCACCAGGGCGAGCGCGACGAGCACCAGGTTGTTCAGCAGGAAGAAGGCTTCGCGCGAGATCAGCGAGTCGAGCTTCGATTCGCTGCGCAGATCTGGCAAGCGCCAGAGCACGAGCGCCACCGACAGGACGACGACGATGCCGATGAAGGTCACGAACTGCGTCCCGATCGTGGACGCCCCGAACGCGTGGATCGAGTTGAGGATGCCCGAGCGCACCAGGAACGTGCCAAGCAGCGCCAGAACGAACGTCGCAATTATCAGCGAGACGTTCCAGATCTTCAGCATCCCGCGCTTCTCCTGCACCATCACCGAGTGCAGGAAGGCGGTGCCGGTGAGGAACGGCAGCAGGGAGGCGTTCTCGACCGGGTCCCATGCCCAGTACCCGCCCCAGCCCAGCTCGGTGTAGGACCACAGCGAGCCGAGCATGATGCCGACCCCCAGGAAAGTCCACGCGACCAGCGTGAAGCGGCGCGTGGCGCGGATCCAGTCGGCGCCGGTGTTACGGGTGATCAGGGCGCCGACGGCGAAGGCGAACGGGATCGAGAAGCCGACGTAGCCGGTGTAGAGCATCGGCGGGTGGATCATCATCGCCGGGTGACGCAGCAGCGGATTGAGCCCTACGCCTTCGGCGGGCGGGTTCGACAGCGTGGTGAACGGGTTCTCCCAGCCGACCATCAGGAGCAGGAAGAAGGCTGCGATCACGCCGAGCACCGCGGTGGCCCATGGGGCGATGTCGCGCAGCGAGCGGCGCGTGAGGAAGAGCACGATGCTGCTGAAGACCGAGAGCAGCAGCGCCCAAAGCAGCAGGGAGCCGTCCTGGGTGGCCCACATCGCGGTGACCTTGTAGAAGGTCGGCGTGTCGGTCGAGGAGCCGTCGGCTACCAGCTTGTACGAGAAGTCCGAGCGCAGGAAGGCCGACTGGAGGATGACCGTGGCCACGATTGCCATGCCTGCCATGCAGTAGATGGCGCGGCGGCCCGACAGCACGAAGTCGCGCCGGCCCGTGGTGGCTCCCACCACGGAGGCGCCGGTGGCATACACCGCGGTGACCAGCGCCACCAGCAGGCACGCGGAACCTACCCCGGCCACGTCAGGTCTTCTTCTTGTCCTCGGTGAACTTCGAGGGACACTTGGTCACGAGCGAGTCACGCTGGCCCACGAACTCGGTGCCCCGGAGCTTGCCCGAGACGATGACCTCGCGGCCCTCGCGGAACGGGTCGGGCACCACGCCTTGGTAGCTGACCGGCACCGACGACTTGCCGTTTCGGTCTCGCACCGAGAAGTCGAGCTTCTCGCCGTCGCGCTTGACGCTGCCCGTCACGACCTTGCCGGTGAGCTGGTAGGACTTGCCGGGCTTTGAGTCCCTCATCACGTCCGAGGGGGTGCTGGCCTGGGTCGAGGCGCTGAAACTGGTGTAGACCAGCGCGCCCGCGAGGAGCACCACGACCGACAGGGCCAGGACCAGCCGGACCTTTCGTTTCCTCGACGGATCCATCAGGGGGAAGTGTACGAGGACGGCCCGCCGGGCTCCGATGCCGGTGCGCCAACGCGCTTGCGGGTGGCTCATTCCGGCGGCGAATTCGCTTGACTGCACAACCGGAGGCGTTCTGCCGGGTTACATGCAGCCAGTGTTCTCTCGATCATCGATAGTCGTCGCCGCGATCGCGGCATGTGCCTTGCTGCCGGCAACCGCCGCTGCGGCCGCCAGGCCGTCGCCCCCCAAGCCGATCACGCTGACGACGGGCTGGGAGGTGCGCGACCTGTTCGTCCCGCCCGCGCCCCCACAGCCGCCGCCGCCCGACGAGAGCCAGGAGGGCGGCAACGGCGCGAGCACCCAACCGGTCGCTCCAACCCCCACCCGGCTGCCGTTCAACCCGAACTGGCGCGCGACCACGGTGCCCGACATCTTCGATCCCGATGCCTCCCCCGAGCTGTACGGCGGATCCTCGAAGGAGTACCGGCTGAGGTTCATGGCGCCCACGACAACCAGGTACTCCTGGGCTTTCCACTTCGAGCAGGCTCGCCGCCGCACGTCGGCGACCCTCAACGGCGTGAAGATCGGCTACAACGACGATCCCTACACCCCTTTCCAGTTCTTGGCAAAGGGCTTGAAGCCCGGCCAGATGAACGAGCTGGTGGTCAAGGTGGACAGCCGCAAGGACCCGAAGCTGCTCGAGGGCTGGTGGAACTGGGGCGGGATCACGCGCCCGGTGACGATGGTGCCCCAGGGCCAAGTCGTGCTCAAGGACCCGGCGATGCTCTCCGACGTGCACTGCTCGGGGCCTGCCACGCGCTGCAAGGCCGTGGTCAAGCTGGACGGCATCCTCTCCAAGCTGCCTCAGGAGAAGATGAAGTACAAGCCCACCCTTCGCACCCAGCCCAAGCTCGCGGTAAAGCTCAAGTCTCCGGCTGGACGGATCATCCGCAAGACCTTCACGCTCAAGGGCTACCGCGGCCACCGCGTCCGCATCAACGACCTCGAGCTGGCCGTGCCCAACCCGCAGCTGTGGTCGCCCGAGCGCCCCCAGCTCTATGACGCGAGCGCGACCCTGACCTACGGGGGCGTGCGTCAGCAGATCGACAGGCACAAGTTGGGCATGCGGTCGGTGAAGGTCGTCGACGGCCTCCTGCGCGTGAACAACCGCCCCGTCAACCTGCGCGGAGCTGCGATGCACGAGGACATGCCCGGCCACGGGGCCGCCCTCACCGGGGCGGACATGGACACCATGGTGCGTGAGCTCAAGGAGCTCGGTGCCAACGTCACCCGCGCCCACTACGTGCTCAGCGAACGGCTGCTCGAACGCCTGGACAAGGCCGGGATCATGGTTTGGAACGAAGCCCCGATCTGGCAGCGTGACGGTGGATCGAACCTCCTCAACGACCCGACAGAGCGCGCCTACGCGCTCGGCCAGGTAAAGCGCACGGTGATGGCAGCGCGCAACCACCCCTCGGTGATCACGCACTCGGTGGCCAACGAGCTGACCTTCACCCCCGACCGCAAGACCGGCACTCGCAAGTTCCTGATCGCGGCGTCCGAGGCGGCGCGAGACCTCGACCCCACGCTGCCGATCAGCGTCGACATCAAGGGCAGGCCGGGCTACGAGGAGCAATTTGCCTACGAGCATTTCGACATGCTCGGCATCAACCAGTACTTCGGCTGGTACCCCTGGGTGGCCGATTTCAACGGCCTCGACCCGTACCTGCGCCAGATGCACGCGCTCTATCCAGGCAAGGCGCTCGTGAACACCGAGTTCGGCGCCGAGGGTCGCGGCGACATGGCCAACTACCCGGCCGAGACCAAGGGCAGCTACGCCTTCCAGGCAAACCACGTTGGTCGCACGCTCGACGAGATCGACCAGCTGCCGTTCATGTCGGGGGCCATCCACTGGACCCTGCGCGAGTTCGAGATCTACCCGAACTGGTACGGCGGCGTGACCACCTACTTCCCCCAGGAGCGCAACACGCGCCACTACAAGGGAGTGCTCACCTACGGAGGCGTGAAGAAGCCCGCGTGGCAGGTGGTGCACGATCACTACGCGCGCACCCCGCTGTACCGCTAGAACCGCAACTTCGGCTCAGTGGCCGTGTGTACTATCTCGAACCGCCCGCACGGGACTCGGCGCCGACCACCGTTCGCCGCCTCGCCCGAACCGCACTCGACTGGAAGGGACCGCATCATGAAGCCCCGGCTACTCGCCCTGGCACTGCTCACCCTCGTGATGTCGCTGCTCGCACCCGCGGCGGCCTCGGCCAGCAGCTCGCAGCTGTCGCTGTTCCAGGACGACCGTGAGCTGCTCAACGGCGTCGGAGCCGACCGCGCGAGCGTCATGGAACGGCTCGACGAGCTCGGCGTGGACATCCTGCGCACCAACGTGATCTACGGCAAGGTCTACAAGACCCCCTCCGACCTCAAGAAGCCGAGCAACTTCAAGACCGAGGATCCCGACAACCGCCACTACGACTGGTCCGCAACCGACGGCCTCATCGACCTCGCACAGGCAAAGGGCATCAAGGTGCAGCTGACCATCACCGGCCCCGGCCCGCGGTTCAGCTCCGACAATCCCAAGAAGTGCAGGTCCGGACAGCCGTGCACCTACAAGCCGAACACCAAGGAGTTCGGCAAGTTCGCCGCCGCCGCCGCCAAGCACTTCAAGGGCAAGGCCTCCTACTACTCGATCTGGAACGAGCCGAACATCGGCAAGACCTGGCTGCAGCCGCGCTATGAGCGCCGCAAGGGCGTGGGCACGGTGGACTACGCGGCCGCCAAGTACCGCCAGCTCTATATGGCCGGCCGCAACGCGATCGCAAAGTACGACCCGGCCCACAAGAACAAGGTGCTCTTCGGAGAAGTGCCCTCGATCGCGTCGCCCCTGCCATTCATCCGGGCCACGCTCTGCCTCGACAGCAGGGGCAACCCGTTCAGGGGCAAGCTCGCCAAGGCCCAGGGCTGCTCCGGCCGGGTCTCGAAGATCAGCACCCTTGGCTTCGCGATCCACCCGTACAACCAGGGCGCCCTCTACGGCCCGACCCAGCGCTACAAGACCAAGACGTCGCTCACCCAAGCGCACCTTCCACGACTGCACCGGCTGCTCGATGGTGCCTTCAAGCGAAAGCGGATCTCCAGTGGGGCCCGCGCGGTGTACATCACAGAGTTCGGCTACCAGACCAGGCCGCCCGACAAGAGCCCCGGGGCGGCGTCGCTGGCCAAGCAAGCCGAATACATCAACGAATCCGACCGCCTGTTCTTCGGCGACCCCCGGGTGAAGTGGGTGTCGCAGTACGAGTTCACCGACGTCCCGGAGGCCGATCAGTTCAACACCGGCCTGCGCCTTTTCAGCGGCAAGCTGAAGCCGTCGTATGAGGCCTACCGGATGCCGATCGTGGTGACCCGCCGGTCCGCCAACTCGGTCGAGGTCTACGGCCAGATTCGCCCCGGCGGGTCCTCCTCAATCGCGATCCAGGCACAGGCCAGCGGAGGGTCGTTCACCACGGTGAAGACCGTCCGATCCAACAGGCGTGGCGTGATCCGCCTGAACGTCCACAAGAAGAAGGCGTTCAGGCTGAGGTGGCGGCTGAGCGCCATCAGCCCGGTCACCAACAAGGCGATCACAAGCCGCGCTGCGGTCGCTGGCATGAAGCTGCTCTACTACAAGGATTAGATGCCCTAGCTAGAGGTCCGTTCCCTTCTGCCGGTTGCAGTCGCCGCAGAGCAGCTGCAGGTTCGCCACGGTGTCCGCGCCACCCAGGGCATGCGGGATCACGTGGTCGTACTGAAGGTCGAAGGCTGCGCCACACTCCGCGCAGCGGCCGCCATCGCGCTGCCACACCGCCAGCCTGACCTCTCGCGCGATCGGCTTGCGGCGGGACGCCGTCTCGACCGCCATCGCGGCGTGGGCGCGTTCGAGCTTGCGCTGCCGGCGCCGCTCGCGCTCGAGCACCAAGGCCGCCACGTCCTCGGGCTCCAGATCGTCTGACTCCCAGAAGAAGCGGTCGCGATACCACCACCAGCAGCGGCCCTCGTGCTCCAGGAGCGCCACGGGCCGCTCGATCTGGGCGTTGCCCATCTGGACCAGGCGACGGGTGGTCAGGGGCGGCGCCTCGCGGTCGGCTGCACAGAAGCGATGACGTCGCCAGAGCCAGGCGCCTTCCGAGGCAAACGTGGCGGTGCGGTCCTCGCGGAGCATGCCGGGCAGACTAGGAACCGCCGCCGACCGCACGCACGCGGGCTTGCAGGCTGGCCTGTCTCAGTCCAGCTCCAGCACCAGTGGCGCGTGGTCGGACGGCTTGTGCCCCTTGCGAAAATCGCGTTCGATGTGGCAGTCGGCAACTCTGGGACCGAGCGACTCGGAGACCAACAGGTAGTCGATCCGCAGCCCCAGGCCCTTGTGGAAGTTGCCGGCCCGGTAGTCCCACCACGTGAAGTGCACGTCGTCGGGCTCGTCGTGCAGGTGGCGGTAGGAGTCCAGCAGGCCGCCGCGCTCGAGGATGGCGCGAAACGCCGTGCGCTCCTCGGCGGTCACGTGGGTCCCGCTTTCGAACGCTGTCGGGTCGTAGACGTCGCGGTTGTCGCGGGTGACGTTGAAGTCCCCCGCGAGCACGACCTGCTCCCCGGCCTCGCGCAGCGCGGCCATCCGCTCGGCAGCAGCCTCGAGGAAGCGCAGCTTGTCGGCGAAGAACGGCGAGTCCACCTCCCGGCCGTTGATCACGTAGGTGGAGATCACGCGCAGGCCGGCCACGGTGGCCTCGACCCAGCGCGCCTCCTCGCCGTCGGGCTCGCCGGGCAGCCCCTTGGCCGCCTCCTCGATGCCGAGCCCCGCCCGGGCCAGCACGGCCACGCCCGCCCAGCGTCCGGCCGAGTGGTGCACAGACTGGTACCCCGCCGCCTCGAGCTCGAGCACGGGGTAGGCGTCGGGCGCGCTCTTGGTCTCCTGCAACAGGAGAACGTCGGGCGCGTGCATGTCTAGGAACTCCAGGATCCGCGGCATGCGGACCTTCAGCGAGTTGACGTTCCAGGTGACGGTCTTCAACCGGGTGGTTCCTCTCCGCTACGCTCGTCGGTACGAAGGGAAGTATCCCGGAGGCTGACTGCCGTCAGCACGGTGGGCCCAGATGGCCCGCCCGGCACCAGCGCCCCCCATGGGGAAGGAGAAACCTTCGCGACCGTCTTGACGATTCGCGGAGGTTCGTACCCATGGCTTGGATTGCACTGCTCCTCACACTTGCCGCACTGCTGGCTGTCGACCTGCTGATCGTGCGCGGCCGCGACGGCGCGATGACGGTCAAGGCGGCGGCCGTCTGGAGCCTCGCCTGGATCGCCATCTCCCTCGCGTTCTGCGGCGCGCTCTTGCTCGCCGGCTCCCCCGGGCAGGCCGAGGGTTTCCTAGCGGGCTATCTGGTCGAGAAGTCGCTGTCGCTGGACAACGTGTTCGTGTTCCTGATCGTGTTCCAGGCCTTTGCGGTGGCCGAGGCCAGCCGGGCGCGGCTGCTGACCTACGGCATCATCGGCGCGCTGGGGCTGAGAGCCATCTTCATCTTCGCGGGCGCAACGGCGCTCGAGCACGCCTCGTGGCTGGCGTTTCCGTTCGCGGCCCTGCTGTTCTGGACCGGCTGGCGGCTGTGGAAGGGGCGACACGAGCATGGCGGCGAGGAGCAACTCGTGGAGGGCGTCAAGGGCCGGCTGCGAGTAGCCGAAGGCGACCACGGCTCCAAGCTGTTGGCGACCGAGAACGGGCGCCGTGCGCTTACGCTGGGCGGCGCCGCTCTGGTGGCCATCGCAGTCGTCGACATCATCTTCGCCGTCGACTCGGTTCCGGCGATCCTCGCCATCACCACCGATACCTATGTGGTGTTTGCGGCCAACGCGTTTGCCCTGCTGGGCCTTCGCCCGCTGTTCTTCCTGGTGGCCGACCTCGTCGAACGCCTCTACTACCTGAAGGCGGCTCTGGCGGTCCTGTTGATCTTCATCGCCACCAAGATGGTGCTCGGCGAGCTCATCGGCAAGCTCGGCCCCGAGGTGTCGCTTGCCGGCGTCTTCCTGATCCTGGGCACCGGCGTGGTGGCCTCGCTGGCTCGCAAGGACGGCCCGCAGGGCGCCGAGGCCTGACACCATCGGCTCCTGTTCCTCGGCGCCGACATATGGAACGCAACGGCCGCGGAGGCGGCACGTGACTTGCGGTGAACCACGCGCTCGGGGAGATCGCAGCGGGGCAGCCGATCCTCAGCATCTTCGAGGTGGTGGCGGTCACACCGGACCGCGAGTTCACGGCCGCGATCCACCGCGACGGGCCGCGCAAGGTGTTCGGCGACGTGGCCACGACGTACACCGTGGCTCCGCGGGGCGCGGACGGCTCACGGATCGTGGTGCGCCTGGTGATCGCACGGCGCTCGGGACCGCTCGCGCTGGCCAACGCCGGGCTGGCAGTCGGCGACCTCGTGATGATGCGCAAGCAGCTGCGCACCCTGAAGCAGCTGGCCGAGCACGATCGCGTCAGCCGGTAGGGCCTGGCGTCATCGCCGAGATCGTCCGCATGGATCACGTCTTCAGCCGACCTGACGGAATGGTCAGGCGCATTGGCGAAGGCCGGCGCCGTACGACGTCTTCGACCACTTTGTCACGCAGTGGATGTCGCAGGGCCCAAATGGCGGCATCGAAAAACCTTTCAGGGATCGTGTCGATTTCGGGACCGCCCATTCGATGCATTGTCAAACGCACCTGAAACGATCCGAAGGGAACCCACACGATGCGCTACATGATCCTGATGAAGGCCAGCGAGGCCACCGAGGCGGGCCGCATGCCCAGCGAGGCCGAGCTGGCCACGATGGGCGCGCTGAACGAAGAGATGGTGAACGCCGGGGTGATGCTGGCGGGCGAGGGGCTGCATCCGAGCTCCGCCGGTGCCCGCGTGGCGCTCAAGAAGGACGAGAAGACAGTGGTCGACGGCCCGTTCGCCGAGACCAAGGAGCTGATCGCCGGCTTCTGGATCCTCAAGGTCGACTCGCTCGAGGACGCGGTCGGCTGGGCCAAGAAGATCCCCACCGATCCCGACGGCTCCGAGACCAACGTCGAGATCCGCCGGGTGTTCGAGGCCGAGGACTTCGGCGAGGAGCTCACGCCCGAGCTGCGCGAGAAAGAAGAGGAGCTGCGGGCCCGCAGCGAGGGACAGCAGGGCGGCTGATGCGGTTCATGATCATCCGCAAGGCAGACGATCAGACCGAGGCCGGTGCCCTGCCCGGGCCCGGCCTGATCGCCGCGATGGGGGCCTACAACGAGAAGCTCGTCAAGGCCGGCGTGATGCTGGCCGGCGACGGCCTCCACCCCACCGCCAAGGCCTCTCGGGTGACGTTCGCCGAGGGCATCCCAACCGTGACCGACGGACCGTTCACCGAAGCGAAGGAGCTGATCGCGGGCTACACACTGATCGACGTCCGCACCCGCGAGGAGGCGCTCGAGTGGGTCAAGCGATGGCCCGCGGAGGACGGCGACGGGCGGGTGCGGCTGGAGCTACGTCAGGTCTATGAGGAGGAGGAACTGCGATGAGCAACGTGGCGTGGTCAAGCACACCTACCACCGAGCCGAGGCCTGAACGTGCCCTGTACTGTAGTCGGGGGCCGTGGCGGCCCCCGATGCGCACCGCACCGTCGATGCGGTCTGGCGGATCGAATCCGCCCGGCTGATCGCCGGCCTGGCCCGGATGGTGCATGACGTGGGCCGCGCCGAGGACCTCGCCCAGGAGGCGTTGCTGGCGGCGCTTCAGCAGTGGCCCGACGAAGGCGTGCCCGAGAACCCAGGGGCGTGGCTGATGTCCACGGCCAAGCACCGCGCAATCGACGGCTTCCGGCGCGACGACGTGCTGCGGCGCAAGGTCGAGCAGCTCGGCCACGAGTCAGAGACCGCGCACGACCCCGACCTGGCCGCCCAGGCAGACGACGACATCGGCGACGAGCTGCTCAGCCTGATCTTCACCGCCTGTCACCCCGTGCTCTCACAACAGGCGCGGGTGGCGCTGACGCTGCGCCTGATCGGCGCGCTGACCACCGCCGAGATCGCGCGCGCCTTCCTGGTGCCCGAGAAGACGATGGCCCAGCGCATCGTCCGCGCCAAGCGGACCCTGGCCGAGGAGGGCGTCGCGATCGAGACGCCGTCCGGCGACGAGCGCGACGCGCGGCTGGCCTCCGTCCTTGAGGTGGTCTACGCGATCTACAACGAGGGCTACTCGGCCACCGCGGGCGAGGGCTGGATGCGCCCGGCGCTCTGCGACGACGCCCTGCGCCTCGGCCGGATGCTCGCCGAGCTGGCGCCGGCCGAGCCCGAGGTGCATGGCCTGGTGGCATTGATGGAGATCCAGTCGTCGCGGACGCGGGCTCGCGTCGGCCCCGGCGGCGAGCCGATCCTGTTGCTGGACCAGGACCGCGCCCGCTGGGACTGGATGCTGGTGCGGCGCGGCCTCGACGCCCTGGCGCGGGCCGAGGAGCTTGGCGATGCGCTCGGGCCCTACGCCTTGCAGGCCGCGATCGCCGCCTGTCACGCGCGGGCGCGGGTGGCCGACGACACCGATTGGGACCGGATCGCCACGTTCTACGGAAACCTTGCCGAAGTTGTGCCATCGCCGGTGGTTGAGCTAAACCGCGCGGTGGCGGTCTCGATGGCAGCGGGACCGGCGGCCGGACTCGAGCTTGTGGACGTGCTGGTGGCCGGCGGCGCGCTGGACCACTACCACCTGCTGCCCAGCGTGCGTGGCGACTTCCTGATGAAGCTCGGTCGCCGCGAGGAGGCCCGTGCGGAGTTCGAGCGGGCCGCGGCGATGACGCAGAACGAGCGCGAGCGAACGCTGCTCACGACGCGGGCGCAGGAGGCGGCTGCGCCGGGGGCGGCGTGAGCTTTTTCCAGAAGATTGCCGTTTGGGTGAGGCTCTCATCCGGATTCATGGCGTACTCCGGGATCACCCCGGCCGGAGTCCAGCCGAGCCGGAGGTAGAGGCGATCCGCTTCGGCGGTGGCGGTGTCCAGGGTCAGCAGCCACCGGCCCATGTCGCCAGCAATCTCTTCGAGGGCCACCATCAGGGCCTCACCTACGCCGCGGCGGCGCGCTGAGGAATGAACAAGCAGCTTGCTCACCGTGCCGCGGTGGGGCTGGTTTGGCAGCGTGTCGATGTCGAGCTGGACCGTGCCCGCCACCGCGCCGTCGGGAAGCTTGGCCACCAGCAACATACACCGCCCTTCGGCAACGGCCTCACCGATGCGACGCCAATACGCGTCGGCGTCGGCGGATGACAGCGGATCGAGAAAGCCGACCGAGGCCCCGTGCATGACGCTGTCGATCAGGAGCTCGCACAGCCGGGGCCACAGCGCGTCCATTGAGAACACGTCGACCGCGACGATGCGGGCGGGCGCTGTCATCGGGTTGCGCGGTCGATGAGGGTCCTCACCGGTCGGTGACTATATGAGACGCGCTGCGGCCCGTACCAGCCGAAATCGACCTGCGATCTGCGGTGGCGCGTCCGTGACAGTTTCCCGCCGAATGGTCCCTCAAAGTCGGCTCGCATGCGCCTCAGCATGAAGCCCCCCCCCTTGGCAGTGGCCTTCGCGGTCGGTGGCTGAAGACGTTCGGTGCCCCGCCCTATGAGCCGGCCAATGCGCCGAACACCAGCCACGACACGGCGGTAAGACCCGAGAGGCACAGCGCGACTCCGGCCAAGAAGTCGCGGTGTCTCAGGGCTCCCGCGGCCACGGCGCAGACCAGACCAACGGCGGAGGCCACGTAGTAGTACGTGGTGCTGCCCGATGTGAGGAGTTCCGGTACGTCTCGGATCGAGACGACGAGTTCGATTCCGCTGGCGATGGCGCACATCACCGCTAACGCCACGATTGCGCCGCTGTCGAACGGGTCCCCTTGGCCCATCTCGAGCCGCCTATCGTCCGTTTGACGACGGAAGGAGCTGTCGCCGTACCCGGGTGGCGGCGTGATCACAAACGCTGGGGCGATCTGCAGCATTCAATCGACGCACGAGGCGCCGGGGTGCCGGTCTCAGGCGCTCCCGTAGACAGTGCTTCGAGAGGGCGGCGGGTGAGCGTGCCGATTTACAGGCGATACGAGAGCGCACCGGGCGTTCAGGCGCGTCCAGAACGCCCGAGATGGGGCGATTCCTACTCGGGTCGCCGGGGGCCGCTGGGTCGACGCGTGTTTGAGAGCACCATGCCGTAGAGCAGGTGGTCTGCGGCGAGTGCCAAGCGATCGGCCGGGCGCAGGCGCTTGGCCTGGGAGAGGCCGAGGGCGGGCGCGATTCCGAGCTCGAAGCCGACCCATACTACGAGCCCGTAGACGGGTCCCGCCCAGCGGCGGCGGCGGAAGGTATCGGGCAGTGCGCCGAACATTGCGCCGCTGCCAGCGCCGAAGGCCCAGTGCGCAGCCTCGATCAGTCCCAGACGGTCCCCGCGCGGCGCCAGCCGCAGCATCCGTCTGAGGCCACGCGACCGCTGGCGAGCGATGGCCTGGGGAGGAGTCTGCTCCACCAATCCGAGCTCGGTCGTGACCACCCGCATTCCCGTCATGGCCATCGCGCCGACTACTCCGCGCGTGGCGCCGTGAACGATCTCGTCCAGGCGCGAGGCCCCGATCACCTCTTGAGTCTCCGCCTCCGCTGCCATGGGGCAACCTTAGCTCTCATTCGACCCCGTCGTCTCCCCAGTTCACATCGAGATGTCGGAGCGTCAGACCTTGCGCTTGAGCTGTGTCGTGAGGCTCGGCGGCACCTTTTCGTGGCGCGTCTCGAAGTACGTGAAGTAGTCCCGCGTTTCTGCTCGACCGTAGCTTGTAGATGACGATGGACGACCTGCATCTTGCTCTGCTCAACGGCTTCGCCGAGCAACCTCTCGTTGATCGACACCTGAGGTTGTCACTGGCGTAAGAGGCGGCTCTAAGAAAGTGCCTATTTGCAGGTAATTCGAGAAAGCGGACGACGGGGGTCGAACCCGCGACCTCAAGCTTGGGAAGCTTGCGCTCTACCAACTGAGCTACGTCCGCGCACCGGCAATGTATCGGGCGAATTCCTTTTCGGACCTGTCGATTTGGGCGCACCCTGTTCGTCTATTCGCAAATGATCATTTGAGCAGGCGACCGGCTCGGCCGGTCGTGCAGCCTTTTCTCTCACAGGAGGACGCATGAAATACATGCTGTTGATCCACCAGGGCACCACCCCCCTTCCGGGTTCCGACCAGTGGGAGAGCCTCTCCCAGGAGGAGCAGGACGCGGTCTATGCGGCCTACAAGGCCCTCAACGAGACCCCGGGCTTTGAGTCCGGAGTCCAGATGACGCGTGCAAGGTGGCAAGACGCTGACCACCGACGGGCCGTTTGCTGAGCTCAAGGAGGCGATCGGGGGGTACTGCTTCTTCGAGGGCGACGACCTCGACGCGGCCATCGAGCTGGCCTCGAAGATCCCGGCGGATCAAGGCCGCCGGGATCCCGTTTCGGGTGCCCCCGGACCACCTGCTGCCCCGACCGCCTGGCCGCGGTGCTGGCGGTGGTCTACCTGACCTTCCACCGAGGGCTTCGGTGGCCGCGGGGACCTAACCACCGAGGCGCTGCGTCTCGGCCGGGCGTTCTCAGAGCTGATGCCCGACGAGCCCGAGGTCCATGGTCTGCTGGCGATGATGCTGCTGCACGACGCCCGCCGCGACGCGCGGTACAGCGACGGTGACCTCGTGTTGCTGGCCGATCAGGACAGCTCGCTGTGGGACGCGGCACAGCTCGCCCAGGGCGGGCCGCGCTTGACCCGACTGCGCCCAACCCGACGAGATTGCGCTGACGCCGCTGTCAGCGGCGTTCTCCGCCGAGGTAGAGAGCGCCGATACGCCTGACTCCGCTCGAGCGCTCCTGCCCCGACATCGGCCGCTCAATACCCTGCTGTTGGCCATGCAGCGCCTCCGCTCCCCCTTTGCAGTCGCCGCGATGATCGGCGTCGTGGCACTTCTCGGGCTGCTCGTGTACGGCCTGACTCACACCGGGCCCGACCGCGGCATCGAGCAATCGCTTGCCAACGGCGAGCCCAAGGCCGCCCCTGCCTTCCGCTTGCCCGACCTGGCCACCAGCGCCCAGCGCTCGCTGGCCAGGTACCGCGGCAAGGTCGTGGTCATGAACTTCTGGGCCTCGTGGTGTGACCCGTGCCGGTCGGAGTCGCCGCTGCTTCAGCGCTGGCACGAGCGGATCGCCAAGGGTGGTAGAGGAACGGTGCTCGGCATCGACGTGCTCGACGTGTCCGATGACGCCCGCAAGTTCACCGACGAGTACGGCCTGACCTACGACCAGCTGCGCGACCCCACGGACGAGCTACGGCCCGAATACGGCGTCTCCGGCGTGCCCGAGACCGTGGTGATCGACGCGCGCGGCCGGATCCGAGCCGTGCAGCGGGGGCCCGTGGACGACGCCTTCATGCGCCGCCACGTGCTGCCACTTCTGAGCGGCCGCTCGTGACGCTGCGGCTGGCCGCCCTGGTGGCGGCTCTCTGTCTGGTCGCCCCGGGGCCCGCGGCCGCCGCGACTTGTCCCAAGACGAGCCTGGGCGACGTCGAGGACGAGGTCATGTGCGTGGTGTGCGGCACCCCGTTGGGACTTGCCACCGAGGCTCCCCAGGCCAACCGCGAGCGCGCGCTGATCCAGCGCCAAGTCGACTCATGCAAGAGCAAGCAGCAGATCAAGGATCGGCTGGTGGCCGAGTACGGCCGGAGGGTTCTGGCGCTGCCCGAGAGCAGCGGGTTCGACCTGGCCTCCTACCTCGTGCCCGCCCTCGCGGTGATCCTGGGCGCCGGCGCGGTGACCGCGTCGGCCATCCAGTGGCGGCGCGTGCGGCGACGCGGCGACGGCGCGGGCGGCGACGGCGGACCGGGCGCCGACCCCTCCACCGCGGCCTCCGAGCGGCTACAGACAGACCTCGACCGGTACGAGCTTTGATACCGCTCGCGGCCCAGGTGGACACCACGGTGGTCGCCGCGTTCGCGGTCGGGTTCATCTCCTTCATCTCGCCGTGCGTGCTGCCGCTGGTGCCCGGCTACCTATCCACCATCTCGGGCGTCTCGTTTGCCGACATCCAGGCCGGGAAGGGGCGCTCGAAGGTGCTCGGGCCAGCCATCCTGTTCTGCCTTTCGTTCACGGTGATGTTCGTCGCGCTCGGCATGACGGCCACAGGCTTCGGCTCGGCGCTTCAGGACCACCGCCGCCTTCTCCAGCAGATCTCTGGAATCGTCCTGATCCTGCTCGGCCTGCTGTTCATCGGCACGCTGTTCGTGAACCGGCTCAACGCCGAGTGGCGGCCCGAGTCGCTGCTGGCACGGGCCTCGACCGGTGGGCCGATCGTGGCGGGCCTGGCGTTCGCGGTGGCCTGGCTGCCTTGCACGGGACCCACGCTGGGAGCGATCCTCACCGCCGCCGGCACCGAGAACAACGTCGGCCAGGGGGCCGTGCTGCTGTTCTTCTACGCCCTCGGCCTGGCCGTGCCGTTCATCCTGAGCGCCCTCACCTTCTCGTCGGTCTCGGGCTTCTTCAAGTTCTTCCGCAACCACTACACGGTCATCACGGTGCTCTCCGGCGTGGTGCTCGTCGCGATGGGCTGGCTGCTCTACAGCAACGAGCTGACCCAACTGAACACCAAGGCCCTCTCCCTGATGAACGACCTGGGTATCAACTTCTTCAACGAGCTCTAGGAGCTGGGGCGCGAGCCCCAGAACGCATCAATTACTCGCGGTACTTGATGACTCTGCCGGGCGCTGCAACGCGGCTCCTGAAGGTGGCGCCGCTCGGGCTCTTCCACGTCATCCGATAACGCTGCGCGGCAGCGCCGCCTCGCTTGAGCTGAAACCGGAAGTACCCGGTGGCATTGGTTCGCGTCCTCCGCAGCGCCTTGAACGGACCCTTCGCGGACGGGGACACCTGTATCGCGGTGGTGGTTGGTCCCGAGGCTGGACGCGCCTGACCCCAGATCTCGACGCGATTCGCCGAAAGGCGCGAGACCACAAGGGGCAGCCGCCAGGCGTCCCGCGCGGGCTTGGGCGTACCGAGTTTGGTGAATAGCCCAGTGTTGAAGATGTCCAGGCCAGGTGTGTCGGGAACGTCGTAGAGCTCGAACTGTGCGGTCGACTTGATTCGCCGGTCGCCGAAGAACAGTCGCTCGGACTCGTTGACCGCTCGCGCCTGGCCGGCGAAGCTGAGCCCCTTGGGGTCGGGCGGCTTTGTCTGGAATCCGAACTCGGTCACATAGATGCCCTTGCCCTTGGGGATCCGCTTGTACTTCTCGGCCGTCTTGAGCACACGCGTCGCGCGGTTGAGGTACCCGAGGGCCAAGGAGCTCTTCGTGGCCGATCGTGTGAATACCCCGCCGAGCGCACTCTGGTTGTACGGATGCACCGACAGGCCGGCGATCGGGAGCATGCTCGGCTTGGAGCAGCCCTGCAGCTTCTTGAGCTTGCCGGTATAGGGCTTGCCCTCGCGGGTGAGGCAGAGGGCCGAGTAGAGCGTGTCGATGGGTGCGCTGATAGCCGCCGTCTCGCCGAACAGCACGCGCTTTTTCATGCGGGGATCTACCCGCGTGACGGCCTTGTAGGCGCCGGTCCACAGCTCGCGAAGCTGCTTGCCGCCGAGATCGACGGTTCCGTACTTGGTCCGCCGGCTCTGGGGGTAGAGGAAGTTCTCGAGGTTGGGCTCGTTGTAGAGCGAGTAGAGCGCCACCTTGCCCTTGAAGCGGGTTGCGGCCGCCTTCGCGAACTTCGCGAACAGCTTCGGATCCGGCTTCCAGTAGCACGAGCTGTAGGGGTTCGGCTTGCGGCCCGGGATAGCGCGCGGGCAGGCGCCCGGCTCCTTCGAGCCCCAGTAGGGGATGCCCGGCGCCAGGTTCAAGATCACCTTCAGGCCATGATGGCGAGCACGGTCGATCAGGGTGTCGTACTGGGCCCACTTGTAGCCCGGCGAATTGGCATTGGCGGGATCGAACCCCGGAGGGATAGTGCGCGACTGATCCGCCGGAGACGCCCCCCGCCACAAGACCACGACGCGGACGGCGTCCGCCCCGAGCGCCTTGGCCCGGGCCAGGGCCGCGTCGGGGTCCCTATTGGTGAGTCCTGGAAACACCGCATCGTCCTCGACCACCGAGAGCTGCTTGGAGCTGGCCGAGGCCGGCGAGGGCAGCATCGACACCAGGGCGACGGCGAGGATCGCCACCGCCAGGACGCGGCGAAGGCCCTTGCCCGCGCCGGTCAGGGCTTCTCGCGATATGTGATCGCCTTGCCGGCGGTGGCCACGCGGCTGGTGAACCGCTGGCGCGAGGGGCTCGTCCAGGTGGCGCGGTAGCGCAGCTTGGCTGCGTTGGCTCGCTTGAATACGAACCGGTAGTAGCCAGACGCGTTGGTGCGGGCGCCCGAGGCTCGGACGAAAAGCCCTCGAGACGACTTCGAGACCGCTACCACCGGAGTGACTCGGCCGCGCGCCGGGCGCACCTGGCCCCACACCTCGACCCGGTCGGCGGCCAGGTTGGTCACCACGAGGGGCATCCGGTAGGCCGCCAGCGACGGCTTGGCCTTCCCGGTGAAGCTGAGCAACCCCGTGTTGTACACGTCCTCCTTCTTGGGCTCCTTGGCGTCGAAGAGCTCGAACTGCGCGACCGACCTGATCCGGGGGTCCGTAAAGAACAGGCGATCGGCCTGGTTGATCTCCTTGGCCTGGTTGTCGAGCGAGAGGCCCCTGCGGTCTGGCGGCTTGGTCTGAAACCCGAACTCGGTCACGTAGATTCCGCGGCCCTTGGGGATGCGCTTGTACTTCTCGGCCGCCCTGAGCACCCGCGTGGCGCGACTCGCGTAGGCCATCGTCATCGAGTCCTTGGTGAACGAGCGGGTGAACACGTCCCCGACACCATCCTTGTTGTAGGGATGGATCGCCAAGCCGGCTATCGGGAGCTTGGCGGGCTTGGAACAGCCCTGCAGCGCCTTCAGCCTGCCTGTATACGGTTTCCCCGTCTCGGTCAGGCAAAGGGCCGAGTAGAGCGTGTCCATCGGCGAGCTGATGGCGGCCGTCTCGCCGAACAGGACCTTGTTCTTGAGCCCCTTGTCGGCACTGACCGCCCCCTTGTAGCCGGCGATCCAGAGTTCGCGCAGCTGCTTGCCGCCGAGGTCCACCATGCCCGAGCGCGTCTTCTTGAACTGCGGGTAGAGCTGGTGCTCGAGGTTCGGCTCGTTCCACATCGAGTACATGGCGACCTTGCCCTTGTAGTGCGTGGCCACGGCCTTTACGAACTGGCCGTACAGCTTGGAGTTGGGCTTCCACATGCAGGACAGGGCGAGGTTCTTGTAGCCACCGATGTGGTGGGGGCACTTGCTCGGCTCGTTGGAGGCCCAGTAGGGGATCTCGCCCGACAGTGAGAGGAAGACCTTCAGGCCATGCTTGCGGGCGCGATCGACGAACCGATCGTAGAGCGACCAGTCATACCCAGGCGAGTTCGGGTTGGCCACGTCGAAGCCCGCAGGCTTCACGCGCTCCTTGCCCGCCGGCGAGGTGCGCGACCAGGTCATCGAGGCACGGACGGCGTCGGCACCAAGCGCCTTTGCCTGGGCGAGCGCCGCGTCGGGGTCCTTGTCCGGATGCTGGCCGAAGAACACGCTGCTGTCCTCGAAAATCGAGATCTGCTTCGACGAGGCCTCGGCGCCCACGGGCACAGCCACGAGCAGGGCCAGGGCGGCGATGGCCGAGAGGATCATTCGTTTGGGCAAGGTCACTCCTGTGGTGTCAACTCGGCGGATGCCGGAAGGGTGCGGCGACAGGCTACATCGCGTCCGGGGCGGATACCCCCAGTAGTTCGAGGCTGCGCTCGATCACCCGGCGCGTGGTCTCGGCGAGCGCGATCCGCAGCTGCTCGTCGCCGCCCTCCTCCGCCGCGCCCACCACCTTGCAATCACGGTAGAAGGCCGAGAAGTCCTGGGCGACCTCGGTCGCGTAGGTGGTCATCCGGTGCGGCGCGCGGCGGGCGGCGGCCTCGTCAACCTCCCCGGGGAACTCCGAAAGGCGCTTGACGAGC
This sequence comes from Solirubrobacterales bacterium, assembly GCA_038237685.1. Taxonomy (GTDB): domain Bacteria; phylum Actinomycetota; class Thermoleophilia; order Solirubrobacterales; family Thermoleophilaceae; genus JAAYBF01. Next base: position 12,908 of record JBBRYL010000005.1, on the reverse strand, counting down.
GCCCGCTCGGACGGGTGCCAGCGCTCGTCGCTTGCGGCGAGCTCTGCGGCCATCGCCGACTCGACCGCGCCGCCGCCCGCCTTGCGCAGGATGCTGGCGATGCGTGCGTGGGCATATTGGACGTAGTAGACGGGGTTGTCCTGTGTCTGACGGCGCGCCAGGTCGAGGTCGAGGTCGATGGTGGTCTCGTGGCTGCGCTGAAGCAGGAACCAGCGCGTGGCATCGACCCCGATGTCGTCGATCAGGTCGTCGAGCGCGACGATGGCGCCGGCGCGCTTTGACATCTGCGCGCGTACGCCCCCCTCGAGGAGGTTCACCAGCTGCATGATCACGATGTCGAGGGAGCCCGACGTGCCCCCGAGTGCTTGCCAGCTGGCCAGGATCCGCCCGACGTAGCCGTGGTGGTCGGCGCCGAGCACGTCGATGGCGAGGTCGTAGCCCCGGGAGCGCTTGTCTTCGTGGTTCGCGATGTCGGCTGCGAAGTAGGTCAACTCGCCGGTCGACCGCTCGAGCACCCTGTCCTTGTCGTCGCCATAGGCGCTTGTGCGCAGCCAGAGGGCCCCGTCGTGGCGGTAGGCGTCGCCGCGCTGCTCGAGCCGCTCCAGCGCTGCGCCGACCCGGCCCTCCGCGTGCAGGCGACTCTCCCTGGTGAACCGATCCATGTGCACGCCGAAGCGCTCGAGCGTGGCCCGGATCTCGTCGAGCATCGCGGCGACACCCTTCTCGGCCAGCAGGGCCTCGTCCATCTCGGCGGCGCCGTCGATCCGGCCGGCGAGTGCGGCCACGTAATCGCCCTGATAGCCGTCCTCGGGTGGGGACTCCCCGCGGGCGCGCGCCTTGATCGACGCCGCGAAGCGCTGGATCTGCGTGCCGAAGTCGTTCACGTAGTACTCGCGCTCCACGCGGTTTCCCGCCATCTCGAGTACCCGGCTGAGCGCGTCGCCGTAGGCGGCGTGGCGCGCCGAGGCCACCGTGATCGGGCCGGTGGGATTGGCGCTCACGAACTCGACGTCGACGAACCCACCGGCCCTGCCCCGGCCATAGGCCTCGCCGGCTGCCGCTATGGCCGCGAGCGTCCGCGCATACCAGCGGTCCGACATGAACAGGTTCACGAAGCCGGGGCCGGCGACCTCGGTGCGCTCGAGCGCGTCGCCCAGCCTCTCTGAGAGCGCGGCACCGAGGTCGACGGCGATCTCGCGCGGCGACCGTCCGAGCGGCCGCGCCAGGAGCATCGGGGCGTTGGTGGAGTAGTCGCCGAACTGGGCCTTGGGAGGACGCTCGAGGTTCGGTGGCTCGACGGCGCTGTCGGTGAGAGCCGAAGCGGCGGCTCCGACGTCTGCGGCGAGCTCTGCGACGGGGTTGGGCATGGGCCCGTGAATCTAGATGGTTGATTCCGAAGGGCCGCGTCAGTAGTGGTAGGGCTCGCCCGCCAGAATCTTGTGGCCGCGGTAGATCTGCTCCAGCAGCACCACCCGCGCCAGCTGATGGGGCAGCGTCATCGGGCCAAGGGAAAAATGCATGTCGACGTCGTCCATCCGCAAGCCGCGCGGCCCCCCGACCACGAAGCACAGCTCCATGCCCGACTGGCGCCGCTGCTCGATGAAGCCGCTGAAGCCCTGGGAGTCGAAGGTCTTGCCCTCGGCGTCGAGCAGCACCGTGAACGTCCGATCGGGGATCCGGCGCTTGACCTGGTCGGCCTCCCGGACCTCGACCAGCTCGAGCCGCGCGTGGCCCGCCAACAGCTTCTTGTAGTGCTGGACGTCGTCGGCATAGGGGGGCCGCAGCCGCCCTACGGCGATCACGATGATCCTCACGCGGCGGGCTTGCGCAGGGGTGCGATACTGCGAAACGTGCCAGAGCAATCAGACGACCGCCAGTACGACATCCACGCCGACCCCGAGGTGATGGCCGGCCACTACGCGAACTTCGCGAACGTGAGCCACTCCGACTACGAGTTCACCGTCACCTTCGCGCGGGTTGACCACGAGGTGGAGGAGGAGTCGATCCCGGGCGTCGTGGTCTCCAGGATGAACCTGTCGCCGCGCTTCATGCGCGAGCTGATCGACGCAATGGAGGACAACTTCTCCAAGTGGCAGACCAGCGAGGGCATCCGCAATCTGCCCGAGACCGGCCCGGGCACGCAGGACGCGGGCTCCTAGCGCCTACCCTGCTCCCACGCCTTGCCGACACCGATCCGCTGGACGGTGGTCGGGTGGGTGCCGAACACGGCCTGGAACAGCGAGGGCGGATCGGGATCGCCGAGGTTGCGCAGCGCCAGGCTCCGCTCGAGCGCGATGAACGCCTTGGGGTCGCCGGTCAGGCGTAGACCGAATGAGTCGGCGTGGGCCTCGACCGGCCGCGAGAGCGCGTTGCCCGCGCAGGTGAGCGCGAACGCCACGAGGCCGACCGAGAGCGCGACGGCCGGCAGCGCGGCAGGTCCGGGACGGTCCCCGGGTGGCGCCCGCAGGGTGCCCCGCGACACGCGCTCGGCCAGCCGTTGGGCCAGCAGCATGCCGGCGGGCGCCACGATGAACACGAACAGCAGCCCGCGCGGCTCGTCGTTGCCCGCCACGTGGCCAAGCTCATGGGCCACGACGCTGCGCACCTGGTCGCGCGGGTAGCGGTCGATCAGGTTGTCGTAGAGCACGACCCGCTTGGTGTGTCCGATGCCCACCACGTAGGCGTTGATCGCGGATGTCCGGCGGCTGGCATCGACCCGGTAGACCTGGCCGACATCGACCCCCGACCGCTTCGCCAGCTGGAGGACCTCGCTGCGTAGCGCTCCGCGCGGCAGCGGCTCGAACCGGTTGAACAGCGGATCGACCACGACCGGCCATAGGTAGGAGCCGATCACGGCGAACACGGCGACGACGGCTGCCGCGGGAATCCACCACCGGCGCGAAAAGCGGCGGATCAGGGCCATCACCAGGAAGCCGGCAAGCGCGGCCAGCACGGCGCCGATGGCCGCCGACTTCGCCACATCGACCAGCCACGGCCCAAGCGTCTGGGTCGATAGCCCGACGTCGACGGCGCGCGCGTGGGCCCAGATCGAAAGCGGCAGCCCCACGATCGCCAGCGCCAGCGAGATGGCGGCTCCGGCGAGCGCACCTCCCAGCAGCGGGCGCCGCTCGATCCGCGCCAGGAGCAGCTCAAGCGGTGCAGGCGGGCGCAGCGCAAGCACCGCGAGGGTGATGCCCGACAGCGCGATCTGGGCCAATCCGATCAGACGCTGGGGATCGGCGAAGTGCCTCGCGCGCTCAAGCTGGGCGGGGCTGAAGTAGGCTTGGGCGTCGACGGCGACTGGATCGATCAGGCCGCTATGGGGGCGAAGGATCAAGGTGGCAGCCCCCGCGGCCACCACCGTGGCCAGGAAGGCCAAAGGCAGGCGCGGACGTCCATTGCCCATTTCCCGGACACTAACGGTGACTCCCTGAAGATCGCGCTCCTTTCAGACGTGCACGGAAACCTGCCGGCCCTCAAGGCCACGCTGGCCGACGTGCGGGAGGCGGGTGCCGAGCGCATCTGGTGCCTCGGTGACCTGGTGGGCTACGGCGCGCACCCGGACGAGTGCGTGCAGCTGGCCGCCGAGCACTTCGACGTGAGCCTGGCCGGCAACCACGACCTCGGCGTGCTCGACCACATCGACATCTCCGACTTCTCCCCCCACGCCGCCCTGGCGGCGCGCTGGACGCGCGAGCATGCGTCGCGGAGCACGCTCGACTACCTGGCCGGGTTGCCCTCCAGCAACGAGGGCGAGGCGATCGGCCTCTATCACGCGAGCCCGCGTGATCCCGTGTGGGAGTACGTGCTGTCTGGCACCCAGGCCTCCGAATGCATGGACCTGATGCCGGCACGCATCGCCGCGGTGGGCCACACCCACGTGGCGCTGCGCTTCACACGCCACGGCGAACAGATGGAGGGTGAGGCCGTCGGGGGCGGCACCGAGATCAGCCTCGGCGACGGCGAGTGGCTGATCAACCCGGGCAGCGTGGGCCAGCCGCGTGATGGCGATCCCCGGGCGGCGTGGCTCCTGCTAGACGTGGAGGTGTGGAACGCCGAGTGGCGACGTGTCGAATATCCGGTGCAGGAGGCCGCCGAGGCCATCGAGCAGGCAGGTCTACCCGGCAGTCTGGGCGAACGGCTCTACTTGGGACAGTGATCAGCCTCCGAATCCGACATCTGCCTGCCGCCACCGCGGCCATCTGCGCACTGGCCGTGGCCGGTTGCGGCGGCTCGGACAAGCAATCGCAGGGTGCCAAGCTGCCCGCGTCCGCCGTCAGCTCGCTCGACCAGCGGCTAACCGAGATCCAACGCCGCTACGCCGAGGCGACCAAGAACGACAACCCGGGTGCCTGCGACGACATCGCCAGAGACTCGTTCCCTGCCGTCAAGAAGGTGATCGACGGACTGCCCCAGGACGTGGACAGCAAGCTGCGCGACGCCACCACCGAGAGCTTCGCCAACCTGCAGCAGCTGACCGACAAGGGCTGCGGCGACGTGTCGACTCCCACGGACACGACCACCGCACCCACCAAGACGACCACCCCACCACCCGAGACGACGACCACCCCGCCCGAGACCAACACCACCCCGCCCGAGACGACCACCACCCCACCCGCGACCACACCGCAGACCACCACGCCCAAGAATCCGAGCGGCGGCACCGGCGGTCAGAAGCCCAACGCGGGCTCCCCCCAGGGCGGCGGCACCCAGGCGCCGTCTGGAAACGGCAACTGATGGCCGCACCGAGCCAGATCGCCGGGCGCTACGAGCTCGAGCGCCGCCTCGGCGCCGGCGGGATGTCCACCGTGTTCCTGGGCCAGGACACGGTGCTCGAGCGCCCCGTCGCGGTCAAGCTCCTGGCCGAGCACCTGGCCGAGGACGAGGACTTCGTCGCCCGCTTCCGGCGTGAGGCGCTGGCGGCCGCGCGGCTGCAGCACCCCAACGTCGTGCAGGTGTTCGACTCCGGACTGGACGCCGAGTCCCAGCGCCACTACATCGTCATGGAGTTCGTGGACGGTCCGTCGTGCGCCGACATCCTCCGCGACGAGAAACGGCTGGACCTCGACGATGCGGTGCACATCGTCCGCGACGCCTGCCACGGTCTCGACTACGCCCACCGCGCCGGCGTGGTGCACCGTGACGTCAAGCCCGGCAACCTGCTGCTGGCCAGCGAGTCGAACGCCGTGAAGCTGGCCGACTTCGGCATCGCCAAGGCGGCCGAGCAGACCCGCATAACCCAAGTGGGCTCGGTGCTGGGCACCGCCGCCTACCTCTCACCCGAGCAGGCGCGCGGCGAGGAGGCCGGCCCGGCGTCGGACATCTATTCGCTCGGCGTGTGCGCCTACCAGTTCCTGGCCGGCCGCCTCCCCCACGAGTACTCCTCGCTCACAGAGCTGGCCCTCAAGCAGCAGGAGGAGACGGTCGAGCCGATCACGGTGCACCGGCCCGAGGTGCCGCCCGAGCTCGATCGCGCGATCCGGGTGTGCCTGGCGCGCGAGCCCGAGGCCCGCTACCCGACCACGCTGGAGATGGCCCAGGCGCTCGACGCCGGGTTGCACGGCGAGGTGACCGACGCCACGCGGCTCCTGGCGGCCTCGGCCGCGCCGCTGGCCGCTGACATGGACGCCACCAGGGCGCTCGGCCAGACCGAGGCCACTCGTCCGTTGCGCCGGCGAACCACCACCCAGGCGCCGGCGGCGGCCACGGCCTACCGTCGCGATCCGACGGGCGCCTATCCACCCGCCGCCCGTGGCGAGCCCGAGCTGACCAAGGACGAGAAGCGCGCCAGGCGCCGCAAGCGCTTGAGCATCTTCTTTGCGCTGCTGGCGGTGGCGGTGGCCATCGCCGCCGTGGCGGTGGCGCTGAACACGTCTGGCACCACCTCGGGACCGGATCCTGTGAGCCGCGGCGACGTGCAACAGCAGGTCTCCGGCGTCAAGCAGTTCCTGCGCCAAAACACGGCGCCCTGATGCCCCGGACAGGATCGACATCCATGTCGATCCTGTAAACGGCGGCCGCTCCCCTAGCTGAACGGATCCCCGCCACTCAGGATGCGGGCGGCGTGGCGCTCCCACTCGCCCGCCTCGATGGCGACGCGGATGCCGCGCATCAGCTCGGCCATGAACGTCAGGTTGTGCAGCGTGAGCAGACGGGCGCCCGTGAGCTCGCGCCCTCGCGCCAGGTAGTGCAGGTAGCCGCGCGTGTGCTGGGTGCACGCCGGGCACGGGCAGCCCGCCTGGATCGGCTCGCGGCTGTCGCGCCACCGGGCCTTTGTCAGGTCAATGCGCCAGCGCGCCTCGGGATCGACGACCAACGCGGTGCCGTGGCGGGCCAGTCGCGTCGGAGTCGCGCAGTCGAAGCTGTCGATGCCCGCGCCTACCGCGTGGACGATGTCGTCGACGTCGCCGATGCCGAGCAGGTGGCGGGGCGGGGCATCCGGAAGCTCACGTACCGACCAGTCGACCACCCGGCTCATCTGCTCCTTGGTCTCGCCGAGCGATCCCCCGATCGCGATCCCGCCCACGCCTGCTCCAGAGACGTAGGCGGCCGACTGGTAGCGCAGGTCCTCGTCCACGCCGCCCTGCACGATTCCGTAGAGCGCCTGGCCGGGCGGCGCGTGCTCTGCGCACCACGCCACGCACCGGTCGAGCCAGCGGTGCGTGCGGTGCATCGAGCGCTCGGTGTAGGCGCGGTCGACGTGGAACGGGGTGCATTCGTCGAATGCGAGCGCGATGTCCGATCCCAGCGCGGCCTGGATCTCCATCGACGTCTCGGGGCCCATGAACCGCTTGGCGCCGTCGGTGTAGGCGGTGAACCACACGCCCTCCTCCTCGATCGAGAGGATCCGGCTCTGGGAGGTGCCGCGGCGCCGCTTGACCTCCTCGGCCACCGACCCGTACCCCATGGAAAAGACCTGGAAACCGCCGGAATCGGTGATGATCGGGCCGTTCCAACCCATGAATTCGTGCAGACCGCCCATCGCGGCGATGTGCTCGTGTCCCGGGGTCACGAACAGGTGGAAGGTGTTGCCGAGCACCATCTCATAGCCCAGATCGGCTACCTCGTGCCCACCAAGGCCGCGCACGCTGGCGTTTGAGGCCAGCGGCACGAACGCCGGTGTACGAACGGTGCCGTGGTCGAGGGTCAACGTGCCCGCGCGGGCGGCACCGGCGCGCGCGTCCACCCGGAAGAGCGTCACGTCAGGAATCGAGCAGGGAGCGCCCGGTCATCTCCGCCGGCTGGTCCTGGCCGAGCAGGTCCAGCGCGGTTGGCACCACGTCGGCCAGGATGCCGCCGTCGCGCAGCGCACCGACGTCGGCGGTCACGACCAGCGGCACCGGGTTCAGTGAGTGCGCGGTGTTGGGGCTGCCGTCGGGCTCGAGCATGTGGTCGGCGTTGCCGTGGTCGGCGGTCACGATGCAGGCGCCGCCCTTGGCCTCGACCGTGGCCACCACGTCTCCGAGGCACGCGTCGACGGTCTCGATCGCCTTCACGGCCGCATCGATCACGCCGGTGTGGCCCACCATGTCGGGGTTGGCGAAGTTGATCACCCCGAAGCCGTAGTCGCCGTCGTTCCAGCGCTCCACGAACGCGTCGGCTGCCGCGCGGGCGCTCATCTCGGGCTTGTGGTCGTAGGTGGGAACGTCGCGCGGCGAATCGACGAGCTTGCGCTCCTCGCCCTCGTACTGGTGCTCCTCGCCGCCGTTGAAAAAATAGGTCACGTGCGCGTACTTCTCGGTCTCGGCCACGTGCAGCTGCTTGATTCCGCGGTCGGCCAGCGTCGAGGCCATCGTCACGTCGGGGCGGTCGGGAGGGAAGGCAACGGGATAGTCCCAGTCCTCCTGGTACTGCGTGAGCGTGGCGTAGTGCAGGTCGAGCGCGCCGTTCAGCGCCTCGGTCAGCTCGCGCGCGCGATCGGGGCGGAAGTTGAAGAACAGGACGGAGTCGCCGTCGCGGATACGTCCCTCCTCGCCCACCAGTGTCGGCTCGATGAACTCGTCGGTCTCCCCACGCTCATACGCGTCCTCGGCAGCCTGCTCCGCGGTGTCTGAGTGGCGACCCTCCGCTTCGCCCTGCACAAGGACGTCTGTCGCCTTCTCGATCCGCTCGTCGCGGTGGTCGCGGTCCATGGCGAAGTAGCGCCCGGTCGCGTCGGCTACCCGCCCGCCGGACTCAGCCAGCCAGCCCTCGACCTCGGCCAGGTATCCGGCACCAGACTTGGGCGTGGTGTCGCGCCCGTCGGTGAAGGCATGCACGATCACGTCGGGCACCTCCTCCGCGGCGGCCATCTCGATCAGCGCCCTCAGGTGGTCCATGCTGGCGTGCACACCGCCTCTGGACACCAGCCCGAGCAGGTGCAGCCGCCCCGACTCCCTGCCGGCGGCACAGGCGGCCTTCAGCACGTTGTTCTGCCCCAGCGAGCCGTCCTGCACCGCGTCGTTGATCCGCATCAGGTCCTGGCGCACGACCTGGCCGGCGCCCAGATTGAGGTGCCCGACCTCGGAGTTGCCCATCTGGCCCTCCGGAAGGCCCACCGCCTCGCCGCAGGCCGTGAGCTGGGTGTGCGGGTGCTTGCGCCACAGCTCGTCGAACACGGGGGTGTCGGCCAGCTCGACAGCGTTACCGGGACCGGGCTCGGCCAGGCCCCACCCGTCGAGCACGATCAGCGCTACGGCCGGGTAGCTCACTCGACCGCCGCCACTATGCGAGCGAAGTCGTCGGGGTCGAGGCTGGCGCCGCCCACGAGCGCGCCGTCGACGTCTGGCTGGGCCAGCAGCTCGGCGGCGTTGTGGGGCTTGACCGAGCCGCCGTAGAGGACGCGAACCGCCTGCGCGGCCTCCTCGGAGTGGCCGCCGACCAGCGCCCGCACGAAGCCGATGGCCTCCTGCGCCTGCTCGGGCGTGGCCACCTTGCCGGTGCCGATCGCCCAGATGGGCTCGTACGCCACCACAACCTCGGCCAGACGCTGCGCGGGCACGTCCTCGAGCCCTTCCCCGACCTGGTGGCGCAGCTTGCGCTCCATGTCGCCGGACTCGCGCTCCTCGTCGGTCTCACCGACGCACAGGATCGGCTGGAGGCCAGCCTTAAGCGCCGCGGGCACCTTGGCCTGCAGCTCGCGATCGCTCTCGCCGTACAGCTGACGGCGCTCGGAGTGCCCGAGGATCACCGACCGCGCGCCCAGCTCGGTGAGCATGGCCGGCGAGATCTCGCCCGTATGCGCCCCGGAGTCGTGAGCGCTCATGTTCTGGGCGCCCACGATGACGCCCGAGCCGCCGAGCGCCCCAGTGACCGTCTCCAGCGCCGTGAACGGCACGCACAGGCCCACGTCCGCGGCACGCCGCCCGGCGTCGGGCAGCAGCGTCAGGAGCGTCTGGCAGTAGTCCGAGGCCTGGGCACGCGTGCCCCACAGCTTCCAGTTACCTGCGATGTAGGGCGTTCTCCGCGAAGCAGCCGGCTCGGCCGCCTGCGCACGTTTGTCTTCAGGCATCGTCGAGGGCGTCCACTCCGGGAAGGGGCTTACCCTCCAGCAGTTCGAGGGCGGCACCGCCGCCCGTGGAGAGGTGGTCTACCCGATCGGCCAGGCCGAACTCCGCCAGCGCGGCCGCGGAGTCGCCGCCACCCACGACCGTGATGCCCCCGGCGTCCGCGACGGCCTCGGCGACCGCGACGGTGCCCGTGGCGAACGGCTCCATCTCGAACGCCCCCATCGGCCCGTTCCAGAACACCGTTCCGGCAGCGGCGATCCGCTCGCCGAACGCGCGCGTGGTCTCGCGCCCGACGTCCAGGCCCATCCAGCCGTCGGGCACCTCGACGCCGGTCAGCTCGCGGCGCTGCGCGTCGGCCGCGAAGCGGTCGCCCAGCACCAGGTCGGTCGGCAACAGCAGCTCGGCGGTGTCGCCACCCTCTGCCCTTTCGAGCGCCTTGCGGGCCAGCCCGACTCCCTCCTCCTCCACCAGCGAGTCACCGGTCTCCATCCCCTGTGCGTCGAAGAAGCTGAAGCACATGGCTCCGCCGATCAGCACGCTGTCGGCCACGTCGAGGAAGCGGTCGATCAGCGCGATCTTGTCCGAGACCTTGGCGCCGCCCAGGACCACCACCAACGGCCGCTGCGGCGCCTCGACGATCCCCCGCAGCGTCGTGACCTCGCGCTCCAACAACAGCCCCGCGACCGCGGGCAGCAGCGCGGCCACGCCCGCGGTGCTGGCGTGCGCGCGGTGCACCGCACCGAAGGCGTCGTCCACGTAGACGTCGGCCAGTGAGGCGAGCGCCTTGGACAGCTCGGGATCGTTGTCGGTCTCCCCCGGCTCCCAGCGCGTGTTCTCGAGCACGAGCACGCCGCCGGGCTCGAGCGCGCCAACCTTGGCGCGGGCGTCGTCGCCAACCACGTCGGTGGCCTGCGCCACTGGCGCGCCCAGCAGCTCGGCGAGGCGATCCGAAGCCGGCTTCAACGACGTCTCGGGGTCGCGGTCCTTTGGCCGGCCAAGGTGGGCGCACAGGATCACGCGGGCGCCGGCGTCACGCAGCAGCTCGATCGTCGGCAGCGCGGCCCGGATGCGGGCGTCGTCGGTGACGTCGCCGTCACCTCCCAGCGGCACGTTGAAGTCCACGCGCACGAGCACACGCTCGCCGCCGGCGAGATCGAGGTCGCGAACGGTTCTCTTGCCCAGGACAGGCCCGCTCAACTCGGCCACCCGATCAGGCGGACGCGCCGAGACCGGTGAGCACGCGCTCGGTCAGGTCGACGACGCGGTTCGAGTAGCCCCACTCGTTGTCGTACCAGGTGAGGATCTTCACCGTGCGGTCCTGTACGACCATGGTCAGCAGCGAGTCGAAGATGGACGAGTACGGCGAGTGCACGATGTCGGAGGACACGATCGGGTCCTCGGTGTACTGCAGGATCCCTTCGAGCGGCCCGGTGTCGGCCTTTGCCTTGATCGCCTCGTTGATCTCCTCGACCGACGTGTCGCGCGAGGCCTGGAACACCAGGTCGACCACCGAGCCGGTCGGCACCGGCGCGCGCACCGCGAAGCCGTTCAGCTTGCCGTTGAGCTCGGGCATCACGAGGCCCATGGCCTTGGCCGCGCCGGTCGAGGCGGGCACGAGGTTGATCGCCGCCGCGCGGGCGCGACGCAGGTCCTTGTGCGGGGCGTCGTGCAGGTTCTGGTCGGCGGTGTAGGCGTGGATGGTCGTCATAACCCCCGAGTCGATGCCGACGGCGTCGTGCAGGACGCGCGCGACCGGTCCGAGGCAGTTGGTCGTGCAAGACGCGTTCGAGACGACGTGGTGGTTGTCCACGTCGTAGGCGTCGTCGTTTACGCCCAGCACGAGCGTGACGTCGGGTTCGGTGGCCGGGGCGGAGATGATCACCTTCTTGGCGCCGGCGGCCAGGTGCTTGGCAGCGTCGTCGCGCTTGGTGAACAGGCCGGTGGACTCGACCACGACCTCCGCGCCGAGATCGCCCCAGGGCAGATCGGCGGGGTCGCGCTCGGCGGACACCTTGATCTCGGTGCCGTTGATCACCAACCCGGTCTCCGTGGCCTCGACGGTGCCATGGAAGGGTCCGAGTATCGAGTCGTACTTCAGGAGGTGGGCAAGCGTCTCGTTGTCGGTGATGTCGTTGATCCCGACCCACTCGATGTCGGCCCCGCGCTCGGTGGCGGCGCGAAAGACGTTGCGTCCGATGCGGCCGAAGCCGTTGATTCCGGCCTTGAGGGCCATGCGTGCGAGTCCTTTCGTCGGGCTCCTGGAGACGCGTCGGAATCTATCGGCTCTGCCTCAGGGCTGACGCGGCGCCTTGTCGATGTCGCGGTGGACGACATCGACGAGGTAGTCGCCGTCCTCGCTGTACTTGCCTGCCAGGTGCTCGGCGATCACAACGGACCGGTGCCGCCCGCCGGTACAGCCGATGCCGATCGTCAGATGGGCCTTGCCCTCGCGCTCGTACTGGGGCAGCAGGTAGTCCAGCAGCGGCGTGAGGTGCTCGAAGAACTCGTCGATGCCCTGCGAGGCCTTCACGTAATCGCGCACCGGGGCGTCGAGCCCCGTGAGCGGCCGCAGATCGGCCTCGTAGTGCGGGTTGGGCAGGAAGCGGACGTCGAAGAGCAGGTCGGCGTCGCGGGGCGCGCCATGCTTGAAGCCGTAGGTCAGGAACGTGACCGCCAGCTTGCCCACGTGGCCGCGCGGCAGCATCTTGTCGGCCACGACCTTGCGCAGCCGGGCGGCGCTGAAGTCGGAGGTGTCGATGGACACGTCTGCACGCGCGCGCAGCGGCGCGAGCAGCCGGCGCTCGGCGTCGATGGCGCGGATCACCGCGCCGCCCTCGGGGTCGCTCTCGCTGACGGCGTCGCCGGACAGCGGGTGACGCCTGCGGGTCTCCTTGAAGCGGTTGACGAGGACATTCTCCGAGGCCGCGAGGAACAGCAGCCGGTAGGCGACGCCCTTCGCGGTGAGGCCGCCGAGCACCTTTACCAGCCCCTCGAAGAAGTCTCCCCCGCGCACGTCGCAGGCCACCGCGGCCCGCTGCACGTGAGACCCCTCGTGCTCCAGCAGCTCGGCCAGCTGCCCGATCATCTCGGGCGGCAGGTTGTCCACGCAGAAGTAGCCGGCGTCCTCGAAGCACGCCATCGCCTGTGACTTGCCCGCGCCGGAGAAGCCGGTGATCAGGACGAAGTCGCGCATGGACCTTTCTTAGCGGAGACACCGGACCTCCCCCGTGCGCGCGAGCCCCCTGGAAGGTGGCCGGGGACCTGCGCGGCAGCAGCGACCGGCGGATTCAATCGGTCGTTGCAACGCCTGATCAAGAGGAGTTGCGATGGGCAAGAAGGTGCGGGCTTGGGAGCGTGCGGGACGGCCGGTGATGCGGTCGCCGGGGCGTCCGCCGGTCGGTCGACGCGAGCATCGGCAGC
>JBBRYL010000004.1:0-82641 GCA_038237685.1 Solirubrobacterales bacterium | reverse complement strand
CGCTGGTGCACTTCACCCCCGGCGCCCGAACGGCATGGCATACGCACCCGTTCGGTCAGACCATCTACGTGACCGAGGGCGTCGGGCTATGCCAGCGCCGCGGCGACGAGATAGAGGTCATCCGCCCGGGTGATCGCGTGTACTTCGAGCCCGGCGAGGACCACTGGCACGGCGCCGCCAGCGACCGGCTCATGACCCACATCGCCATCCAGGAAGCCGACGACCAAGGCAACCCCGTGACCTGGGGCGACCACGTGACAGACGACGAATACGCCCCCACACCGTGACCTGAAGGCGACTGCCTGAGGGGCCCGGGAGCCGTATCACTAGGGCTACGGTGCGTACCGAACGCTGTGAACCTCTTCAGGTCGTCGGTCCAGGTCAGGGCGTCGAGTCGATGTCGTGTCCCGAACCGTGTCCCCAACTAGGCAGATATGACCCGACGCGACTCGACGCAACTGCGCTAGCTGGAGCTAAATCGACCTAGCCAGATGCCGTTCGGGCAAATTGTGGTTCCCGGCGGTCGCGGGTTCGAGCCCCGTCGCTCACCCCTCAAGAAGCCCCGCTAATGCGGGGTTTATGCGTTTGGGTTGCTCGATCGCGCGACTGACGTGGCCGCTTCGCCAAGCTGACTCTGACTCTTCAGCTACGTTGCCGCGGCCCCGCCCGCGGACGCCAGCCGCGACGCGATCGCGCTCGCAGCGCCGGCCAGCTCGGGCGGCTCGAGGACGGTGATCTCGACGTCGAGGGTGCCCATCCAGACCAGGAACTCGTATGACCAGCGGCCGGTCGTCTCGACGATGCAGGCGCCCGGGCCGTCTGGCGCGACGGTCGCGTAGCGGGCCGGGACGCGCGGCTCGATGAGGGTCGCCGGTGCGCCGAGGCGCACGCGGCCGCGGTCGGTGCGGGCGACCTCGCCGCCTCGGAGGGAGCGCCTTACGAACGCCGCCGGGTCACCTCCCGGCACCTCGCGGCGGCAGCCGCGCGCGGCGGTCGCCGGGCGACCGGCGATCCGGTCGATTCGGAAGGTGCGCCAGTCCTCGCGGTCGATGTCCCAGGCGACGAGGTACCACCGCCAGCCGCTGTGCACGACCGCGGCGGGCTCTACCTCGCGCCGGCTGTCGGCCGCGTCGCGGGCGGTATATGAGAACCGCAGGCGCATCTCGTCGCGGCAGGCGGCCGCGATGAGGGCCAGGACGTCGGCGTCGATGCGGGGGCCTTCGACCCCGAAGGCCGAAGTGGCGTCGCCAAGCGCCTGGACGCGGCTGCGCAGTCGGTCGGGCAGGATCTGCTGGATCTTCGCAAGTGCTCGCACGGACGTCTCCTCGATCCCGGCGATCGACCCCGACGCTGCGCTGCGCAGGCCGACGGCCACGGCAACGGCTTCGGCGTCGTCGAGGAGCAGCGGCGGCATCTGCGCGCCCGCGCCGAGGCGATAGCCGCCGGCCACGCCCGGCGCCGCCTCGATCGGATAGCCCAGGTCGCGCAGCTTGTCGATGTCGCGACGGATCGTGCGCGGCCCGACCTCGAGCCGCCCGGCGAGCTCGGGTCCGCTCCACTCCCGGCGCTGCTGGAGCAGGGAGAGAAGCGCAAGGAGGCGGGCTGAGGTCCCGAGCATCGGGACCAGCTTCCCACGTTATGCGGTCACGAACTGACCGCATGACTCTTAACGCGGACAGAAGCTGACCGCAAAAGGCGCGAGCATGTGGTCCATGGCCTCTCTAGACACGCCCCGCGCCAAGAACATCGCCCTCGTTTTGCTTGCGATGACCCAGTTCATCATCGTCGTCGACGCCTCGATCGTGAACGTCGCGCTGCCGACGATCGGCAAGGACCTCCAGTTCTCCCAGGACAACCTCTCGTGGGTCGTCAACTCCTACACGCTCATGTTCGGCGGGTTCCTCTTGCTCGGCGGTCGCCTAGCCGACCTGCTCGGTCGCCGGCGCCTGTTCATGATCGGGCTCGTGGTGTTCTCGCTCGCCTCCCTCGCGGGTGGGCTGGCGACCTCGGACGGCTGGCTGATCGTCGCCCGCGGCCTCCAGGGGCTGGGGGCCGCGATCGTCTCGCCCGCCGCTCTGTCGATCGTGACGACGACGTTCGCCGAGGGCGCCGAGCGTAACCGCGCGCTCGGCGTCTGGGGTGCCGTCGCGGGGGCCGGTGGCGCCGCCGGGGTGCTGCTCGGCGGCGTGCTGACCGAGTACCTCGGATGGGAGTGGGTGCTCTGGGTCAACGTCCCCATCGGCCTGATCGCCGCGGTGCTCGCGCCGCGCCTGCTGCCGGAGTCGCGCGACGAGGTGGATGAGAAGAACTTCGACATCCCCGGCGCGGTATCCGTCACCGCGGGCCTGGCAATCCTCGTCTACGCCGTCGTCGACGCTGAGCAGGCGGGCTGGACGAGCGTCCAGACACTGGGGCTCGGCGCGCTCGCGCTCGCGCTCATCGCGACCTTCATCGCGATCGAGATGCGGGTCCGCAAGCCGCTCATGCCGCTGTCGACCTTCCGCCTTCGCACGCTGCGCGGCGCCAACGTGGTCGGTCTGCTGGTCGGCATGTCGCTGTTCTCGATGTTCTTCTTCATCTCGCTCTACCTGCAGCAGGTGCTCGGGTTCAGCGCGCTGAAGTCGGGCTTCGCCTACCTGCCGCTCGCGATCGCCATCATCCTCTCGGCCGGCGCGGCCTCCCAACTCGTCACGCGGATCGGCTTCAAGCCGACGCTGATCGCGGGCATGCTGTTCGTCGCCGCGGGGCTGTTGTGGTTCACCCAGATCTCCGTCGGCGGATCGTTCGTCTCCGACGTCCTCGGGCCCTCGCTGCTCGCCGCCGTCGGCCTCGGGTTCTCGTTCGTCCCGGTGACGATCGCGGGGGTCACGGGCACCCGCCCCGACCAGGCCGGCCTGGCCTCGGGCCTGATCAACACGAGTCAGCAGGTGGGCGGTGCGCTCGGAGTCGCGATCCTCGCGTCGGTCGCGACGTCGGTCTCGGGTGGCATCGATGCGCAGGGACCCCTGAGGCCGGGCCAGCTCGCCGACCTGACCGACGGGTTCCAGACGGCGTTCCTGGTCGGGGCGGGATTCGCGGCGCTTGGCGCCCTCGCCGCAACGGTCCTGATCTCGTCGCGCGACTCGCGCGAGCATGCCGAGGACGCCCGTCGCGGCGAGGCGCCGGCAGCCGCTGCCGCGTAGTGCGATGTCACGGCGGCGATCGGGCTGATCTCTAGCCCTGACGGTCCCAGGGTCTCGGGAACCCCGTGGTATCTCAGCGTTCGAACCGCGCGAAGTAGCCCAGCGGAGTACCTGACCGCTGGGAGAAGGTAAGACCGGCCCGTTCGGCGCCTTCACGTAGGCGTGTGGGACTCACCCAGTGCGGATCGCCGAAAAGCTCGCCGATGACCAGGCGCCCTCCGGGTGCGAGCACCCGAGCCAGTTCCTGGAGGGCTGCATCCTGGTCCGGGATTTCGCCGAGGACGGCGGTCATGTATGCGGCATCGAAGCTTGCGTCGGCGTAGGGCAGGTCGCGCGCGTCGCCACGGGTTGGAACGACGTTGTCGAGGTCGGCCTCACGGGCTCGGCTGGTGGTGTGGTCGAGCATCTCCTGTTGCAGGTCAAAGATGTCGAGTTGGCCCCCGGGTGACACCCATCCCGCGACGTGCAGGCTGTAGTAGCCGGTCCCCGGCCCGACCTCCAGTACGTGCTCGCCGGGCTGAGGCGCCAAAACCACCCGTAGGCGCGGCCGCGTGATGAAGGGATGCGGTGTCTCCACCCAGAAGCGCTGCCCATACGGACAGGCCGATGGGTGGTTGCGCCACCAAATCGCCCCGCCCAGAACCGCGCCGGCTGCCAACCCGATCGTCTTCGCGCTCACGAGTCAGCTCAATGCTTCGCGTACGAGGACAGCGGTTCCGAAGACGCCGGCGACGGCGACGATGGCTGCGACCACTCGCAGGTTCGGACCCCCATGGATGCCGGTCTCGTGCAAAACAGCGTGACCTTTGCCACGGGTCAGCAGCCAACGGTTGACGGGGAAGGCGCCGATGCCGGCGAGCACTAGGGCGAAGGACAGAGAGCCCCAGAAGAGGAGGTCTCCGAGGCCCGCGTCCATGGCGCCGGGAACGACGACCATGATGAGGTTGTCGATGACCTCCATGGTCGCGATGGAGAAGGTGTCGGTAGCGAGGGCGACGGCGATGACGGCCCCCAGGGCCATGCCCGCACGCATCAGAGGCAGGCTCGTCAGCGAGTAGCCGAAGACGAACGCAAGGACGATGGAGATGGCGATGGTGCCGAGGTTTGAGAACCCGGCGGCGGTGCCGATGAGCATGCCGACGACCTCTCCGATGGCGCATCCGGCGAGGCAGTGCAGTGTGGCATTGATGGCTACGCTGTCGAGCGCGCGTCCGGAGGTCGGAAGCTCCGCATGGTGGTCGTCAGAATCGACGCTGGCGACGGCCGAAACGGCCGCGGTGTCGTGCTGTTCGAAAGATGAGGACATGGACCCCTTCCAATCGTGGGCGACCACTATACTAATACCCCCGGTGGGTATGTCAAGCGGCTACCCTCGCTACTTGCTCATCTTCGCGACACCCCAAGGGGGTATGCTATCCAAAGTATGGCCTCCCAAACGCCGACACGCGGCTACAGCGCGACCAAGGACCAGTTGCTCACACGCCTAAAGCGCGTGGAGGGCCAGGTTCGCGGTGTCGAGGCGATGGTTGAGGATGAGCGCTACTGCATCGACGTGTTGACGCAGATAGGCGCCATCCAGGCCGCGTTGGACAAGGTCGCTCTCGGACTTCTCGACGACCACGCCCGACATTGCGTGGTCAAGGCAAAGGCCGGCGAGCAGCAGGAGAAGACCGAGGAATTGATGGCCGCAGTCGGGCGACTGATGCGTCGTGGCTAGGTAGGCATGTCTGCACAGCTCGGGAGCGTCTAGGCGTCAAGCCTGACCTGCGAATGAACCGTTTGCGTCCGGGCTTCGCAATAGCGCTCATTAGCGCTAACGCTCTCAACGGGCTGTTTCGCGGGCGTCGCCGGCATCTGGCTGTGGTGGTCGTAATGGTCTGCCTGGGCGCGACCGTAGCCGTCCACCACTTTTCTCCGGGCGACATGGGCATGGCCGACATGGCCGCGCACAGCGCCATGGTCGTTTGCCTCGGCGTCGTCCCGTTGGTCGCTTTGACGATCGCGACGCTGCCCCTTCGCCTCCCGAGGTTACGACGGGTGCGGCTACGCATCGCGCCTCAACGCGTCGTTATGGCGCCGGCACCACGTGCTCGTTCGAGTCCGGTCGCGACGGTTGTTCTGAGGCTTTGACAGCAACCAGGCGCGCGAATGCGCCTCTCAAGTTGTCCTGTTCAGACATCTCTCCAAAGGAGAACCTCATGAAGACAAAATCCCGGACGGCGTTCGCCGTTCTCCTGACCCTTGTCGCTGCCGCGCTGTGGGCGGGTTGTGGGTCAGACGGCAAGTCCTCAGGCGCATCGAGCTCGACCGGCAATTCCACGGACCGTGCGTTCGTTGCCGGCATGGTGCCCCACCACAAGTCGGCGGTGCAGATGACCGTGATCGCCAAGGGCGAGGCCACCGGCCCGTTCGTAAAGACGCTGGCCAAGAACATCGCGCGTTCGCAGAACGCCGAGGTCGCTCAGATGCAGGCCGTCGATAGCAAGCTCGCAGGCGCCGGCATCAAGAAGGGCAAGCTCGGAACATCGATGGCCGGGATGCACATGGATGCACAGATGCTCGAGGGCGCAAAGCCCTTCGACGCGAAGTTCATCGCGATGATGCTGCCCCACCATCAGGCGGCTATCCCGATGGCCCGTGTCGAGCTGGCAAAGGGGAAAAATGCCGAGCTCAAGAAGCTGGCGAAGAACATCATCGCCACCCAGACGCGCGAGATAAAGCAAATGCGAGACCACGCACAGGGATAGGGCATGGGGTCGGGGCACTCCAAGCACTCCGGTTGACCTGCTGCTGCAGCGCCACTTGTTGGTGGCGCTGCAGCTCCGGCCGAATGCTCGGAGGTCGTTGGCGGTGTGGCGGCGCTCAGCTTGCGCTGGAACGATGCCCGCAGAGTCGGCATCCTGCGGGTATGGGTGACGTGACCGTGGAGGCAGCCGCATGACCACGCAAGTCCGCAATCCGCTGTTCGCGCGTTGGTATTCGCGCATGACCGAGAGCGAAGGGGCCGAGGAGGCCCTACATCGGCGCCGGACGGTCGCCGGCCTCAACGGCCGTGTCATCGAGGTCGGCGCCGGCAACGGGAGCAACTTCGAGTACTACCCGACCGAGGTGACAGAGGTCGTAGCCGTCGAGCCGGAGCCATACATGCGCAAACGCGCCGAGCGGGCGTCGTCGTCGGCTTCGGTCCCGGTGACGCTCGTTGACGGCCTTGCTGACGACCTGCCCTTCGACGATGCCTCCTTCGATGCTGCCGTCTCCGCGCTCGTGCTCTGTACCGTCCCCGACCCGGCGCGGGCGTTGGCGCAGCTCTACCGTGTTGTGCGCCCCGGCGGCGAGCTCCGCTTCTACGAGCACGTGCACGCCCACCGTCAGCCGATGCGCGCGGTCCTGGAACTGGCAGACCGCAGCACGCTCTGGCCACGGATAGCTGGGGGCTGCCATCCCACCCGAGAGACGTTGTCGGCCATCGTTGCGGCTGGTTTCGTCATCGAGGACTCCTCCCGGTTTGGCTTCACTCCCTCGCGCTTGATTCCGCCGATACCTCACATCCTCGGGAGCGCGCGCCGACCGTGAACGACCTACGTGAAGACGGCAAGGGGCACTCAGCATCGCTCGGTTCAGCGACCACTACCGAGAGCGGCCACACTTTCCTGTTCGCCGACCTGGCGGGGTACACCGCCCTCACCGAGGCCCACGGCGACGAGAACGCCGCCGATGTCGCGGCCGAGTTCTGTGAGGATGTGCGGGCGCTCCTAGCCGAGTACGACGCCGAGGAGGTAAAGGCCATCGGCGATGCTCTCATGGTCAGGACGACGAGAGCCCTCGACGCTGCCCGCTTGGCTGAGCGCATCGTCGGCGGGCGCAGCGGACGCCACCAGGCGCTTGGGGTCCGGCTTGGCATTCACACCGGGACGGCCGTTCGCAAGGGCGACGACTGGTTCGGGTCGGCGGTCAACATCGCCTCCCGGGTCACCGATGCCGCCCAAGCCGGCGAAGTACTCCTGACAGAGAACACGCGCGACGCCCTCGGGGATTCGATTGCTGTCCGTAGTCGTGGCCAGCGAACGTTCAAGAATGTGGCCCGCCCCGTAGCGCTGTTCGAACTCGCTCTCGAAGCCGAGAACACCCCCCGCGCGCTACCGGTCGACCCGGTGTGCCGCATGGCCATCGATCCCGAACGGGCCCACGCCAGCCAGGTCTACCGCGGTGTTACCTACCACTTCTGTTCGCAGCCCTGCCAATCGGCCTTCGCCGCTGACCCCGCCCGGCATACCCGTTCACGCTCGGTCCGTGGCAGTCATGACCTGCCAAGGAAGCAACGCGGCCGCTCTCGGCTCATGCTCTTCGTTCGCTGGCTGACCCGGCCGATACGCCGCTTGGGACATCGGTTCGGGAGGGACTGAGTGTGAAGTCGAGCAGCTTGCAGGTGAGGTCGCGGGGGACAGCTGCGAACCGAGTACCCCCCGGGAGTATGCTCAGTTCATGAGGTCCATTCTCGACGTCATCGGCAGCGGTTTCAAGGACTCCTTCCTGATGGCCTGGGAGGTGTGGTGGGCGCTGGTCTTTGGCTTTGCGATCTCCGCGGTAGTCCAGGCATGGGTGCCGAAAGAGAACATCGAACGTGCGCTCGCCGGGGACGGCGTCAAGCCTTTGGCCAAGGCCACCGGTCTTGGGGCGGCTTCGTCCTCGTGCTCTTACGCGGCCATCGCCATCGCCAAGAGTCTGTTTCAGAAGGGCGCTTCGGCGGCGTCCGCGCTCGCCTTCCAGTTCGCTTCCACCAATCTCGTGTGGGAGCTCGGTCTCGTGCTGTGGGTGCTGATCGGCTGGCAGTTCGCGCTGGCCGAATACCTCGGCGGCATCGTGATGATCGCTCTCATGGCACTGCTGCTGCGCGCCTTCGTCTCCCGCCAGCTCGAAGACGAGGCCCGCGAGCACGCACAGGAGGCTGACACCGGTCATCAGCACCATATGGCCGCCGAGCGCATGGGCTGGCGCCAGCGCCTGACCTCGGCTTCGGCGTGGTCTGATGTGGCGCACAACTTCCGCGGCGACTGGCAGATGCTCTACAAGGAGATCACGATCGGCTTCGTGCTGGCCGGCTTTGTCGCGCAGTTGGGCGACAGCTTCTTCAACGGCCTGTTTCTCAGGGACTCCCCGGCGCTGGTGCAAACCGTATGGGGGGCGTTCATCGGGCCCGTCATCGCGGTGCTGAGCTTCGTCTGCTCGGTCGGCAACGTTCCCCTGGCTGCCGTGCTCTGGAGCGGCGGCATCAGCTTCGCCGGGGTGATGGCGTTCATATTCGCCGACCTCATCGTGCTGCCCATCCTCGCCATCTACCGCAAGTACTACGGGACCAAGTTCGCGCTGCGCATCACGGCATTGATGTTCGTGACCATGGTCGTGGCGGCCCTGGTCATCGACGCCGTCTTCAGCGGCGTCGGCCTCATCCCCGACGGGGCGCGACCTACCCGCGCGGACATCTTCAGCTCCATCAGCGTCGACTACAAGCTGTTCCTCAATGTCGCAGGGCTCGTGGTCTTCGGGCTGCTGTTCTGGCTAACCGTCCGCCGCGGCGTCACCGACCCCGTGTGCGGCATGACTGTCGACCGCGCCAAGGCGGTGACGAAGGAGCTGGACGGGCGCACCTTCAACTTCTGCTCGAACCATTGCCTGCATGCCTTCGAGGCCGAGCCGCAGCGCTACATCGATGGAACGAGGAGGCCGGCGGAGGCCAGCGTGTCCTCTTGAGCACCGAGCCCCGGGCCGTGTCGAAGGCGGGATCCGGGAGTGCACTGGAGGAGTGTCCAGGCTTCCCGGAAGGGCACTCCCGGATCCCGCCCCCAGGCTAGGACGAAGGCTTTGGCCTTATGAAGAGGTCGTGCAGCTCGTAGACCTCAGCACTGGAAGGGCCGTCCGCGGCCTCGTCGCCGAGGGCCTCCCGGACGGCGGGCAGGAGCCGATCCTCGCGAAACCGCTCGTAGTCCTCCTTTGACTCCCATACGCTGAAGACGCGAAAGCCGCCGCTTTCCGCCGGGCCCGCCGTCTGCACGAGCATCCCTTCCGGCGCGTCGTCCCCGAGTCCCTCCTTCAGGGAATCGAAGCGCTCAGCCGTCATGTCCTGAATATTCACCGACACTGCGATCGACATGGACTTCTCCTCCTATGGGCGCTTGAACTCCAGTACCTGCTGGAACGTGGGCCGGTTGGCAAACCGCATGGTCGCCTGCGGCGGATGCGGTCGCGACAAACGACAGGCATCCGAGAACGGAGACGCGAACAACTTCAGCAGACGACCCACAGACACTTTCTCCCTCGGCTTCGGCTAGGAACGCCCCCCTCAGGGCCGCGCGCGGACTCTTTCACACGCTGGTGGCGGTGTCACCCATAAGCGCTGCGGCTTAACAAATGGGTCGGGGAGGCCCCGCTTTAAACGAGACCTCCCCGGCCGATGAGCTCAGCGCTCGGCGGCCTTGCGATAGCGCCATACGGCCAAAGGCGCGAACACGGCGATGATGGCCACCGACCACGCGACGGCCTGCCACAGGCTGCCACCCGGGTGGCCGACCCAGAGCTCGCGCATCTCGTCCACGACGACCGTGAACGGGTTCACCTCGGCGAACCACTTCAGCGGCCCGGGCAGGGTGTCGGTCGGCACGAACGCCGACGAGATGAACGTGAGCGGGAACACCAACATGAACCCGAGTGAGTTGGCGGCCTCGGGCGTCGTGACGAGCATTCCGAGGAACGCGAACACCCACGAGAAGGCGAAGCCGAACAGCACCATCAGCAGCACGCCGGCGATCACGTGGAGCGCGCTTGACCCGAACGAGAACCCGATGATCAGCCCGGTGATCACCAGGATGGTCATCGACATGATGTTGGTGAACACGTCAGAGAGCGTCCGCCCGGCCAGCAGCGCCGCCCGCGACATCGGCAGCGAGCGGAAGCGGTCGATCAGTCCCTTGTTGAGGTCTTCCGCCAGGCCCATCGCCGTGACGAAGCCCCCGAAGGCGATGTTCTGCACGATGATTCCAGGGATCAGGAAGTCCTTGTAGTTGTCATAGCCTGGCGTCTGGATCGCGCCGCCGAACACGTACACGAACAGCAGCACGAACATGATCGGCTGGATCGTGAACGCGGTGATCAGATCGGGCTGGCGCGGCAGGCGGACGATGTTGCGCTCGGCCATGATCAAGGTGTCGCTTGCAAGTCGCCTCATGCCGCAGCCTCCTCGGGCTCGTCTTCGTCACCGGTCTCGACGGTACGACCAGTGAGGGTCAGGAACACGTCGTCCATCGTGGGCGTCCGCAAGCCGATGTCGGCCACGCCGACGCCCGCTGCGCCGAGCCGCTGCACGGCGTCGACGATCGTTCCCTTGCGTCCGCGCACCGCGAGGGTGACCGTGTCGCCCTCGCCCGCCGGCGGTTCGTCTGAGAGCGTCGCCAGCGCTTCGATTGCCCGCGGCGCCTGTGCGGGGTCTTCGAGCTGTACCTCCAGACGCTCGCCGCCCACCCGGCTCTTGAGCTCGGTCGGCGTGCCTTGGGCGATGACCTTGCCGTGGTCGATCACCGCGATGTCGTCGGCCAGACGGTCGGCCTCGTCGAGGTACTGGGTGGTCAGCAGCACCGTGGTGCCCTCGCCGACCAGGCCTTCGATCATGGCCCAGAGGTCCAGCCGGCTGCGCGGATCGAGTCCCGCGGTCGGCTCGTCGAGGAACAGCACGGGTGGGTTTGCCACCAGCGCTGCGGCCAGGTCGAGGCGGCGGCGCATGCCGCCCGAGTACTTCTTGACGACGCGGCCGGCGGCGTCGGAGAGCGAGAAGCGCTCGAGCAGCTCGGCCGCGCGCGCCTTGGCCTGCTTGCGCGGCATGCCGTAGAGACGACCGACCATCACCAAGTTCTCGGCGCCCGTGAGGCTCTCGTCGACTGACGCGTACTGGCCGGCCAGGCCGATCTGCTGGCGCAGTCGGGCAGGCTCGCGCACCGCATCGATGCCCGCTACCTCGATATCGCCCGCCGTGGGGGCCTGGAGTGTGGTGAGCACGCGCACAGCGGTAGTCTTGCCGGCGCCGTTGGGGCCGAGCAGGCCGAACACCGTGCCCCGGCGCACCTCGAAGTCGATGCCGTCGACGGCACGAACTTCGCCGTAGGTCTTGACGAGCCCCGAGACCTTGATTACGGCTTCGGGTCGAGACGTTTTGATCTGTGCCGATTCCACGGCTACAGATTCCGCTATCGCTGTCGTAAATGCCATGCCGTCACCTTAGGATCGGTTTAGGTCAGTATGTGACCGCGACTCGTGTTCACATGCTGGAGATCTCCGGGCGCACCGTTCGGCGCGACATCGAGCGGTTGTGCGAGCGGCGTCACCGGCTGCGCGCGACTACGGCCACGAGCATGCCCCAGCCGGCTAACGCGGCGCCGGTCGCAAGGGCGAACGCCGCGGCCGCGCCGAGCGGGCCGATAAGCGCGGCGAGGGTCGCGAAGAAGGCCGTGAAGCACACGAGTGCGCCGCTCAGGCCCGCCAGCAGCTCGACCGCGGCGCCGGGACCGGTGTGGAACTGCGTGAACCCGGCGAGCACCGCCGTGATGATCGGAAACGGGGCGAGCAGGCCGGCGAGGTGGGGCGAGAGCGAGCCCGCCACACCCGTGAGCGCGAGCACCAGCACGGCGGTCACCGCGAGGCGCCACGCGAGCAGGTCGGGGCCCCGTTTGCCGGGGCCGGACTCAGGGATCAGCCGGTAGAGCGCGGCGGTGCCGCCGGCCACGGCGGCGAGGGTCACGGCGGTGCCAAGAGCCAGCGGCGGGGTGACCGCTGAGAACGCGACCGTGCCCGCGCCGAAGGCGGTCCAGCCCGCCGCGAGCGCGACCGCGGTGCCGCGTCGCAGCGCGGCCAGTGCGTAGGCCAGGCAGAAGCCAACCAGCGAGACGATGCCCAGCACCGCGCCGCGCGCAGCCTCGGCGGCGAAGGCCTCGCCCTGCTCGATCGCGTAGATGAGCAGGATCGGGCCCGCGACCACCGGCAGTCCGCCGACCAAGCCGCCCGCCCGATGGCCCAGACGCCCGGCCACCCGGGTGGCAGTGGCGACCAGCGCAGGCGCCAGGGTGAGCTTGAGGACGAGCGCGAGCATCGCGCTTCGCATCGTCACAGAGACGTAACGCAGGGAACGCCCCGGAGCGTGACCGGCGGCGAGCATCGGCACGTGTCCGCAGAAACGTACGCTGCGGCTACGCAAGCACAGACGCCCCCGGCGTGTGCCCCCGAGGTCCTCGACCTACTGCGATCGATCGAGTCGAATCAGACGGTGGCCAGCTCGGGCGAGTCCGTATAGGTCTCGCCGCGCTCGGCCTTCTCGACCAGCGACGCCGGCGGCTCGAACCGCTCGCCGTATTGCGCTGACAGCTCGCGCGCCCGCGCCACGAAGCCGGTCAGGCCGCCCTCGTAACCGTTGATGTACTGCAGCACCCCGCCCGACCAGCCGGGAAAGCCGATGCCCATGATCGAGCCGATGTTGGCGTCGGCGATGGTCTCGATGACGCCCTCGTCGAGGCACTTCACGGTCTCGATCGACTCGATGAACATCATCCGCTCCTCGAGGTCGCGCAGCGAGATCGACTTCGGGTCGTCCACGATCGGGAAGGCGTCGCGCAGGCCCTTCCAGAGATGCGTGCGCTTGCCGCTCTCGTCGTACTCGTAGAAGCCCTTGCCCTCGAGCTTGCCGGGGCGGTCGAACTCGTCGAGCATCTGGTCGATGACCGCGACGGAGGGGTGCTTGTCCCATCCGCTGCCGCCGTCGGACCCGGCCTCCTCGGCCGCCACGCGGATCTTGCGCATCAGCTTGAGGTTGAGCTCGTCGGAGAGCTGCAGCACGGGCGCGGGATAGCCGGCCTGTGACGACGCCTGCTCGATCGAGGACGCCGGAATGCCCTCGGTGAGCATGGCGATGCCCTCGTTGATGAACGTGCCGATCACCCGCGAGGTGAAGAACCCGCGCGAGTCGTTGACCACGATCGGGGTCTTCTTGATCTGCTTGGCCACGTCGAGCGCCCGGTACAGGGTCGCGTCGCTTGTCTTCTCGCCCTTGATGATCTCGAGCAGCGGCATCTTGTCCACGGGGGAGAAGAAGTGCAGCCCCACGAAGTCGTCGGGGCGCGAGACACCCTCGGCGAGCTGCGTGATCGGCAGCGTTGAGGTGTTGGAGCCCAGCAGGGCGCCGTCGGCCAGGTGCGGCTCGATCTCGCCGAACACTGTCGCCTTGACGCCAGGATCCTCGAACACCGCTTCGATCACGAGGTCGGCGCCGTCGGCCGCGGCCGCATCGGTGGTCGGGGTGATGCGCGCAAGCAGCGCGTCGCCCTTCTCCTGGGTCACCTTGCCGCGCTCGACCCCCTTGGCCACGAGCTTCTCGGAGTAGCCCTTTCCTCGCTCGGCGGCCGCCTGGTCGACGTCCTTGAGCACGACTTCGATGCCCGACTTGGCGCACTGGTAGGCGATGCCGGCGCCCATCATGCCGGCGCCGAGCACCACGACCTTCTTGACCTTGAACGTCTCGACGTCCTCACCACGGCCGCGGGCGCCGTTGACCTGCTGGAGGTCGAAGAAGAACGCCTGGATCATGTTCTTCGAAACCTGGCCGCGGACGAGGTCCACGAAGTAGCGTCCTTCGATGGCGAACGCGGTGTCGATGTCGACCTGCGCGCCCTCCACGGCCGCGGCCATGATCGCCCTGGGCGCCGGGTAGTTGGCGCCCTTCAACTGCTTGCGCAGGTTGGCCGGAAACGCCGGCAGGTTTTGAGCGAGCGCCGGAGTCGACGGGGTGCCGCCCGGGATCTTGTAGCCCTTTACGTCGTAGGGCTGCACCGCCTCGGGGTTCTCGCCGATCCACTTCTTGGCGGCGGGGATCAGCTCGTCGGCGGTGGCGACGAGCTCGTCGATCACACCCTTCTCCTTCGCCTCGGCCGCCTTGTAGCGCTTGCCCTGCATGAGCCACGTCATCAGCCCGTCGCCGATTCCGCGCAGGCGCGTGATGCGGGTGACGCCGCCCGCGCCGGGCAGCAGGCCGAGCTGGACCTCGGGGAAGCCGAGCTGGATCTTCGGGTTCTCGGTGGCGATCCGGTGGTGGCACGCCAGCGTGATCTCGAGGCCGCCGCCAAGCGCCGCGCCGTCGATACAGGCCACGACGGGCTTTCCGAGGGTCTCGAGCCGGCGCAGCTGAGCCTTGATCATCGTGATGCCCTCGCCGAACACGGCGGCCTGGTCGGGGCCGACCGAGATCAGGTCGTTCAGGTCGCCGCCGGCGAAGAACGTCGACTTGGCCGAGGTGATGATCACTCCGGTGATGTCGTCGACCTCGGCCTCGAGTCGCTCGACGGTGGCCTCCATCGACTCGCCGTAGGCGGCGTTCATCGTGTTGGCTGACTGATTCGGGTCGTCGAGGGTGAGCACGACGATGCCGTCATCGCCGCGCTCCCACTTGATGGTGGTGCTCTCGCTCATAGGCTCGTTCAATTCCTCTCGTAGTCCGGGCCGGCGCCTAGACGCGCTCGATGACGGTCGCGATGCCCATGCCGCCGCCGACGCAGAGCGTGGCCAGGCCGTAGCGGCCGCCAGTGCGCTCGAGCTCGTCGATCAGCGTGCCCAGGATCATGCCGCCGGTCGCGCCCAGCGGGTGGCCCATGGCGATGGCGCCGCCGTTGACGTTCACCTTCTCCATGTCGAGGTCCATGTCACGCACGAAGCGCAGGACCACGGCCGCAAACGCCTCGTTGATCTCGACCAGATCGAGGTCGTCCTTGGTGATGCCGGCCTTGGCCAGCGCCTTCTTCGACGCGGGCGCGGGCCCGGTGAGCATGATCGTGGGATCGGCGCCCGAGACGGCGGTGGACAGGATGCGGGCGCGCGGCTCCATGCCCAGGTCCTGGCCGGTCTGCGCGTTGCCGATCGTGAGCAGCGAAGCGCCGTCCACGATGCCCGAAGAGTTGCCCGGGGTGTGCACGTGGTTGATCTCCTCGACCCAGTGGTACTGCTGGAGCGCCACGGCGTCGAAGCCGCCCATCTCGCCCATGGCGGCGAAGGAGGGCTTGAGCCCGCTGAGGGTCTCGACGGTGGTGCCGGGGCGGATGAACTCGTCCTTGTCCAACAGCACCTGGTCATTGATATCGGCGACCGGGATCACCGAGTTGTCGAACTTGCCGGCGTCGCGAGCGGCCGCGGCGCGCTCCTGCGATCGGGTTGCGTAGGCATCAACGTCGTCACGGGAGAACTCCTCGACGGTGGCGATCAGGTCGGCGCCGATGCCCTGGGGCACGAACGAGGTGTCGTAGTTGGTCTCGGGGTCCATCGCCCAGGCGCCGCCGTCAGAGCCCATCGGCACGCGCGACATCGACTCGACTCCGCCGGCGAACACGAGGTCCTCCCAGCCTGATGCGACCTTCTGGGCGGCGATGTTCACGGCCTCGAGGCCCGAGGCGCAGAAGCGGTTGAGCTGCACGCCCGCGACCGTGTCGGGCAGGCCGGCCTTGATGGCGGCCGTCTTGGCGATGTCCGCGCCCTGGTCGCCAACGGGGGAGACGCAGCCGAGCACGACATCGTCCACGCGGTTGGGGTCGAGCTTGACGTTTCGGCCGAGCGTCTCGTGCATCAGGCCGACAACCAGGTCGACCGGCTTGGTGCTGTGCAGGGAGCCGTTGCTCTTGCCTTTGCCTCGGGGGGTGCGAATCGCGTCGAAGACCAGCGCTTCACTCGCCATGGGGAGTCCTCTTTCCAGATCGTGTGGGGCCTCGCCCAAGCTTACTGGTTGACTGACCAGTCGGTCGGTGGGCGAGGACGTAGCATCCGAAGGTGTGAGCGGCGGTCACGACCACTCCTGCGCGGGTCATTCGCACGGCGTGAGCACCGATGCGGACGGCCGCTGGCTGTGGATCGCGCTCGGCTACACCGTCTGCGATGCCGGGGTGCGCAAGCACATGGACCCGGGCCTGCCGGCACCGGCGACGTTGCCCTATCCCGACGCGGGCATGGGCGTCACCAGTTCCGCATCGACTCCCTGAGGATCGTCGCGAGATCTTCCTCCCCGGGGTCGCGCGGCGCGATGTTCAGGAGCCGCTGCTGCTTGAGCGCCCCTTGGACGAGGTCGGGGATGTCGTCCTCGGAGTAGCCGAGCGCGGCGACGCCGCTGGGCGCGTCGATGTCGCGCATCAGGTCGCGTAGGACGTCGGGCAACGTATCGGGGCCCGGGTCGACGGGCGCCTCGCCGAGCAGCAGCTCGGCCACGTGGTGGTGGCGTTCGGGGTCTGACTCGTAGGTGAAGCGGAAGGCCGCGGGGGCGGTGACGATCACGGAGTGGCCGTGGGGCACGAAGGGGTGGTCGTCGGGATAGCCGGGCGGCTGGTAGGTGTGCTTCAGCCCGGCGATCGGATAGGCGCAGGCATGGGGAATGTGCACGCCGGCCGAGCCGAAGCCGACGCCCGCCATCGTGGCCCCCAGCATCATGTAGCCGCGCGCCTCGGTGTCGTCTGGGTCGGCCACGGCGCGGCGCAGGTAGCGCCCGCCGTACTGAAGCGCCTTGGCCGACCACACGTCGGCCACCGGGTTGGAGCCCTGGTAGGGCGGGCGGTCGTCAGGCGTCGCGGGCGCCTCGCGGGTGTCGAACGGCTTGGAGATGTAGGACTCGGCCGCGTGGCAGACCACGTCGAGCCCGGCCGAGGCGGTCACCTGCGCGTGCAGGGAGCGGGTGAGCTCGGGGTCCACGATGGCCTGGCTGCAGCGCAGGTAGCGGTGCGAGATGCCGGACTTGACCTTGAGCTCGGGAATGTCGAGGACGGCGACGGTCGTGGCCTCCGAGCCGGTGCCCGAAGTGGTCGGGATGGCCAGATGGGGCTGCAGCGGCGACGGGGGCTTGCGCCCCTCGCCGACCGGCGGGTTGACGTAGGCCATCACCTCGGCCGGGTGGGTGACCACCAGGTTGGCCACCTTGGCGGTGTCCATGGACGACCCGCCGCCAACCGACACGAAGCCGTCGACCTTCGCCTCCAGCGCGAAGTCGCACGCCTCCTGCAGTGCCTCGAGCGTGGGCTCGACGCGCGCGCGGTCGAACATCACGACCTCGATGCCCTCGGCCTCGACGCTCTCGCGCACCCGGGCGGGAATGCCGACGGCCGCGACGCCGGGGTCTGTCACAAGCAATGCGCGCGTGACGCCGAGCCGCTTGAGCTCCCAGCCGGCGTCGGCAACCGCGCCGGGGCCGAACTTCACCGGGGTCGCTTCCAGGGTGAAGACGGTCTCTGAGGGCACGGGAATACGGTTTCACATATGCCCGGCGAGCTGGAGCGAGACCTCACCGCCGCGGTCGGGGCGGCCAACGTGCTCACGGCGCGCGACGTGCCGGCCGGCTACGAGCGCGACTGGACAGGGCGCTTCGGTGGCGAGTCCGCATGCGTGGCGCGCCCGGCTGGCGCTGTGGAGGTGGCCGCCGTGCTCGCGGTCTGTTCGCGGTGCGACTTTGCGGTGGTGGCGCAAGGCGGCAACACGGGGCTGGTGGGCGCTGGGGTGCCGCGCGGCGGCGAGGTGGTGCTCTCGACCCAGCGCATGACGGGGGTGGGCGATGTCGATCCCGCCACCGCGCAGGTCACGGTGGGTGCGGGGGTGACGATGGCGGCGCTGCAGGAGGCCGCGCGCGCGGCCGGGTTCGAGGCCGGGATCGATTTCGCTGCAAGGGACACCGCGACGGTGGGCGGCTTGGTCGCCTGTGACGCCGGCGGAGCGCGCGCGCTCGGCCACGGCACCGCGAGGGCGCGGGTGGTCGGGCTCGAGGCGGTGCTGGCCGACGGCACCGTGGTCGACCGCCTCCAGGGCCTGCTCAAGGACAACGCCGGCTACGCGCTGCCCGCCCTGCTGGTGGGAAGCGAGGGCACACTCGGCGTGATCACCCGGGTGCGCTGGCGACTGGTTCCGGCACGGCCCGCCCGCGTTGCGGCCCTGGTGGGGCTCGACTCGCTCGATGACGCAGAGCACTTCCTCGCGGTGCTGCGCCGCGAGCTGCCGTCACTCGAGGCCGCGGACTTCTTCCTCGACGACGGGCTCTCGCTGGTGCTCGGCTACCTCGATCTCGCCGCTCCGATCGAGCCACGCCGCGCCGCCTACGTGATGCTCGAGTGTGCGGCGGCGGCCGACCCGACCGAGGAGCTCGCGGCCGGGCTGGAGGCGGCGGGCATCGAGGACGCCGTGGTGGCCGACGACACCGCCTCGCGCAGGCGGCTGTGGCAGTTCCGCGACAGCCACACCGAGGCGATCGCGGCCCAGGGCGTGCCGCACAAGATGGATGTCGGGGTGCCGCTGGCGCGGCTGGCGGAGTTCGCCGCGCGGGTGCAGGAGCTGGTTGCCGGCATCGAGCCGGAGGCGCGCACGGTGCTGTTCGGCCACCTCGGCGATGGCAACGTGCACGTCAACGTGCTCGGGCTCGACCCCGAGGACGATGCCGTCGACGGCGCCGTGCTGAAACTCGCGGCGCAGCTCGGCGGCACGATCAGTGCCGAGCACGGGGTGGGGGTTGCCAAGGCCGCCAGCCTCGGGCTGGTGCGCGGCTCCGGGGAGATCGACGCGATGCGAGCCATCAAGGCCGCGCTCGATCCCGAGGGCCTGCTCAATCCCGGGGTGGTGCTGACCGCCGATTGACGCGATGGGAGACTCCCGGCATGCCCACCGTCCGCGAAGCCGCATTCGACCTCTTCCGCGCCCACGGGATGACCACCGTGTTCGGCAACCCCGGCTCGACCGAGCTGCCGATGCTGGCTGACTTCCCCGACGACTTCCGCTACGTGCTCGCGCTCCAGGAGGCGGTGGCGGTTGGCATGGCGGACGGCTACGCCCAGGCATCCGGCCGGCCCGCCCACGTGAACTTGCATACGGCGCCCGGGCTCGGCAACGCGATGGGGGCCATCTTCAACGCCCAGGCCAACAAGGCGCCGCTGCTGGTCACGGCGGGCCAGCAGGTGCGGGCGCACATGACGATGCAGGCCAACCTCACCAACCGCGACGCCACGCGCATGCCCCACCCGCTGGTCAAGTGGAGCTTCGAGCCCCCACGCGCCCAGGACGTGCCGGCGGCGCTTGGCCGCGGGATCCATCTGGCGTCGCTTCCGCCCTCCGGTCCCGTCGTGGTCTCGCTTCCGATGGACGACTGGACCGCCGAGGTCGATGCCGGCGACGCCGCGCGCACGATCGCCCGTGAGGTGAGCGGGGTGGCTGGGCCGCCGGCCGACACCATCAAGCGCTTGGCGCGGCGGATCGTGGAGGCAGCGAGTCCCGTCCTGATCGCCGGCCCCGACATCGATGCCAGCGGCGGATG
The DNA here is from genome assembly GCA_038237685.1 of Solirubrobacterales bacterium. Lineage (GTDB taxonomy): Bacteria > Actinomycetota > Thermoleophilia > Solirubrobacterales > Thermoleophilaceae > JAAYBF01. The sequence continues at coordinate 63,114 of JBBRYL010000004.1, read as the reverse complement.
GGATGCGGCGGTGGCGCTGGCCGAGCGGGCCGCCCTGCCCGTATGGGCGACGCCCGCTCCCGGCGGAGGCCGAATCGGCTTCCCCGAGGACCACCCGCACTTCCGCGGCGTGCTGCCGCCCGCGATCGGCCCCGCGGGCGAGACGCTCGCTGGCCACGACCTGGTGCTGGTGGTCGGCAGCTCGGTCTTTCCCTACTACCCCTACATCCCTGGGCCGGCGCTGGCCGACGGCGCCATGCTGGTCGAGATCACGCGTGACCCCGACGAGGCCGCACGAGCGCCCGTCGGGGATGCCATCGTGGCCGATCCCCGGCTGGCGCTGGAAGCGCTGGTGGCGGCTCTTGGTGAGACCGACCGCGTGGCGCCGGAACCTCTGGCGCCACCCGATCCCCCCGAGCGCACCGACCCGATGGGCTCGGGCGAGGTGCACGCCGTCCTGGCCGAGACCCTGCCCGACGACGCCATCCTGGTGCTCGAGGCCCCGTCGAGCTCGCTCGCGCTGCGCACGCGGGTGCGTGTGAACCGGCCGGCCAGCTACTACTTCAGCGCCGGCGGAGGCCTCGGCTTCGGGCTGGCGGCGGCCATCGGCGTGCAGATGGCCGAGCCCGGCAGGCCCGTCGTGTGCGTCCTCGGGGAGGGATCGGCGCAGTACGCGATCACCGGGTTCTGGACCGCTGCGGCCTACGGCGTGCCAGTCACGTTCCTGGTGCTGCGCAACTCCGAGTACGCCATCCTCAAGTGGTTCGCCGGCATGGAGCAGGTCGAGGGCGCACCCGGGCTCGACCTGGCGGCGCTGGACACGGCCGGGGTGGCATCGGCCTATGGCGTGAGCTCGCGCCGCGTGGAGGGTGCCGCCGAGCTACGCGAGGCGCTCTCAGCCGCTATCGCCTCGAATCGGCCGGAGCTCGTCGAGGTCGGGGTCGCGCCCGGCATGGCCCTGTTCTAGATGGGTGATTCCATCTAGTGTCGCGTCCATGAGCGTTCTCGATCGTTTCAAGCTCGACGGCAAGGTGGCCGTGGTCACAGGCGCCTCTTCGGGGCTGGGTGTGGCCTTCGCCATCGCCCTGGCCGAGGCCGGCGCGGATATCGCGGTGTGCGCCAGGCGCGCGGACCGCCTCGAGGAGACGCGCGCGCAGGTGGAGGCGCTTGGCCGGCGCTGCATCGCGGTTGGCGCCGACGTCTCGAAGGTCGAGGACTGCAACCGTGTGGTAAGCGAGACAGTCGAGCAACTCGGCCGCGTCGACGTGTTGGTCAACAACGCGGGCGTCGGCACCGCCGTGCCGGCCACGCGCGAGGAGCCCGACCAGTTCCGCCAGGTAATCGAGATAAACCTGATGGGCTCCTACTGGATGGCCCAGGCGTGCGGTCGCGTGATGGAGCCGGGCTCGGCCATCGTCAACATCAGCTCGGTGCTCGGCTCCACCACCGCCGGTCTGCCACAGGCGGCGTACGCCTCCAGCAAGGCGGCGGTCGAAGGCCTCACTCGCGACCTGGCCTCCCAGTGGACCGCGCGCAAGGGCATCCGCGTGAACGCGCTGGCCCCGGGCTTCTTCCCGTCGGAGATGACCGACCAGTATCCGGACGGCTACCTCGACGCGATGATGCCCCGCGTGCTCTCGGGCCGAAAAGGTGATCCCGAGGAGCTGGCAGCGGCGCTGCTGTTCCTGGCAAGCGACGCCTCGGGCTATGTGACGGGCGCCGTGCTGCCGGTGGACGGCGGCATGGTCGCGACCTAGGGCATTAGCTCGCCGAGCTCAATCCGGCCGCCACCGCGAAGCCCAACACGGTGGCCAGGCCCGCGGCGCGCTTTCCCTTGTCGTAGGCCTCGGGGATCATCGAGTCGACGAGCATCACCAGCAGGGCGCCTGCGGCGAAGCCGTCGATGCCCGCCTTCAGCTCACCGGACACGGCGTCGGCAAGCGCGTAGCCGACCACGGTGGCCGCGGCGCACACCGCGCCGAGGGCCACCCAGATGCGTGCCACCGCGCTCCGCGTCCGGTCGGCCTTGCGCATCGAGTCGGCCGAGCCGATCGCCTCCGGCAGATTCGAGACGAAGATCGCCACGAGCAGACCGATGCCGACTCCGCCGCCGGCCGCCAGGCCGATGCCCAGCACGAGCTGCTCGGGTATGCCGTCGAGCAGAGCGCCAAGCGCAAGTGCGGAGCCCGGGTTGCCGGCACCGGCGCGCGCACTGCTGCCGCGACCGGTCGAGCCGCGATCGGAGACTACACCGTCGAGCACGTAGTAGGTCAGGGCGCCGGCTGCGAGGCCGACGGCCACCGAGAGCGTGCTGCCCTCGGCAACGCCTTCGGCCGCCAGCTCGAAGCTCACCGCGCTGATCAATGCGCCGGCTCCGAACGCGAGCACGAGGCCCACGAGCCGCTTGGGCCAGGGACGTATGAGGGCGGCCACCATCCCCAGCACCAGTGACGACGCCGCGAGCAGGCCCCAGGCGAGGGCGGAGAGCATCTAGGCAGCATCGCAGCGCCGGGTCCACAGCCCGATCGGTGGCGGGTCTTTATCGGAACTTGACGCTCGGCCGCCTAGATTTCGAGTCGTGACCCCTTCGGATCTCTGGGCCGGTGGCGCAGCCGACCGCCCTCGCCCCAAGCGACCGCGCCGGCCCGGACCGATCCGGCCGGCGTCCTCGCCGGCCGATCCCGGCGGTAGCCAGGGCCCCGAGGAGGACCGCTCACGCTGGCGCAGGCTGCGCACCCCGGTGGGCGCCGCGACCGTCGCCGCGGTGGTGGCGCTGGGCGTAGGGCTGCTGCTCGGCGAGCTCGACCAGATCGGTGGCGGCGGCGCCGACCCCGCTGTGGTCAAGGGCGCCGCTGGAGCCAAGACCGACGCCGGCAAGGTTTACGGCGCGGCCGGGCCCGCGGTGGTGTCGGTGCGCGTGACCCAGGGCACCCAGCAGGACTCGGGCACCGGCTTCCTGGTCGGCGCCGACGGCACGATCGTGACCAACGCCCATGTGGTGGGCGGGGCCCGCCGCGCCGCGATCCGCCTCGACGATGGTGGCCCGCTGATCCCGGCTCGCGTCCGGGGTACCGACGCCTCCTCCGACCTCGCGGTGCTGAAGATCGAGCGCAAGGAGGTCGGGTCGCGCAAGCCGCTTGCGCTTGCCGAGTCCAACGACGTACGCGTCGGCGACGACGTGGTGGCCATCGGCTATCCGCTCGGGCTCGATCGCACGGCCACCGCCGGCATCGTGTCCGGCCTCGAGCGCGACATACAGGCGCCCAACGGCTTTCAGATCGACAAGGTGATCCAGACCGACGCCCCGATCAACCCCGGCAACTCCGGCGGCCCGCTGCTTGACCGCAAGGGCCGGGTGGTGGGAGTGAACTCCCAGATCGCCACCGCTGGGGCGAGCGGCAACATCGGCATCGGCTTCGCGGTGCCCGCCGACAGCGTGCGTGAGGTGTTGCCGCGCCTGCGCGCGGGCGAGCGGATCGAGCGGGCGTTCATCGGCCTGACCACCTCGGCGCGGCCGGGTGGCGGCGCCAAGGTCCGCGACACCACCACGGGTGGCCCGGCCGCCCAGGCGGGCCTGCGGCCCGGCCTTGACGTCGTGGTCGGCGTGGACGGCAGCCCGGTGACAAAGCCCGAGGACCTGTCCAAGGTCGTGGCCGCGCACAAGCCCGGCGACACCATCCGGGTCACCGTGCGCAGGGGCAGCGACAGGCGTACGGTGACCGTCCGCCTGACCACGCGTCCCGAGCGGCTGCCCGGCGGCCCGTGAGCTTCGGCGCGCCCCTGCACCTGCTGGCGCTGGCCGTGCTGCCGCTGGCCGTGCTGGCCTACGCGCTCTATGACCGCCGCCGCGCGCGCAGGACCGCCGCGTTCACGGGCACCGTCACGCTGGCCTCGGTGGCGCCCAACCGGATCGGCTGGCGCCGTCACACGCCGATCGTGGTCTACGCGCTCGCCTTCGCAGCGCTGGTGTTCGCCTACGCCAGACCGGAGCGCACTATCGCGGTGCCTGACGGGCGCGCGGCCGTGATGTTGACCACCGACAAGTCGGCGTCGATGCGCGCCACCGACGTCAAGCCCGAGCGCATCACCGCCATCCGCAAGGCCGCCAGCCGCTTCCTCGCGGACGTGCCCGACGAGGTCAAGGTCGGCAGCGTGTCCTTTGACAGCCGCGTCCGCCGGATCGAGACACCGCGGTTGAAGCGCGAGGCCGTGCGCGAGTCGATCGACGGCCTCGAGGCCAGCGGCGGCACCGCGACGGGCGACGCGCTCGAGGCCTCGATGCGCTCGCTGGAGCGCGCCAGGGGTCCGCGAGGGCGCAACCCGACCGCGGTAGTGCTCCTTTCCGACGGCTTCTCCACCAGCGGCAAGGACCCGATCGTGGTCGCCCGCGAGCTCAAGCGAAAGCGAATCCGGGTCTACACCGTGGCGCTTGGCACCCAGGCGGGCACGATCCAGATCGAGCGCGCCGACGGCACCAAGAGCACCCGCGCCGTGCCGCCCGACCGTGGCTCTCTGCGCGAGATCGCGTCGATCACCGGCGGGCAGGCCTACTCGGTGGGCGACCGCGTCCGGCTCGAGGACATCTACGGAAAGCTCGGCAAGGAGGTCGGCACCCGCGACGAGCGCCGCCAGACCACCGCCTGGTTCGCCGGCGGCGCGTTGCTGCTGCTGGCTGCCGGCGCGCTGACCTCCTTGCGGATGTTCGGTCGACTGCCATGAGCCCCGCCGCCTACCTTCCTGATCACACCGACGCCAGAACGAGAAGGAGCACCGATGAGCAGCAGTGAGATGCCGCCGCCCGAGGCCGGTCCGGGCCCCGACGTGCAGGCGCCCCGCGAGGCGCTCGAGGAGGTGCTGTACGAGGTCAAGCGGGTGATCGTCGGCCAGGACGCGATGCTCGAGCGGCTGCTGGTCGCGCTGCTGGCCGGGGGCCACGTGCTGCTCGAAGGCGTGCCCGGGCTGGCCAAGACGCTCACCGTCAAGACGCTGGCCGACGTGGCCGGCGGCAGCTTCGCGCGGATCCAGTTCACCCCGGACCTCGTGCCGTCGGACCTCGTCGGCACGCGCATCTACCGCCCCGACACCGGGTCCTTCGACATCGAGCTCGGCCCCGTGTTCGGCAACCTGCTGCTCGCGGACGAGATCAACCGCGCGCCCGCGAAGGTGCAGTCGGCGCTGCTCGAGGTGATGCAGGAGAACCAGGTCACGATCGGCGGCCAGACCTTCCCCGTGCCGCGGCCGTTCCTGGTGCTGGCCACGCAGAACCCAATCGAGTCCGAGGGCACCTACCCACTTCCCGAGGCGCAGGTTGATCGGTTCCTCATGAAGGTCGTGGTCGACTACCCGACCCCCACGGAGGAGGCGACGGTCGTCGAGCGTGTGATCGGCGTGCCCGCGAGGGTCGAGCAGCGTTTGAGCATGGACGACCTGCTGGGCTACCGCGAGGTCGTCCGTCAGATCTATGTCGATCGCGAGATCGTGGACCACGCCGTCGAGCTGGCCGACGCCACCCGCCGCCCCGAGCGCTTCGGCCTCGACGACCTCGCCGGCCTGGTGGACTACGGAGCCAGCCCGCGCGGCCCGATCTCGCTGATCCAGTCGGCCCAGGCGCTGGCACTGTTGCGCGGACGCCGCTACGTGCTCGCGTCCGACGTCCGCGACTTGGCGCCCGACGTCCTGCGCCACCGCCTCGTGCTCAGCTACGACGCCCTCAGCGACGGCGTGGACGGCGACGACGTGATCGAACGCGTGCTCGAGAAGCTGCCCGAGCCCGGAGCCGAGTCCGAGCCGCCAGCGGAGGCCGCGAGCGCTTGAGCGTGACGGCGCCCCCTCCCGGCCGTCAGGGACCCGGGCCGATGCCCGGCTCGCTGCTGGGGCCGCTCGAGCTGGCCGTGGCCCGGCGCGCCGGATCGGTGCTACCCGGCGACCGGGTGGCGCCCGGCATGGGCGATGGCACCGAGCTCGCGCAGCTGCGCGCCTACCAGCCCGGCGATGACGTACGCCGCCTCGACCCGGCGGCCACCGCGCGCACGGGGATCCCCCACGTGCGGATGCAGGTGCCCGAGCGCCAGCTCACGAGTTGGATGGTGCTCGACCTGTCGGCCTCGATGGCGTTCGGCACCGCCGACCGGCTGAAGTCCGACGTCGCCGAGGGCGCCGCGCTCGTGCTCGGCCGCCTGGCGACGCGGCGCGGCGGCCGCCTCGGACTTGTCACCTGCGGCACCGAGCACGAGCGCCGCGTGCCTCCGCGCGGCGGTCGCGTCGGCTACGTGGCGCTGCAGAAGATCCTGGCGGAGGGCGTGGGCGCGGACGGCCGCGACGACGAGGCGGGGCTCGCCCGCGCGCTCGTACGCACGGGCCGGCTGGCCCGTCAGACGGGGCTGATCGTGGTGATCTCCGACTTCCGCGGCCCGCGCGGCTGGCGCCGCGACATGTCAAGTCTCGGCCATCGTCACGCGCTGCTGGCAGTCGAGGTCCGCGATCCACGTGAGGGCGCGCTGCCCGACGTCGGTCATCTTTCGCTTGTCGACCCCGAGACCGGCAGACACGTGCGGGTCGACAGCTCGGACAAGCGGTTGCGTGACCGCTACGCCGCTGCTGAGCGCGCGCAGCGGCAGGCGGTGGCCGCCGATCTGCGCCACGCCGGCGCCCAGCACGTGGTGCTCAGCACCGAGGGCGACTGGCTGCGCCACCTGGGGCGGGCGCTCGGGTCGAGGACGCGCGGGCGATGAGCTTTGCCAACCCGCTCCTGCTGCTCTTGCTGGTGGCCTTGCCGCTAGCGGTCGCGCTGCAGCGGCTGATGGCCCACCGCTCCGGCCGCAACGCGATGCGCTTCCCGGGCGTCGGCACGCTGGTTGGCGTCGTGCCGACCGTCGATCGCCGCCGTCGCCATATCCCGGTGGCGCTCTTCCTGGCCGCGCTGGCAGTGCTCATCGTCGCGCTGGCACGGCCCCAGCGCAGCGTCGGAGTACCGGTTGAGCGCGCATCGGTCACGCTGGTCACCGACGTCTCGCGCTCGATGCGCGCCGACGACGTCAAGCCCAGCCGACTCGACGCCGCGCGCAAGGCGGGGGAGAGCTTCCTCGACAACGCGCCGCCCCAGGTCCAGGTCGGCTCGGTCACCTTCTCCGACCGTCCGCAGATCGTCGAGAGCCCTTCGCAGGACCGCGACGAGGCGCGCTCGGTGCTCGACGGCCTCGTAGCCGACGGGGGCACCGCCACCGGCGACGGCCTCCAGGCCGCACTCGACTCGCTCGATCAGCGCCCGGGTGGGAGCCGCACCCCGGCGGCCATCCTGTTGCTCTCTGACGGCCAGTCCACGATCGGGCGCAGCCCGGTCGGCGTCGCGCGTGAGGCCGGGCGGCGCAAGATCCCGATCTTCACTGTCGCGCTTGGCACCGAGACGGCGGTGGTGCCCGGCCCAAACGGCGAGTTGCTGCCGGTGCCTCCCGATCCGGCGACCCTCAAGCGGATCGCGGACGTCTCGGGCGGCCAGGCGTTCACCGCAAAGCAATCCGACGAGCTCTCAAAGGTCTACAAGAAGCTCGGCTCCCAGATCGGGCAGAAGCAGGAGAAGCGTCAGATCACCGCGGGATTCGCCGGGGCGGGCGCGGTCCTGCTGCTGCTGGCGGCTGGCGCGGCGCTGCGGTTCGGCGGACGCTTCGCCTGACGCTGGGAGCAGGTGCTCGGATACCGTGTCGTGCATGAGTGGTGCCTCGATCCCGGTCGATGAGGAGGAGCGCCTCGCCTCGCTGCGTGCCCTCGGAATTCTCGACACCCCTGCGGAGGAGCGCTTCGACCGCATCACCCGGATGGCCCAACGCGTGCTCGGGGTGCCCATGGCAGCAGTCACGTTCGTGGATGGCGACCGGCAGTGGTTCAAGTCGAGGCAGGGGCTCTCGGCCTCGGAGACCCCGCGAGAGGATTCGTTCTGCGCCCACGTGGTTGTCGAGGACGAGTTGATGCACGTGCCGGATGCCAGTGCGGATGCGCGTTTCTCGGATAACCCGCTTGTCACCGGAGATCCGAGCATCCGCTTCTATGCGGGGTCGCCAATCAAGGGGCCGGACGGCGCCAATCTGGGCGCCCTGTGCGCGCTCGACTCGCAGCCGCGCGAGCTCTCTGAAGACGATCGGGCGACGCTCGGGGACCTTGCCGCCATGGCGGAGCAGGAGATCGCCGCGCTCCACCTCGCGATCTCCGACGAGCTCACCAACCTCGCCAACAGGCGCGGATTTGTCCTCCTCGGCACCCATTTCCTGCAGGTCGCGGCGCGGATGAAGTTCCCCGTGGTGCTCGTATATGTCGATCTCGACGGTATGAAGACGGTCAACGACACGCTTGGACACGACGTCGGCGACCGCATGCTCAAGGATGCGGCCGAGGTGCTCAAGACGACCTTTCGCGGCTCAGACGTCGTGGCGCGCATGGGTGGCGACGAGTTCGCGGTGATGCTCACCGGGGTTGCGGCCACCGGCGCGGACGAGGCCATCGCGCGTCTGGAGGCAGCGCTCGCCGAGCGCGGTGAGAATCCTTACCGCTTGAGGATGAGCGTCGGCCGCTCCGAGCCCGCCGGGAACTCGCCGGGCAGGCTGGAGGACATGCTCGCCGAGGCGGACGCCCGAATGTTCGAGCACAAGCGCGGCAAGGGCACGCAGCGCGGCGCTAGCTGAGCCGCGGGCTCGGGCGCGTGACCAGGGCCTCGGGCTCGCCCTAGCCCCCCGGGCGCGGCTCGATCACCAGCGACCCGTCATCGGCCACTGCAACCTGGCGACGGCCCCCGACGAGATCGATGAGCTCCTGGCCTACGAGCTCGCGACGCCACCCGAAGAGAGCGCGCACGCCGTCGCGGTCCTGGTCGCGCCGTGCGGCGGCCACCAGCGCGGACAGCTCCGCCTGGGTAGCGATCAGCTCGGTGGCCACGCCGCTCTCGCGCGAGCGTGTCCGCACCACGGCCTGGGCCAATGAGACCAGCGGCGCCTCCGAGGAGTCGCGCTTGGGCGGCTGGGGTGGGCCGGGGGGTGGCTCCTCGTCGCGGCCGCGCGCGATCTGCTCGACGAGCTCCGCCCCGCGGCGGTGCTGGGTCTGCTGAGGCAGGCCGCGGATGTTGTCGAGGGCGTTGCGGTCCTTTGGCATGCGCTTTGCCAGCTCCACGAGGACCTGGTCGGGCAGCACCGAGGGCGGCGGGCGGTCCAGCTCGCGGGCCACGCCGTCGCGCCAGATGGCCAGCCGGTTGGCCACCGCGCGGCCGCGGGCATCGAGGCGCCCGAGCTTGGGAAGTCGCTCGTAGGCACGCTCAGCTGACCGGACGTCGTCGGATGCCTCGACCAGCCGGCTCTCCTCGCGGGCCCAATCCAACCTTCCGCGCTCCTCCAGGCGGCGCTCCAGCTCGGCGCCGAGCTGGAGCAGGCAGCGTGTGTCGTCGGCGGCGTAGGCCAGCTGCTTGTCGGTGAGCGGCCGCTTGTCCCAGCGGGTGAAGCCCTCGCCCCCCTTTAGCTGGATGTCGAGCACACGCCTCACGAGCTGCTCGTAGCCCTCCTGGTTGCCGAAGCCGAGGAAGCCCGCGGCCACCTGGGTGTCGAAGACCGATGTGACGGTGGTGCTCCACGTCCGGCGCAAGATCGCCACGTCCTGGCGCCCGGCGTGCATCAGGACCGCGACGTCCGGGTCAGCCAGCACCCGTGCGAGCGGCTCGAAGTTCGGTGCCGAGTCGTCGAGCGGGTCGAGCACCTCGGTACGCACCCCGTCCTCGCCCGCGGGATCGGGCACCGCGATCTGGACGAGGCACAGCTGTGCCTGATACCGGCGCTCGGACACGAACTCGGTGTCGATTGCGATGCGTCCGTGTTCAGCGGCGCTCGCGGCCAGCTCAGCGGTCATGAGAAGATCATGGCGCATGGGACTTTCGATCGCAGCGGTGTTCGCCGCGCTGGCAGGGCTCTCCAGCTGGGCGCAGGCCAACGACTCCAAGCCGCGGATCGCGGCGACCCCGAGGCCCGCCGTGATCCAACGCCCGATCCCGTTTCCGACCGTGCGCAAGCGCGAGACGGCGGCCTACGCCCGACGCCACTACGGCATCGATGGCTACCGGCTCTCGCGGCCGCGGGTGATCGTCGAGCATTTCACCGTCAACGACAGCGTGCGTGCGACGTTCAACACGTTTGCACCCGACGTGCCCGACTCCGAGCTGCACGAGCTCCCGGCCACCTGCTCGCACTACGTGATCGACCGTGACGGGCGCATCTACCAGCTGGTGAGCACCCAGATCATCTGCCGCCACACGGTCGGGCTCAACTACACCGCGATCGGCATCGAGCACGTCGGGTTCAGCGACTCGCAGGTGCTCGGCGACCCTCGCCAGCTACGGGCGTCGCTGCGGCTCACCCGCTACCTGCAGGCCCGGTACGGGATCGCCACCCGGAACGTGATCGGGCACAACGAGAGCCTGTCGAGCCCCTATCACCGGGAGCGGGTCGCACGCCTGCGCAACCAGACCCACGGCGACTTCCGCCGCGCATCGATGAACCGCTACCGGCGGGCGCTGGCTCCCTAGCGGCGCCGGGCGCGCGTAGCCAGCGACCGTGCCCCGTAGACGGCCAGGTCGGCCACCGCGCTCCAGAGGTGTCCGAACGGCCCGGTGTAAAGCCACGCGACCGTTCGCTCCGCGGGTCGGCGACGCGCGGGGGCGAGGGGGGAGGACACGCGACAGACGCTAACGTGCTGCCACCGAATGAGTGCCATAAAGACCGACACCAAGGAGCTCGACAACTCGCGCGTGCGCGTTGAGGTCGAGGTGGGTCCGGACGCGGTCGAGCGCCAGCTTTCGACCGCCGCCGGCGACATCGGGCGCGACATGCGCGTCCCCGGATTCCGCAAGGGCAAGGTGCCCCCTCAGGTGGTGCTCCAGCAGGTCGGTCGTGACGCCGTGCTCGACGAGGCCGTGCGCAAGGGCCTCCCCGAGTGGTACGAGGAGGCCGTCCAGGCCGCCGGCCTGGCCGTCGTGGGTAGCCCCGACCTCGACCTTCAGCAGATGCCCGTCAAGGGCGATCCGCTCTCGTTCAGCTTCGAGGTGGCCGTGCGGCCGCCCGCCACGCTTGGCGAGTGGCGCGGAGTCGAAGCTCCGCGGCGCGACCCGGAGGTGGCCGAGGAGGACGTGGACGCAGAGATCGGCCGCCTGCGTGAGTCGCTCGCATCGCTTGAGACGGTCGAGCAGGCCGCGGCCAAGGGCGACTACGTGGTCATCGACTTCGAGGGCTTCCTGGGCGACGAGCCGTTCGAGGGCGGCGACGCTCGTGGTTTCCTGCTCGAGCTCGGCTCCGATCGGCTGGTGCCCGGCTTCGAGGAGCAGCTCGAAGGCGCAAGCGCTGGGGACTACCGCGAGGTCAACGTCACCTTCCCAGACGACTACCAGGCCGAGCACCTGGCCGGCCAGGACGCCACCTTCAAGGTCTCGGTCAAGGAGGTCAAGTCAAAGCAGCTGCCCGAGCTCGACGACGACCTGGCCATCGAGGCCGGCGGCTACGACTCGCTCGTCGACCTGAAGGCCGACGTGCGCAAGCAGCTGAGCGAGGCACAGGAGGAGGCCATCGACCGCGACTTCCGCGAGGCGGCGGTCGACGCCGTAGCCGAGCAGGCGAAGATCGAGGTCCCGCACGACCTCGTTCACGCCAAGGCCCAAGACATGTGGCACCACACTTCGCACCGCCTCCAGCACCAGGGCCTCGACCCCGCGCAGTACCTCCAGTTCATGAACAAGACCGAGGAAGAGCTGATCACCGAGTCAGAGCCCGAGGCCGAGGCCGCGCTGCGCCGTGAGTCGACCCTCGCCGCGATCGTCGAAGCGGAGCAGATCGAGGTCTCAGACGACGAGATGATGGACGCGCTGCGCCAGGCATCGGCCCAGCCCGGCCAGAAGGAGCCCAGCGAGAAGGCGCTGCGGCGGTCGCTCGAGAAGGCCCGCAAGCGCGGCCAGGACGATTCGCTGCGCGAGGACATCGCCATGCGCAAGGCGGTCGACCTGATCGTCGAGGCGGCCAAGCCGGTCACGGCCCCCGCGGCGGAGGTCGAGCAGGAGATCTGGACTCCGGAGGAGGACAAGCCGGAGAAGAAGGAGATCTGGACGCCCGACAGCTAGGGCGACGCAGGCCCAAAGTCCCACTGTTGATGCGGGTTTTCGACGCTCCGGAGGGCCAGGGACCCATTGCTACACTCGGCCGCCCGGAGGGATTTGGCGCACCGGTCACGGTGATTGCCACCCGCCTGAAGGATTTATTCCGAGCACACGAAACAGAGCGAGAGCAATGAGCCCACTGGTACCCATGGTTGTCGAGCAGACCTCCCGCGGAGAGCGGTCCTTCGACATCTACTCCCGGCTGCTGAACGAGCGGATCGTCTTCCTCGGCACGCCCGTCACCGACGACATCGCCAACTTGGTCGTCGCGCAGCTGCTGCATCTTCAGGCCGAGGATCCCGAGAAGGACATCTCGCTCTACATCAACTCGCCCGGCGGTTCCGTCTATGCGGGACTGGCGATCTACGACACGATGCAGTACATCAAGCCCGATGTGCAGACCATCTGCTGTGGCATTGCCATGTCGATGGGCGCCCTGCTGCTCTGCGGCGGCGCGGCCGGCAAGCGCATGAGCCTGCCCAACTCGAAGATCCTGATCCATCAGGTGTCGTCGGGTTTCCAGGGTCAGGCCTCGGACATCGAGATCCATGCACGCGAGATCCTCGACACGCGCCAGCGGCTCGACAAGATCCTCGCCCACCACACGGGCCAGGATTTCGAGAAAGTCACCAAGGACACCGAGCGCGACTACTTCATGAGTGCCGAGGAGGCCAAGGAGTACGGCCTGATCGACCTGGTCATCGAACCAGCTTCGTAGTGCCGCAGTCGTAGGGCCCCGGGGAGGGGAGACGTTCAATGGCTAGACCAACGGATTCAAACGAACAGCTCCTTTGCAGCTTCTGCGGCAAGTCGCAGCGGCAGGTCAAGAAGCTCATCGCCGGGCCGGGTGTCTACATCTGCGACGAGTGCATCGATCTCTGCAACGAGATCATCGACGAGGAGCTCACCGGCACCTCGACGTTCAATCTGGAGAACCTGCCAAAGCCGATCGAGATCAACTCGGTGCTGCAGGAGTACGTAGTGGGCCAGGATCCGGCCAAGCGCGCGCTGTCGGTTGCCGTTTACAACCATTACAAGCGCGTCCAGATGATGCAGTCAGAGACCGAGCAGGATCTCGAGCTGCAGAAGTCCAACATCCTGCTGCTAGGACCGACGGGGTGTGGCAAGACCCTGCTGGCCCAGACGCTGGCGAAGATCCTGAACGTGCCGTTCGCGATCGCCGACGCCACCGCACTTACCGAGGCCGGCTACGTGGGCGAGGACGTCGAGAACATTCTGCTGAAGCTGATCCAGGCTGCCGACTTCGACGTCAAAAAGGCAGAGACCGGGATCATCTACATCGACGAGGTCGACAAGATCGCCCGTAAGGCCGACAACCCGTCGATCACCCGCGACGTGTCGGGCGAGGGCGTCCAGCAGGCGCTGCTGAAGATCCTCGAGGGAACCGTCGCTTCGGTGCCGCCGCAGGGGGGGCGCAAGCATCCCCACCAGGAGTTCCTGACGATCGACACCACCAACATCCTGTTCATCTGCGGTGGAGCTTTCGCCGGGCTGGACAAGGTGATCGAGCGTCGCGTCGGGCACCGAGGCCTGGGGTTTGGCTCGGACACCACCTCGCGTGTGGACAAGGACGCCGGCAAGACCTTCGAGGACGTGTTGCCCGAGGACCTGGTCGAGTACGGCCTGATCCCGGAGTTCATTGGCCGGCTGCCGGTGCTGTCGGTCATCCACCAGCTCGGCGAGGCCGACCTGATCACGATCCTCACCGAGCCCCGTAACGCCCTGGTCAAGCAGTTCCAGCGCTTCTTCCAGTTCGACGGCATCGAGCTGGTGTTCGCCGAGGAGTCGCTGTCGGCGATCGCCGACAAGGCGATCGAGCGCGAGACGGGCGCCCGCGGGCTGCGCTCGATACTCGAGGAGACGCTGCTCGAGGTGCAGTTCGAGCTGCCGTCGCGCCGCGACGTCAAGAAGTGCGTCGTCACCCGCGAGACCATCACCAGGGGTTTGAAGCCCACGCTCGTGACCGAGGCGGCCAAGGACGAGGAGTCCGAGTCCGACGACGCCGCGGCTTCGGCCTAGGCACCGCGGCCTAGCGGGCCAGCCAGGCCTCGTGCTCCCTGCCGAGCGCGGTGCGCGCCGGCTCGCCCGCGCGCAGCTCGTCGGCAAGCGCGCGCCAGTCGCACGCCGCGCGCAGATCGGCCGCCGCCGAGTAGACGATGTTTTCCATGCGCCGCAGCAGGAGCGCCTCGCGGGGGAGTGAGAACGAGCGCACCATCCGCTGCCAATCGGGGCCAAGCTCCATCAGCGACTCCATCATCTCGTATCCCAGCGAGCCTGTGAGGCGCACTGGCTGATCGGCTTCGAGCATCCAGGACGCCGCTCCGCGCATATGCGCGTAGAGCAGCTCATCCGGGAAGTCCCACGGCTGGGGCAAATAGCCAAGTCGGCCCATCACCTCCCGCATCGCCGCCGGATCCTCGTTCACGAGCGCGCGGTAGACCTCGGCCTCGGCCTCCATGTAGCCGGGGGGCAGCGTGCGCAGCATCCCGAAGTCGAGGAATGCGAGCCGCCCGTCCGGGGTGTAGAGGAAGTTGCCGGGATGGGGGTCGCCGCACGCGACCTCGAGGCGGCGAGCGGTGTCGTGGTAGAAGCGGTAGATGACCTCCGCGGCGCGGTCGCGCCCGGCCTCGTCGAGGCGCTTGACGGCGGCGAACCCGTCGCCGTCGACGAACTCCGTGACGAGCACGCGACGGGTCGAGAGATCAGTCAGCACGCCGGGCACGAAGCAGTGGGGGTGGTCGCGCCAGCCGCGGGCGATGCGCCGCTGCGACTGCGCCTCGAGCTCGTAGTCGAGCTCCTCGGAGACGCGCTCGCGCAGCTCGGCGGCCACCGCCTTGGTGTCGAGGCCCGGCGCCAGGCGCCCGAGCATCGGCATCAGCAGCCCGAGGTTTCGCAGATCGGTCTCGACGGCCTCGGCGATGCCCGGGTACTGCACCTTGATGGCCACCTCGACGCCTTCGTGCGTGCGGCCTCGGTGCACCTGTCCGATCGACGCCGCCGCGATGGCCTCTGGGTCGATCTCTGCCAGCACGCGCGAGACGGGCTCGCCCCACTCCTTGACCATGAGCTTCTCGAGCTTGTCGAAGCCCACGGCGGGAGCATCATCGCGCAGCGCGGCCAGCCGCTGCTTGATCCGCTCGGCATCCTCGGGCTCGAGGCCCGGGAGGTCGATGGTCGAGAGCACTTGTCCGAGCTTCATGGCGGCGCCCTTCATCTGGCCGAGCTGGACGACCATCTGCTCGACCACGGCCGCGATGCGCTTTCTCTGCGCGCGTGACTTCGCGTCGTCGGAGCGCACGCGGTCCATGGCGCGGCCGCCGGCCACCCGGGCGCCCTGGCTGGCCACGAGCCCGCCCATTCGCGCGGTGCGGCCGATGCCGTTCCTCGATCCGTTGTCGTCGCTCATCTGTCCTCTGTACGAGCCCCGGACCTCGGCGGCCCTCAGCTGCGGTTAGGGTCTTCCATGTGACCAGCTTTCGAGCCGCCGTGGAAGCCCGGGACGTCGCCGCGATGGAACGGGCGCTCCATCCAGACGTCGTGTTTCGCTCCCCCGCGGTGTTCACACCGTACGAGGGACGCGAGAACGTGATGCGCCTGCTGGCCACGGTCTTGGAGGTGTTCGAAGACTTCGAGTACACCGACGAGCTCGCCGGCAGTGGCACCCACGCGCTGGTGTTCCGGGCACGGATCGGCGAAAAGACAGTCGAGGGGCTCGACCACCTGACGGTCGACGCCGATGGCCTGGTCACCCAGCTGGTAGTCATGGTGCGTCCGCTCTCGAGTCTCGTGGCCTTGGCCCAGGAGATGGGCGCGCGCCTGCAGGCAAGCGCATGAAGCAGCTGGCCGAGGACGTCTTCCAGCTGCGCGGGCGCCTGCCTATCCCCAACGCCATCAACACGTTCCTGGTGGGCGACGTGCTGATCGACGCCGGCGGGCGCCCGGACACGGGCGTGATCCTCAAGGAGCTGCGCGGTCGCCCCCTGGCGGCCCACGCGCTCACCCACGCCCACCCCGACCACCAAGGCGCAAGCCACGCCGTGTGCCAGGAGTTCGGCGTGCCCTTCTGGGTGCCCGAGGCCGACGTCGCGCCCGCCGAGCGGCCCGAGCTCATTCGCGAGCGCCAGCCGGGCAAGCGGATCAACACGCTCATGTATCGCGCCCTGGCAGGCCCCGGCCACAAGGTCGACCGGGCGCTCACCGAAGGCGACGAGGTGGCCGGATTCCGGGTTCTCGACACGCCCGGGCATTCCGCTGGACACGTCTCCTACTGGCGCGAGTCCGACCGGACCCTGATCCTCGGCGACGTGCTCAACAGCATGGATCCGCTGCTTGCGATCCCGGGGCTGCGCGAGCCGAAGTCGTTTTTCACGCCGGATCCGGCACAGAACCGGCGCTCTGCGCGCCGCCTTGGCGAGCTCGAGCCGCTGCTCGTGCTCTTCGGTCACGGGCCGCCCGTGCGCGACACGCGCAAGTTCGTGGACTTCTGCGCGTCGCTCCCCGGCTAGGAGCGCAGCCGGATCGTTGATCCGGCGAGCACCGCAGCAGGTTCTCGGCTAGGAGCGCAGCCGGATCGTTGATCCGGCGAGCACCGCAGCAGGTTCTCAGACTGACGCGGGCCTAGACTCCGCGGCCGTGTCCGGTCACCGCCTCAAGGAGCTCAAGGATCGCACCCGCTACCTCCCCCAGGAGGTCGAAGCCAAGGTGTTCGCCCGCTGGGAGCAGTCGGGCGTCTTCAGCCCCGCACCCGAAGGCGAAGCCGAGCACAACTTCTCGATCGCAGTGCCCCCGCCCAACGTGACGGGGGCGCTGCACATGGGCCACGCGCTCAACGGCACCTACCAGGACCTGCTGGTGCGCCGCGCTCGGATGCGCGGCCAGCGAGCCAAGTGGATCTTCGGCACCGACCACGCGGGAATTGCCACCCAGGTCAAGGTCGAACAGGCACTGGCGGACGAGGGCCTCGTCAAGGAGGATCTCGGCCGCGACGCGTTCATCGACCGTGTCTGGCAGTGGCGCAGCCAGTACGGCGGCGTGATCACCGACCAATTCCGACAGCTCGGCGCGTCGCTCGACTACGCCGACGAGCGGTTCACGATGGACGAGGGCTACGCCCGAGCGGTTGCCGAGGTGTTCACGCGGCTGTACGAGAAGGGCCTGATCTACCGCGACAACTACATGGTCAACTGGGATCCCGGCACGCGCTCGGCGATCTCGGACCTCGAGGTCGAGCAGCGACGCCTCGACGACACCCTCTACCTGATCGACTACCCGCTGGAGTCCGGATCGGGATCGGTCACGGTGGCCACCGTGCGGCCTGAGACGATGCTCGCCGACTCGGCGATCGCTGTGAACCCTTCCGACGAGCGCTACACCCGGCTGATCGGTGAGCGCGCCGTGTTGCCACTGGTCGGGCGCACCCTGCCGATCATCGCCGACGAGTACGTGAAGATGGACTTCGGCACCGGGGCGCTGAAGATCACGCCCGGCCACGATCCCAACGACTTCGAGATCGGCCGCCGCCACGGGCTCGAGCAGATCTCGGTCATCGGCGAGGACGGCCGCATGACCGAGGCTGCCGGTGAGCGGTTCGCCGGCATGGCTACCGACGACGCCCAGAAGGCGGTCGTGGCGGCCCTGCGCGACGAGGGCTGCCTGTCGGGCACCCAGCCCTACTCCCACGACGTGCCCCACTCGCACCGCTCGGGCATGCGGATCGAGCCGCTGATCTCGCTCCAGTGGTTCTGCGACATGGAGAAGCTCGCGGGGCCCGCGATCGACGCCGTGCGCGACGGCCGCGTGCGGTTTCACCCCGAGCGCCCACACACCCAGGTCTATCTCGACTGGCTGGAGAACATCCGGCCCTGGTGCGTGTCGCGCCAGCTGTGGTGGGGCCACCGGATCCCCGCGTGGTACCGGGAGAAGGACGCGAGCGATTCGGCATCCATGCAAAATCCCTCCCACGACGTCCATGTGGGCGCCGAGCCCCCCGAGGGCGAAGGGTGGGAGCGCGACGAGGACGTGCTCGACACCTGGTTCTCCTCGGGCCTGTGGCCCTTTGCGACGCTTGGCTGGCCCGACCAGACAGAGCAGCTGCGCGCCTTCTATCCCACCGACGTGCTCGCCACCGGCCGCGACATCATCTTTCTCTGGGTGGCCCGGATGGTCATGCTCGGCATCGAGTTCACCGAAAAGGTGCCCTTCGCCGACGTGTCGATCAACTCGACGATCATGGCCCCCGACGGCCGCCGGATGTCCAAGTCGCTGGGGACGGGCATCGACCCGCTCGACGAGATCGCCCAGAACGGTGCCGACGCCGTGCGCTTCGGGCTCGTGGCCATGTCCTCGACCCAGGACGTCCGCTTCTCCGCCGATCGCGTTCGCCAGGGCCTCGACTTGGCCAACAAGCTCTGGAACGCCTCAAGGCTGATTCTGCTCGGGGTGCAGGAGGGCGTGGAGCCCCCGCCCGACCGGGCCTCCAAGCCTGAGCAGGCGGTGCCTGCGAAGGAGGATCTCCCTGAGCAGGCGGTGCCTGCGAAGGAGGATCTCCCGGAACATCCGGCGGATGTGACGGAGAATCTTCCGCCCGAGGACCGGTGGATCCTGTCGCGGCTGGAGCGCGTGACCGCGCGCACCGAGTCGCTGATCGACTCCTTCGAGCTCTCGGCCGCGGCGCTCGAGCTGTACGACTTCTTCTGGTCCGAGCTGTGCGACTGGTACCTGGAGATGGCGAAGGCGCGCCTCGGTGACGAATCTGCGGACCGCACCGCCGTCTCGGCGACGCTCCTGTTCTGCCTCGACCGCGTGCTGCGGCTGCTGCACCCGCTGATGCCACACGTGACCGAGGAGATCTGGTCGTTCATGCCCGGCGAGCGCGGCCTGCTGACGGTGGCCGAATGGCCGGTGGCCGACCCGGCGCGGTTCGACGACCAGGCCGAGGCCGAGCTGGAACGCACGATCGCCGCGATCACCGAGGTGCGGCGCTACCGCGACCTGGCCGGCGTCAAGCCCTCGGCGATACTGCCGGCGAGGCTGGTGGGTGGATCGCTTGACGGCATGGCGGCGCAGGTGGCGCGACTCGCGCGGCTCGAGCTCACCACCGAAGGTGGCGCGGCCGTGGCCGAGGTGCCCGTGACCGGCGGTGCGGTGGAGCTGCTCGACAACGACGCTTTCGACCCCGGGGAGGCCGGCCGGCGCATCCAGGCCCAGCGCGACAAGCTGACCGGCGAGGTGCAGCGCCTGGAGCAGAAGCTCGGCAACGAGCGGTTCGTCCAGCGGGCGCCCGCCGACGTGGTGGAGGGCGAGCGGGACAAGCTGGCGGAGTACCAGCAGGCGCTCACCCGTCTGGGCTGATGCGTCAGAGCCTCCGGGAGGCCGAGGAGTACTTGATCGGCCTCGAGCTGTTCGGCATGCGCTTCGAGCTGGATCGCATGCACCGGCTGACCACCGCCCTCGGCATGCCCCAGCGCCGGTTCGCGCAGATCCACGTGGTCGGCTCAAACGGCAAGTCCTCCACCGTCCGCTTCACCGCCGCCCTGCTGGAGCGCCATGGCCTGCGCACCGGCAGCTACACCTCCCCGCACCTGGTCTCGTTTCGCGAGCGGATCGAGGTCGGAGGCGAGCCCGTGTCCGGGGAGCGTTTCGCCGCTGCCGTGCAGCGCACGGCCGCCGCGGCCAAGCTGGTTGATCGCTCCGGCGACGAGGACGACTCCGTCACGCAGTTCGAGGCGCTGACCGCCGCCGCCTACCACGAGCTCGCCTCCCAGAGGGTGGAGGTCGCGGTGATCGAGGCCGGCCTCGGCGGTCGTTTCGACGCCACCAACGTCATTCCGTCGCGGGTCCAGGTGCTCACCGGCGTCGGGCTCGAGCACACGCGCTGGCTGGGGCCGACGATCTCAGACATCGCCGGGGAGAAGCTCGCCGTGGTGCGCGACCACGCCACGCTGGTCACCGGCGCGCTCGATGCCGACGCCGAGGCGGTCGCCGCGCGCGTGAGCGCGGAGCGTCACGCCCGCTGGGTGCACGCACCGGAGTCCTCGGACGCCGCACTGCTGGCGGCCGGCGACTTCCAGCGCCGTAACTTCGCCGTCGCGTGCGCGGCGGCCGAGGCGTTCCTGGGGCGTCCGCTCGACCCGAATGCGGTGGCGGGCGCCGCCGCCGAGACCCCCATCCCCGGGCGCCTCGACCCGGTGGCGGTCGAGCCGCTGACCCTGCACGATGGGGCACATAACCCCGCCGGCGCCGGAGCGCTGGCCGGTGCGTTACCCGAGGTGTTCGGCGCTCGCTCGCCGCGGATTCTGGTGGCCAGCGTGCTCGAGGACAAGGATGCCGCCGCCATGCTCGCCGCGCTGCTCCCCCTGTTCGACCGCGTGGTGTTCACGCGCTGCTCGAATCCGCGCTCGCTGTCTCCGGGAACGCTCGAGTCGCTCGCGGTCAAGCTCGACGGCCCCCCGGCAATGACGGTCGGCGACCCGCGTGAGGCGGTCCGCGCGGCCCGCGAGCAGGCCGGGCCGCAGGGGGCGGTGGTGGTCACCGGCTCGATCTACCTGATCGCCGACCTCGTCCGCCCCGACGCCGGAGCGCGGGCCTCGGCGCTGTAGGACGATGGCGCTCGTATGCTCCGCGTGGGAAGATCGCGCCCGGTGGAACGCGGAGACGGACCCGGATTCGGCGCGATGATCGGCTTGGTGGCCGTGGTGGTGGCTGCCGTGATCCTCGTGTTCTTCGGGGTCGGGTACGTGCTCGGCCGCATCTTCCTGTGAGTTCGCGACCACCTCGGGGCGCCGTGGTGTACCCGGGCGCGCTAGCCGACCACCCGCGCCGCTAGACTCTCGCGCTCTCATGGGACCCCTTGCCGTCTTCGGGATCACGAACGACGGGTTGAACCTCGCGGTCAACCTCGTGCTCCTCTTCCTCGTCGTTCTCTGGTTCGCCCTCGTGTGGTGGACCTACTCGGACGCCCGCCGCCGGATCTCCGATCCGATGATCGTGGCTTGTGCCACGGCGGCGTCGCTGTTTCCCTACGTCGGGACGGTCGTCTACCTGATCGTGCGGCCCCCGGAGTACCTAGAGGACGTCCGCGAACGCGAGCTCGAGATCGCGGCGGCGGAGGCCAGGCTTGCCGGCGCCGAGCACAACGCGTGCCCGTACTGCAGAAATGAGATCGAGAAGACGTTCCTGCGCTGCCCGAACTGCATGCACCGGCTCAAGGAGCCCTGCACCACCTGCGCGAAGCCGATCGATCCGCGCTGGAAGATCTGCCCCTACTGCGAGGCCGAGGTCGGCGGCGCGCCCCAGCAGCAGGCCCGCCGCGAGCGCCCCCGCCGCCGCGAGCGTCCGGCGCAGACGGCCACCGAGGCGCCCAGGCAGACAGCCAAGGCCGAGCCGCCGCCGCCCCGCGCAGCCCAGCGTCCGCCTCGGGAGGACGGCGCCCCGCGCCGCGAAGCGGCCCCGCAGCGCGCGCCGCGCCAGCAGGCCGCGGCACCACCCTCAGAGACTTCGCGCCAGGCCCGCCCATCCGGCCAGGCCGAACGCCCCGCGGGCGATGCCCCGCGGGAGCGCCCGACGGGCGATCGCGCCCGTCCAAGCAGCTGAAGGATCGACACGACGTCGATCCGTTTTCGATTTCACCTACGAAAGGACTTTTGAATGGCAAGGACTCTGATCCTGGTCAAGCCGGACGCCTTCGAGCGCAACCTGACGGGCGAGATCCTCGCCCGGTTCGAGCGCAAAGGCCTGAAGATCGTTGCGCTCAAGCACATGACCGTCGAGCGGTCCCAAGCCGAGGAGCACTACGCCGAACACGCGGAGAAGCCGTTCTTCGGCGAGCTCGTGGACTTCATCACCGGCGGGCCGCTCGTGGCACTGGTGCTCGAGGGCCACGAGGCCGTCAAGGCCGCGCGCCAGGTCATCGGCTCGACCAACCCGGTGGAGGCCGCGACCGGTTCGATCCGCGGCGACTACGGCCTCGAGGTCCAGACCAACCTCGTCCACGGCTCCGACTCCGACGAGTCAGCGACGCGCGAGACGGGCATCTTCTTCCCCGAGCTGGGCTAGGCGTGGCGCGCGCAGTTCCTGGATCGGGCAGGGATGCCCGATCCAGCGAGGGTGTCCTGGTGCTGGCCTCGGCCTCACCGCAGCGTCGCAGGATCCTCGAGCAGCTTGGCGTCACCTTCACGGTGGCGCCCGCCGACGTCGAGGAGCGATGTGGGGGCAACCCCGCCGAGCTCGTTGAACACAACGCCGTGCTCAAGGCGCGTTCCGTCTCGGGCGAGCGCGTGCTCGGCTCGGACACCGCCGTCGCAATCGACGGCGACGTGCTGGGAAAGCCGGCCGACGCCGCTGAGGCACGCCGCTTCCTGGAGCGGCTTTCGGGCCGGGAGCACACGGTGTGGTCGGCCATCGCTCTCGTGGAGCGTGGAGAGGTGTGCAGCGCTGTGGACCACACCACGGTTCGGTTCCGGCTTCTGACGCCCGCCGACTTCGACGCCTACCTGGCCGGCGGCGAGTGGGAGGGCCGCGCCGGCGCCTATGCGATCCAAGGCCGGGGGGCGGCACTGGTCGAGCGGATCGAAGGTGACTACAACTGCGTCGTTGGACTGCCGGTGGCGGCGCTCGTGCGACTGGCCCCGGAACTGCTCTTGGGCGGCCCGCCTCCGGGTTGAACCCGGCTTATACGGCGGTTCTGGGGCCCGCTCCAGCCACATCCGGCGCGTCTGGACGACGGCCTGCAAATGCCCGCTCCGAAACCCGATCACCGCTACACTGGCGGCGTCGGCCGCGCTGGGCGAACCCCGCCCCGCGACCAGGTCTGCACCTTCACCAAATGGGCTTTTTCTCCTACCTCACCGGAATGGGCGGCCGCGACATGGCTGTCGATCTCGGCACCGCCAACACCCTCGTATATGTGCGCGGGCGCGGCATCGTGCTCTCGGAGCCTTCGGTGGTGGCCATCGACTCGCGCACCGCGGAGGTGCACGCGGTTGGCATCGAGGCCAAGCGGATGCTGGGCCGTACCCCCGGCACGATCCAGGCCATCCGCCCGCTCAAGGACGGCGTGATCGCCGACTTCGACGTCACCGAGCAGATGCTCCGCCACTTCATCCAGAAGGTCCACCAGAACCGCTGGGCCCATCCCCGCGTGGTGGTCTGCGTGCCGTCGGGTGTCACGGGCGTAGAAAAGCGAGCGGTCGAGGAGGCCTGCCTCTCGGCCGGCGCCCGCACCGCCTATTTGATCGAGGAGCCCATGGCCGCCGCGATTGGCGCCGGCCTGCCGGTCGGTGAGCCCACCGGCAACATGGTGGTCGACATCGGCGGCGGCACCAGCGAGGTCGCGGTCATCTCGCTGGGCGGCATCGTCGTGAGCCAGTCGATCCGCATCGGCGGCGACGAGCTGGACGACGCGATCATCAACTACGTCAAGCGCGAGTACAAGCTGATGATCGGACAGCAGACGGCGGAGGAGGTCAAGCTCGAGATCGGCTCGGCCAACCCCCTCCACGAGGAGATGCAGGCCGAGATTCGCGGCCGCGACCTGGTGTCCGGGCTGCCGAAGACCGTGGTGCTCACAAGCGAAGAGGTGCGCCTCGCGCTTGAGGAGCCGCTCCAGGCGATCATCGACGCGGTCAAGGAGACCCTCGACCGCACGCCGCCGGAGCTGGCTTCAGACATCATGGACCGGGGCATCATGCTCGCCGGTGGTGGGGCCCTGCTCCAGGGCCTCGACGAGCGACTGCGCGAGGAGACCCAGATGCCCGCGCACCTGGCCGAGTCTCCCCTGACGTGCGTGGCGGTGGGCTCCGGTCGCAGCCTCGAGGAGTTCGAGGCGATCCACCGAGCCAACAAGAATTCCCGAAACAGCCGGCGACGCTGAGCCGGCGCCGCAGGGGCGGCACTTGAATGTTCGACTCCAAAGTGGTCCGAAGGAGAAGGGCGACGCTCGCGATCTTCGTCGCGCTGTCGCTCGTGATGCTCACCGCCTACTTCGGCGAGTCCGGGGGCGGCCTTCTGCACTCCCTGCAGCGCGGTACCCAGGCCGCGTTCGCCCCGCTGGAGAAAGGCGCCGGGCGCGCGCTCAAGCCGTTTCGAGACCTGGTGGGCTGGGTGGGCGACACCTTCGACGCCAAGGGCGAGAACAAGAAGCTGCGCAAGGAGGTCTCCCAGCTGCACGAGCAGGTCGGCCAGTCGGCAACCGCCGAGCGGGACGCGCGCCAGCTACGCGGCCTGGTCAAGCTCCAGGGCGACTCCGGCTTTCCCGACGGTACGCGTCCGGTGGCAGCCCGGGTGATCGCGCGGTCACCGACCGTCTGGTACTCGACGCTCAAGATCGACCGTGGCTCCGGTGACGGCCTCAAGGTCAATCAGCCGGTGATCGCCTCGGGCGGCCTGGCGGGCAAGATCACCAGCGTGACCGGCGGCACCGCCGACGTCACCCTGATCACCGACGGCACCAGCGCGGTGTCGGGGCAAGTGATGCCAAACGGCGCCAGCGGCATCGTCAAGCCCGAGGTCGGAAAGCCCGACGACCTGTTGCTCGATTTCGTGCAGAAGAAGCGGCGCGTGACCGAGGGCAGCACGGTCGTGACGTCGGGCTTCAAGTCCTCGAAGGTCGAGTCGCTCTTTCCGCGTGGGATCCCGATCGGCCGCGTTACCAAGGTCGACCTCGGCGAGGTCGAGCTCTACCAGCGCGTGCACATCAGCCCATTTGCCGACATCCGCCGGATCGACTTCGTGCAGGTGCTCACCTCCCGCGGCCGCCAGCCCGCGGGCCAGGCCGGGGTAGCCCCGTGAGCGCAAGCAGCCGGCTCAGCCGGGTGCGCAGCGAGGTTCTCCCTTGAGGCCGACGCCCGGTTCGTTCTTTCGCTGCGCCGGCATCGCGCTCGCCGCGGTGGTGCTGCAGCTCTCGGGTCTCGGGCCCGTGCGCTTCTTCGGATCGGTGCCGGACCTGATTCCGCTCGTGGTGGCCGCGGTCGCGATCTATGGGGGTGCGATCACCGGTGCCACGATGGGCTTTGGCACCGGGCTGTTGCTCGACCTGGCGGTGGGCAGCACAATGGGGCTCTCGTCGCTGGTGCTCTCCGCCGTGGGCTACGGCGTGGGGCGCTACCGCGAGGTGCGCGATCCGGCGCACGGGCTGATGCCGATTCCCGTGGGCGCCGTGGCCACGCTCGGCTGGGTCGTGGCCTTCGCCGCGGTGTCGTTCATGCTCGACGTCGGGGCCACCGTGAGCCCGCTGGTGTTCCGCGACATGCTCGTCACGGTCCTGCTGAACACGATCCTGGCCATCCCCGTCTTCTGGGTCTGTCGCAAGATCCTGCGCCCGTCGCTGGCCGTCGACCCGCTCGACACGCGTCGGCGCCGTCGAGCCCCCCGCGAATCCGGTCCCATCGGCCTACGCGGAATGGAGATCTAGGGGATGTACATGGACGACGACAGCCGCTCCTCGCTCACGCCGCAGTTGGCGGTGCGAGTAGCGGTGATCGGCGGGGTGGCGCTGGTCGCCTTCGGCCTGATCTTCTTCCGGCTGTGGTATCTCCAGGTGCTGTCGGGCGACAAGTACCGCGCCGAGGCCAACGACAACCGGGTGCGCCAGATCAAGGTGCAGGCGCCTCGCGGCGAGATCGTCGATCGCAACGGCAAGGTGCTGGTGAACAACCGCACGGGCCTCGCGGTCAGGGTCATGCCGACCAAGCTTCCGGAGGACTCCGCACGGCGCGCCGCCCTCTACCAGCGTCTTGGCCGCGTGCTGAATCTTTCGCCGGCGCGCATCGCGAAGTCGGTGAACGCCCAGCTCAAGGCCCTGCCGTACTCGCCAGCCACCGTCAAGCAGGATGTGCCCCAGGACATCGTCTCCTACCTGTTCGAGAACCAGGACCGCTTTCCCGGGGTGACCGTCGAGCAGGTGTTCCTGCGCGAGTACCCCCGCCACCAGACGGGCGCTCAGCTGTTCGGCACCGTCGGCGAGGTCACCGCGGAGCAGCTCAAGGACCAGCAACGCAACCGCGGGGTGTCCCAGGGCGCCCGGATCGGCCAGTCGGGCATCGAGTACCAGTACGACCGCTTTCTTCGCGGACGCGACGGAGCCAGCCGGGTGCAGGTCGACGCCCTCGGCAACCTGCGCGGGCAGCTGCGCAACGTCAGCCCGCAGCAGGGGCGCCAGCTGCGCCTGTCGGTCGACCTCGGCGTCCAGGAGGCCGGCCAGCGCGCGCTCGGCGGGGCCCGGGGCGCGTTCGCGGTGATGAACGTGCGCGACGGCGAGGTCCTGGCGCTTGGCAGCTCGCCGTCGTTCGATCCCAACCAGTTCTCAAAGGTCATCCGCACGGCCGACTTAAAGCGGGTCTACTCCAAGAACAACGGCGAGCCGATCCTCAACCGGGCTACCCAAGCCGGCTATCCCACCGGATCGACCTTCAAGCTGATCACCGCCACGGCCGCGCTTCAGGGCGGCCTGATCACACCCGACACCGTGCAGTACGACGGCGGCTCGCTGAAGGTGGGCAACGTCACCTTCAAGAACGCCGGAGGCGTGGTGAACGGGCCGGTCGCGCTGCGCAAGGCGCTGCAGGTGTCAAGCGACGTGTTCTTCTACCGGCTCGGCCAGGAGGCCAACGGCAAGGGCAACGGGCTGTTGATCCAGGACTGGGCGCACAAGTTCGGGTTCGGGCGCAAGACCGGCATCGACCTTCCCTCCGAGGCGCCCGGACTGGTGCCGTCACCCAGCTACCGCAACAAGGGCTTTGCCTCCTACCAGCGTTGCGTCGCGAAGACCAAGCCGACACCTGCCCAGATATCGCTTGGCAAGTGCGGCTTCCTCGACCGCCCGTGGAGCGTGGGCGACAACGTCAACTTCTCCGTCGGCCAGGGCGACCTGCAGGCGAACCCGCTGCAGATGGCGGTGGCCTACGCCGCGATCGCCAACGGCGGTCGCGTCTTGAAGCCCCGCCTCGGCCAGCGGATCGAGGACTCCACCGGCCGGCCGCTGCAGGAGCTGGAGGCGCCACCGTCGCGCAACCTCGGCGTCAAGCCGGAGTTTCGCCAGGCGATCATGGACGGCCTGCGCGCCGCCGCCAGCCAGCCCGGCGGCACCTCCGAGCCGGTGTTCAAGGGCTTCAAGATCCCGGTCGCCGGCAAGACCGGCACGGCGCAGAAGGGCGGGGGCCGCGCCGACCAGTCGTGGTACGTGGCGCTTGCTCCCTACCCCGACCCCAAGTACGTGGTGGCGGTCACCTTCGAGCAGGGCGGCTTCGGCGCCGACACGGCAGCCCCGGCCGCCCGCAAGATCCTGGCCCAGCTCTTCGGGGTCAAGGAGAGCGGGCCGATCCAGAGCGGGACGGCGCCCAACTGATGCTTTGCACGCTTCCCGTTCAGCCTGCCGCGGCCGATAGGCTGGCGCGGTGATGCAGGCCGCCCCCTACGGCACCTCGGTGAAGGGCTTCCGCGACGTCAGCTCCTCGCGGCTGGCGGGAGGCCTCGACTTCCCGCTTCTCCTCGCCGCGCTCGGCCTGATGGGGTGCAGCGTCTACACGATCGCCCATGCGACCAAGACCGACATCCCGGGCAACCCGAACTTCTTCGTCGAGCGCCAGGCCGCCTACGCGGTCGTGGGGCTCGTGCTCATGCTGCTGGTCTCACGCTTTGACTACTCGCGCCTGCGGGAGTGGAAGAACGGCCTGTACGGCCTGCTGATCGGCCTGATCGTGGTGGTGTATGCCACCGGCACGGTCGCGCGCGGTTCCAAGCGCGCGATCGAGCTGCCGTTCTTTCAGTTGCAGACCTCCGAGCTTGGCAAGGTGCTGCTGATCCTCACGCTGGCGGCCTTCATGGTCGACCGCATGCGGCGGCTCGGAGACCGCGAGACCACCAGCAGGATCCTCCTGCTGGCCATCCTCCCGGCGATGCTCGTGATCGCCCAGCCGGACCTCGGTTCGGGGCTGGTGTACATGAGCATTACGCTCGCCATCCTGTTCGTGGCGGGCACCAAGTGGACGCATTTCGCGGCGCTGGGGGCTCTGGCGGCGGCCGCGGTGGTCATCGTCTTGGTGGCCGCTCCGGCGGCGGGGGTCCAGCTGCTCAAGCCCTACCAGGCGGATCGCCTCACGGCCTTCGTAAATCCGCAGGAGAACCCGGCCAAGCAGGGCTATCAGCAGTCGCAGTCGCTGGTGGCCGTTGGAGCAGGGGGAAGGACGGGTCGCGGCGAACAGGCCACACAGACCCGACTCAACTTCCTGCCCGAGCACCACACCGACTTCGTGTTCAGCGTCGTGGGCGAGGAGTTCGGCTTCATGGGGGCGGCACTCGTGCTGTCCCTCTACGCTCTATTGATCTGGCGCTGCCTGCGAATCCTCACCGTGTCCAAGAACCTCTACGGGGCTCTCGTCGCTGCGGGGATAACCGCCATGTTCATGCACCAGATATTCATCAACGTCGGCATGACGATAGGAATCATGCCCATCACCGGAGTAACCCTGCCGCTCATGAGCTATGGCGGGTCCTCGGTGATAGTCACCTTTATCGCCCTTGGCCTACTTCAGTCGATCCACGCGCAGGCGCGCGAGACGGCTTTCGCCAAGGGCCGAGACATCGCTTTATGAGAGGAACTTTTGAGAAAGCAAGTACTCGTCACGGCCGACCGTGGCGAAACCCGAGTCGCGATCCTCGAGGCGGAGGGCACGCCCCCCGCTGAGGCCAGCAAGGCAGAAGGCGCCGATGCCAAGACCAACGGCGACAACGCGAACTGGCGGGTTGGCGAGCTCTACATCGAGCGCCGCGGATCCCGTTCGATCGTCGGCAACGTCTACAAGGGCAAGGTCGACAACGTCCTGCCCGGCCTCGAGGCCGCGTTCGTTGACATCGGCCTGGAGAAGAACGGCTTCCTGCACGCCGACGACGTGGTCATCCCCGGCGTCGAGGTGGCCCGCCGCGGGCGCACCGGGGGCAAGGGCAAGCGCATCAGCGAACTGCTCAAGCCCGGCCAGGAGATCCTGGTCCAGGCGATCAAGGACCCGCTGAAGACCAAGGGCCCGCGCCTGTCGATGCAGCTGTCGATCGCCGGGCGCTACCTGGTCTATGTGCCCCAGGGCGAGGGCATCGGCGTCTCGCGCCGCCTGGAGGACAAGGAGCGCGAGCGGCTGCGCCGTCAGGCCAAGGGCCTCGAGCTGGGGGATGGCGGGGCCATCATCCGCACCGCCGCTCAGGGCGCCAAGCGCGAGGACTTCGAGCGTGAGATCAAGTACCTGCACAAGCTGCACGACGTGCTGCTCAAGCGCTCGGAGGAGACCTCCGCGCCCGAGATGGTGTTCCAGGAGGCCGACCTCTCGGTCCGGGTGGTGCGCGACATCTTCAGCAAGCAGTTCGAGTCGGCCATCGTCGACGACCCGGGCCAGCACCACCGCCTGAAGTCATTTTTCGAGCGCACGGCCCCCGAGCTGCTGGAGCGCCTGGGGCTCTACAACGACAAGAAGCGCCCGCTGTTCGAGCGCTTCGGCATCGACCGGGCCATCCATTCGACCCTGCACAAGCGCGTGGACCTGCCGTCGGGCGGCTACCTGGTCATCGACTACGCCGAGGCCGGCACGGTCATCGACATCAACTCGGGGTCGTTCACCGGGCGCGGCAAGGGCGCGCGGCTCGAGGACACCATCACCAAGACCAACCTCGAGGCCGCCGACGAGGTGGTGCGCCAGCTGCGGCTGCGCGACATCGGCGGCATCATCGTCATCGACTTCATCGACATGAGCCGCTCCCGCAACCGCGATGCCGTGCTCAAGGTGCTGCGCAAGGCCTTGGACGAGGACCGCACCAAGACCTACGTGGTGGAGATCTCGCCGCTGGGGCTGGTCGAGATGACGCGCCAGAACGTGACAGAGGGCGTGCGCGAGATCCTCACCAAGACGTGCCCGACGTGCGCCGGTGAGGGCGTGGTGCTTTCGGAGGAGACCGTCGCGATCACCGTGGAGCGCCGCCTGCGCGAGCTCGCGGCCGAGCGGCCCGCCGCCGAGGCGTTCCTCATCAGGATCCACCCCGCGGTCGCCGAGCTGCTGGCGGGCGGGCCCGGGCGGCCGCTGCTCGACATCGAGGAGGAGACCGGCAAGCACTTCCACTTCGAGGGCTCGGAGGGCCTTGCGATCGACCATTTCGCCGTGACGCTCGAGGGCTCCAGCGACGAGGTCGAGGAGAAGGCGCTGCCGTTCCAGCAGGGCGAGGAGGTGCTCGTGACCATCCAGGAACCCCACATGTACAACGAGGATGACGCCGTCGCGAAGTTCGACGGCTACGTGATCTCGGTCTCAGGCGCCGGCCACCTGGTCGGCAAGAAGACGCTGGTGCGGATCGAGGACGTCGGCCGCTCCGCTGCGTCGGCCGTGCTCGTCGAGGGCGCCGACGTGGTCGACGCCCCCGCCAAGGCCGAGAACACCATCAGCGCGAGCGTCAACGGCGGCACCGGCGGGGCAAAGCCACGGCGCAGGGGACGCCGCGGCGGCCGCGGTCGCAAGCGCGCCGAGTCCGCAGGAAGCGACGGATGATGCTAGGAACCACGCCTATGACCTCTTTCCGTACGGCCGTTCCGGTCGCATTCAGCGCTCTCGCCCTCGGTCTCACGGCCTGCGGCGGCGGCGGCAAGTCCGACAGCGACCAGGTCAAGGAGGTCGCGACCCAGATCGCCACCGCCAACCCCAAGGTCTGCGACAACGTGACGGCGTCGTTCCTCAAGAACCTGGGCGGCACCAAGGCCCAGTGTCAGAAGTCCGCCAAGGCCAGCAAGTCCAAGGACGCCAAGGTCGGTGCCGTGAAGGTCACCGGCAAGAAGGCCACCGCGGTGCTCTCCCAGGGCAGCAGCAAGGTGACCCTTCAGCTGGTCAAGGCCGGCAGTGACTGGAAGGTGGATTCCGCGAAGTAATCCCCCGGACGGGATGGGCATCGTGCCCATCCCGTACACGGCGGCGCCGTCTCCGGTCATATCTCACCGTCCCTCGAATGGGCTGACGGTTGCTCGCTCCGGCCGCTAACATGCTTCCTCCGGCGCTCCCTTGGCGCGCCCTTTATTTGTCATGTACGCAATCGTGAAAGTCGGCGGCAAGCAGTACCGGGTCCAGTCTGGTGACAGCCTGGTCGTCGACCGCATGCCCGACGACGAGGGCGCAACCGTCTCGCTGCAGCCGCTGCTGTTTCGTCCCGACGGATCCGACGACGCGGTGTTCGGCGCCGACGACCTGGCCAAGGTCAAGGTGCAGGCCACCGTCACCCGGCACGAGCGCGGCAAGAAGATCCACGGCCTGAAGTTCAAGCCGAAGCGCGGCTACAAGGTGCGCTACGGCGCCCGGGCCGACCTCACCCGCCTCGAGATCGGAGAGATCAGTGGCTCATAAGAAGGGGCTTGGCTCCAGCCGCAACGGCCGCGACTCAAACGCCCAGCGCCTCGGCGTGAAGGTCTTTGCGGGCCAGGCGGTCACCGGCGGCGAGATCATCGTGCGCCAGCGCGGAACCGTGTTCCGTCCCGGCGAGGGCGTCGGCATCGGCAAGGACGACACGATCTTCGCCAAGCGCGCCGGCACGGTCGAGTTCAAGACCGGCCACCGCGGACGCACGATCTCCATAGTTTGATCTTGAGGGCATCCTGCCCTCGCCTTTGAACGTTTAGGCGCCTTCCGGGCGCCGAGAACGGGCCGGCTTCGCCGCCCCTCCTTCTCGGTCCTCGGCTTGGGCCCGAGATCGGGCCCTACTCTCTCCCTGTGTTTCACGATCGCGCGACCATCCATGTCCGCGGCGGCGCGGGCGGCGACGGCGCCGTGTCGTTTCGCCGCGAGGCGCATGTACCGAAGGGGGGCCCTGACGGCGGCGACGGCGGCCGGGGCGGCGACGTGGTGCTCGTGTGCGACCCGTCGCGGCGAGATCTGGCGGAGTTTCACACCGGTGGCCACTTCCGGGCCAGCCGGGGTGGCCACGGTGAGGGCTCCCAGCGCCACGGTGCGACGTCCGATGACCTCGAGGTACGGGTCCCGCCCGGCACAGCCGCCGAGGACGCCGCGCGGGGTGTGCGCTGGGACCTCGTGCTGCCGGGTCAGCGCGCGGTGGTCGCTCGCGGCGGCGATGGCGGCCGCGGCAACAAGGGCTTCGCGTCATCCACGCGCCAGACCCCGCGCATGGCCGAGCGTGGCCTCAAGGGGGAAGAGGGCCAGCTCACACTCAGCCTGCGCCTGCTCGCCGACGCGGGCCTCGTCGGTCTCCCGAACGCGGGCAAGAGCTCGCTGCTGGGCCGGATGACGGCCGCTCGCCCCAAGGTCGCCTCCTACCCCTTCACGACGCTGCAACCGGTGCTCGGCGCGATCGAGGCCGACGACCGCCAGCTCGTGG
The DNA here is from genome assembly GCA_038237685.1 of Solirubrobacterales bacterium. Classification (GTDB taxonomy): domain Bacteria; phylum Actinomycetota; class Thermoleophilia; order Solirubrobacterales; family Thermoleophilaceae; genus JAAYBF01. Next base: position 30,599 of record JBBRYL010000004.1, on the reverse strand, counting down.
TGGCCGACATCCCCGGCCTGATCGAGGGGGCGAGCGACGGCGCCGGCCTCGGCCACGAGTTCCTGGCCCACGTCGAGCGCTGCCGGCTGCTGGTGCACGTGCTCGACCTTGCGCCGCTCGACGGCTCTGACCCGGTGGCCAACCACGCCACGGTCGAGCAGGAGCTGGCCGAGCACGGCCAAGGGCTCGCGGAACTGCCGCGCATCGTCTGCCTGTCGAAGGCCGATCTGGTCGCTCCGGAACAGGTCAATGCGGCCATCGCCGAGTGGCGAAGCCGGCTCGGCGGCTCCGTGCTCGAGGTGATGGCCACCTCCGCCGCCACGGGCGAACGGGTCGCCGAGCTTCGCGATGCGCTGGTGCGCACCGTGCCGGTCGATCCCGACTCCGACGAACCCGAGCAGGAGCTCGTGGTCGAGGCCACCCACCGGGTCTACCGTCCCGGGGCCGAGGACGCGATCAGCGTGAACCGCACGCCGTCGGGGGCCTATCTGGTGCGGGGCGAGCGCCTCGAACGGCTGGTGGCACGGCACGACCTCGAGAACGACGAATCGCTGCGCTACCTCGAGGGCAGGCTCCGCGACATGGGCGTGATCCGCGCCCTGGAGAAGGCCGGCTTCAGCGCGGGCGACGACGTCGAGATCGGTGGCGTGATCTTCGAGCTCGACCCCGGCGCCCCGCTGCGCTGACGCACCATGGGTGCGCTGCGCCCTGTCACGGAGGGTGCCGACATCAGGCTTTCGAGCGGCATCGGCCGCTAGTCCAGGATCGGACACGATGTCCGATCCTGCGTGGGCGTCACTCGGCGCCGCCGGGCCGTACCCTCTGCGGCCGATGGCGCACGTGGTGGTCAAGCTGGGATCGAGCATCGTCGCCGACGAGCGCGGCGAGGTGCGTATGGACGTGATCGCGCCGCTGTGCGCGCAGGTAGCCGACCGACACGCCGCGGGCGACTCCGTCGTGATGGTCACCTCCGGGGCGATCGCCCGGGGCATGCGGCTGATGGACCTGCCCGCGAGGCCCGCCTCGATGGACGAGCTCCAAGCCGCCTCGGCGGTCGGTCAGGGACCGCTCTACCGGGTCTATGACGAGCTGCTGGCCTCCCACGGGGTGCCGAGCGCCCAGGTGCTGCTCACGTTCTTCGACATGTCGGCGCGCACCCACTACATCAACGCGCGCCACACCCTGCGCAAGCTGCTCGACTGGCGCGTGGTGCCCGTGATCAACGAGAACGACACCACCACCACCGACGAGATCTCCTTCGGCGACAACGACTTCCTCGCTGCCCAGGTGGCCATCCTGCTCGGCGCCGACCGGCTGGTGCTGCTCACAGACACCGACGGCCTCTACACGGCCGATCCGGCCACGAACCCCGAGGCCGCCCCGGTGCCCGACGTGCACTCCTTCGAGCAGCTCGAGGGGCTGAAGATCGGCTTCTCGGCCTCGCCGCTGGGCTCGGGCGGCATGCGCTCGAAGGTCGTTGCCGCCGAGATGGCCACCGCTGCGGGCATCCCGGCCACGATCGCGCGCGGGACCTCCGTGGAGAGCGTCCGGGCCGCGCTCGGCGGAGAGCCGGCCGGCACCCGCTTCCATCCCCAGGGCGGCCGGGTCTCCTCCTTCAAGCTGTGGCTGAAGTACGCCAAGCCCACCCACGGCACGTTGACCATCGATGCCGGCGCCGAGCGCGCGCTGCGCGAGCGCGGTACCAGCCTGCTGCCCGTGGGGATCGTCGACGTCGGCGGCGAGTTCACCGCTGGTGATGCCGTCCAGATCCAGACCTCCGACGGTGCACCGCAGCCCGTCGGCAAGGGGATCGTCAACTACTCCTCGACGGAGCTGCGCCGGATCAAGGGCCTGAAGTCCGACGCCGTGCTCGAGATCCTGCCCCGCGCGGCCGACGAGGCCGTGCACCGCGACTACTTCGTGCTGGAGTAGGCCTCGGCGCGGAGCGTGACGGAGAGCCGCCGGCCGGTCGCGGGCCTCTTCGTGCTGGTCACGATCCAGCGCAAGATCTTTAACCTCTGTGGCGATGGCAGCGACCGCACGCTCAGTCGAAGATGTCTGCCTCGCCGCCCGCGACGCCGCGCGGGTGCTGGCCCGCATCGACGGTGCCGCGCGAAACGCAGCGCTGCACGCGATGGCCGACGCGCTTCAGCAGCGCACCGACGAGATCCTCGAGGCAAACGCGCGCGACATGGACCACGGTCGCGACGGGGGCTACACCGCCGCGCTGATGGATCGACTCATGCTGGACGCCGAACGCCTCGCGGGCATGGCCGGCGATGTGCGCACGATCGCCGCCCTACCGGACCCGGTAGGCGAGACGCTCGAGGGCCACAAGCTCGAGAACGGGCTCGACGTGAGGCGCGTACGCGTGCCGCTCGGCGTGGTCGCGGTGGTGTACGAGGCACGCCCCAACGTGACGATCGACTGCTCCGCGCTCTGCCTCAAGTCGGGCAACGCGACGGTGCTGCGCGGATCGTCGATGGCCGCGCACTCAAACGCCATCCTCGCCCAGGTCGCGGCCGAAGCGATCGCCGATGCCGGAGTGCCTGCCGCCGCGATCTCGCTGGTGTCGGGAGGCGACCGCGAAGAGCTGCGCCAGCTGGCAACCCAGGATGGCGTGGTGGATCTGATCATCCCGCGCGGGGGCGAGGGCCTGAAGGCGGCGCTGAAGGAGCACGCCACGGTGCCCGTCATGTACGCCGCCGCCGGCAACTGCCACGTCTACGTCGATCGCAGCGCCGATCTCGACGACGCCCAGGCGATCACCGTCAACGCAAAGGTCCAGCGCCCGAGCGTGTGCAACGCCGCCGAGACGCTCCTGGTCCATGCGTCGGTGGCGGGCGACTTTCTTCCGCGCGTGCTGCCCGCTCTGCGCGAGTCCGGGGTCGAGTTGCGGGTCGACGGGCGCGCACAGTCGTTGGCGGGCTCGCTTGCCGGTGCGCTGATACGCGCGTCGGAGGAGGACTGGCAGACCGAATACCATGCCCTGATTTTGGCCGTGAAGGTCGTCGATTCCGTCGACGAGGCGATCGAGCACGTCAACCGCTACGGGTCCGGCCACTCCGAGGCCATAGTCACCGGCTCGACCGACGCGGCCCGCGCCTTCACCACCGAGGTCGACGCCGCATGCGTGTACGTCAACGCCTCCACCCGCTTCACCGACGGCGGTGTGTTCGGCATGGGGGCGGAGATCGGAAACTCAACGCAGAAGCTGCACGCGCGCGGTCCCATCGGGGTGCGCGAGCTGTGCAGCTACAAGTACTTGGTCGAAGGCTCCGGTCAGGTGCGGGGGTAATCGGCCTGCGCCGCGCGATCTTCGGCGGGGCGTTCAACCCGCCCCACCTAGGCCACATGATCTGCGCCCAGGAGGCGTGGTGGCAGCTGAAGCTCGACGAGGTGCTGATGATGCCGATGGGCAAGGCGCCCCATCGCGAGATCGAGCCCGAGCCCGGCCCCCAGACTCGGCTCGAGCTCTGTCGCCTGGCCACCGAGGACGTGCCGTGGCTCAGCGTGTCCGATCTCGAGGTCACCCGCGTGGAAGCATCGTTCACCGCCGACACCCTGCGCCAGGCTGCCGAGCTCTTCGCCGGGGACTCACTCACCTTGCTGCTCGGCGCCGATCAGGCGGCCGCGCTCGGTTCCTGGCGCGAGCCCGAAGCGGTGCTCGAGCTCGCCACGGTGGCGGTCGCCGCGCGCGAGGGCATGGAGCGCGAAGCCGTGCTGCGTCACCTCGACGGCCTCGGTGGTCGGGAGGCCAACATCGTGTTCTTCGAGATGCCCCGAATCGATGTCTCGTCGACGCTCGTCAGGGGGCGCGTGGGCGAGGGCCAGCCGATCGACTTCCTGGTGCCCGGGTCGGTGGCCGAAGTCGTGGCCGCCCGTGGCCTGTACGCGGGGGACGCGGCATGACCGCCGAGCAGCCGGCGGCGGCGGAGGGATTGACCAGCGAGGCGCTTGCCGGTCGGATCGCATCGATCGCCTCAGGGCGCAAGGCGATCGACATCGTGGTCGTCGACCTACGCGGGATCGCCAGCTACACCGACTTCTTCGTCGTCTGCACCGGCAACACCGAGCGCCAGACCAAGGCGATCCACGATGCCGTCTATCGTGAGCTCAAGGACGACGAGTCGATGCTTCCCGCGCGGGCGGAGGGTGCCGCGGAGGCAACCTGGATCCTGCTCGACTACCTCGACTGCGTGCTGCACGTGTTCACCCCCGACGCGCGCGACTTCTACCGCCTGGAGAATCTCTGGGGCGACGCGCCTCGACGCAGCGTGGAGTAGGGCGACCGCTCGGGCGACGTCACGGTCAGCGAGTGGCCGTCTGCCGGGCCCGCGACTTCACGTTCGCGTAGGTAGACTGGCCCGGCCTAGGGGCTGTAGCTCAGCTGGAAGAGCGCCGCCATGGCATGGCGGAGGTCAGGGGTTCGAGCCCCCTCAGCTCCATCTCGCCCGATGCGTGGTGACTTTCCGTCATCGTCGTGTAACCACCGCGCCCTAGCCTCGACCCGATGGACTTCGGCAAGGCGCTGCTCGCCACCCGCCCGGTTCCGGCCGCCGCGCTGGCTCCGTGGGTTCGGGCGGTGTCAGGGGCGGTATTCGTGAGCTTTGGCCTGGGGAAGTTCATCGCCCATGCGGCCGAGGTGAGAGCGTTCGACAGATATGGGTTGCCCGCCCCCGGGCTGGTCACCTACGTGATCGGCGTGCTCGAGGTGGTCAGCGGCGCGATGCTGATCGCCGGGCTCCTGACCAGGCTTGTGGCGCTGCTGATGGCGGGCAACATGGCTGTCGCGATCGCGCTGTCGGGGGTCATCGAGGGAGAGGTCGTGCCGAGCCTCACCCTGGCCCCGCTGCTGCTGGCGGGCATGCTGCTTGTGCTGTGGGTTGGACCGGGCAAGCCCGCGGTGGACTCTCGGCGCTTCAGTCCCTGATCGCGATCAGCTCGCCGCTCTCGGAGCCGATCAGCAGCGTGCCGTCGGCCGCGAGGGCCGGATAGGAATCCACCACGCCGCCTGCTGCGATCGCGAACAGCCGACGAGCGTCGCGCGCGAAGCCGAAGACCTTGCCCGGATGGGTGCCGAAGTAGACGTTGCGGCGCGCGTCGACCAGTGGAGCCGTCCAGATCCCCACGTTGCCCTCGTCGCGGGTGCGGCCCTGACCGCGATAGCGCGCCACGAGGTCACCGGATTTCACGTCGACGGCGTTCAAGAAACCCCGATGATCGCCGAAGTAGGCGGTGCCGTCTGCCGTGATGCCCGGAGACGAGTAGGTCAAGTCCCCCCGCGGGTAGCGCCATCGTTCGCGGCCGTCGGCGCGCACGCCGTACTCGAACCGGTCGTTGGTGCCGAGCACGATCGTTCCATCCGGCGCGACGGCTGGTGAGACCTCCACGATGCCGCGCGCGGCAAACCTCCACCGTACCCTTCCGCTGGCGCTGCGCACCGCGGCGAGTTGGTTGTCGACCGTGGCATAGACATCGCCGCTGGGTCCGAGCGCCGGGCTGCCGTAGCTGGTCGTACCCAGGTCGTTCGACCACACGGCGCGTGGCCGAGAGCGACCCCGGAGGCGCAGCGCGTGCAGCTGCCCGTCCATCTCCTGGACGTAGATTCTCCCTCGGGAGGCAAGCAGCGGTGAGAGCACCATCGAGTCAAAGGACAGCTTCCACAACCGGCGACCGGCCCGCGACAGTCCGTACAGGCCACCCGGCCCGGGCCACAGGATCGAGCCGTCGGGCAACACCGTTGGCGACGTCGACAGGTCGATGCCATAGCCGGCGCCGCCGTCAAAGCGCCACAGCTCGCGGCCGTCGGACACGCGCAGCGCGTGCAGGACACCGGCGTTGGACGCCACGTAGGTGACCCCGCCGGTGCCCACGACGGGGCCTGGCACCACGGGTCCCTCGAGTCGCCTGCGCCATGCCACGCGGCCGGTCGTCGGCCCTGCGATCGGCGAGCTCGAGCTGTGACGCGCGTCGTGAAATGCTGTGGGCCAGGGCGCGTAGGAGTCCTTGGCCGGGGAGGTCGTGGGCACTGCGCCTGACGGCCGCACTGTCGCACGCCCGCCCACTTGCCCAGGGCCGCGGCGATCTGCCGCGCTCCTGTGGCTCTCGTCACTCCCCGTGCCGCACGCGCCGAGAAACGCCGCTGCCAGGACGACAGCAACCGGCACGAGGTCGACTCGACGGCTCAAGACCCTCGGGACGCTGCCAGGCCCGTCTTACAGGCGACTTAACTGTCACGGCTCGATGTGGATCGCCACGCCGACGTTCCTGTCGTTCTGCTTCTTGGCGGCGTCGAACACGATCGTGCCTCGAGCGGTGGAGTAGACAAGACCGGGCTCGTGGTTCCCCGGCGACCCGCCTGAGGGGCCTGGCTGCCGCGACCCGCCCGTCGGTCAGTCGCGACTCCAGCGCGGCACGTCGATCTCGTCGAACGGATTTGGGCGCTCGCGGCGCGAGCGCCCGTCGCGGGCGCGGCTCGCCCCGGCCGGCTGCTCGGGCGGCGTGGCCTCCTCAGGCTTTCGTGCGGGACGCGACGGGATCTCCTGGGGGCGCGCGCCGCCCCCGGACTCGACCCTGAGGTCGGCCTGCATCCGCTTGTGCGCCGCCTGGACCTCCAGCAGGATCTTCTCGGCGTGATCCTCGAGCGCGCGCCCGAGCTGACGCAGCCCGCCCGAGAGCGCCTGCGCCTCCTGGAGGACTGTGGCCGCGGCCTTCTCCGCCGAGGCCACCCGGCCTTCGACGGCGCGCTCGGTCTGCTCCCGCAACTGATCGGACTCCCTGCGAGCCTCGGCCACGGTCGCCTCCGCCTCGCGCCGCGCGTCCTGACCGAGCATCACCGCCTGCTTGCGCGACTCGTTGAGCTCGGCCTCGCCCTGGTCGCGCGCCTTCTGGATCACCCGTTTGGCATCGCGCTTGCCCTGTTCGCGCAGGTCCTTATGCTCCTGGGCCGCCTCGGCCTGGATCGCGTCGGCGGCCGCCTGGGCCGCGGTGACGATCTGCTCCACCTGCCTGGCGGCGAGCTCCGACGCGCTGGATCTCGACGAGCTCATCGTGAGCGTGATTGTGCCAGGAGGTCCCGGCAGAAGCTCTGCACTGCACGGTTGAACACGCGCGGGCGCTCCCACATCAGGAAGTGGCCGGCGCCCGCCACCTCGAACGGACCGACGATCTCCGGGAACGCCACCTCCATCCGCCTCGGGAAGTCGCGTGGGATCACGTGGTCCTCGGGGCCGTAGAGCACGAGTGTCGAAAGGGGGTTGCGTTCGAGCATCCGGGGAACCTCCGGGGCGGCGCGCGCGCCTCCGACGTACTCGTAGTTCGCGATCGACGCCCGGAACCGCTCGGCATCGCCGAACGGCTCGGTCAAGAAGACGATCTCCTCGGTCGTGAAGGCATCTGGGCCCGCCCACAGCCGAGGGCCATACATCTGGGCCACGTAGCCGCGCCGGCGCTGCGGCGTGTCCAGCTCGGCGGCCAGGCCGTCGGCGTCGGCGGACTGGCGGGCGAAGTAGTCGGCCGACTGCTTCGAGACCGGGGGCGTCGCGCCGAGCCCGGCCGCCTCGTACTCCGCTGCGAGGAACGGCGCGATCGTGTTGAACAGGATCATCCGGTCGACCAGACTGCCGAAGCGCAGCGACAGGTCCTGGGCCACCACGCCGCCGAGGTCGCCCGCGGACACCACGCAGGTGGAGTGGCCGAGCTCCCCGTGCACTAGGGCCTCCATGTCGCGGGCGTGGGCGGCGGGGTCGTAGCGGTCGTCGGGCGCCAGGCCGGAGTCGCCGAAGCCGCGCAGGTCGGGCGCAATCACCTCGAAGCCAGCCGAGGCAAGCGGCTCGATGTTGCGCCACCAAATCCGGCGCGTCTCGGGCCAGCCGTGCACGAGCAGCAGCGGGACCCCGCCCGTGCCCTCGCGGGCGTACGCGATGTCGGCGCCGGTGGACAAGACGGCGCGGTGCAGGGCAAAGTCGTCGATCGACGCGGCCATCGGCACCACCCTAGGGCCAGTACTCTGCGCGGGTGCCCGACGACCGCTACGACCCACAGCAGATCGAGCCGCGCTGGCAGCAGCTATGGGCCAACGAGCGCACCTGGGAGGTTTCCAACGTCGACGACGGACGGCCCAAGTCCTACGTGCTCGAGATGCTCCCCTACCCGTCGGGCGAGCCGCACATCGGGCACCTGAAGGTCTACTCGGTTGGCGACGCGATCGCGCACTTCCGCCGCCGCAACGGCCATCGCGTGCTCCACCCGCTTGGCTATGACGCCTTCGGCCTGCCCGCCGAGAACCACGCGATCCGCACCGGCCAGCACCCGCGCGCCTCCACCGAGGCGTCGATCGCGGAGTTCCAGCGCCAGTTCCGCAGCTGGGGCATCTCGATCGACTGGTCGCGCGAGTTCGCCACCCACGAGCCGCGCTACTACCGCTGGACGCAGTGGCTGTTCCTGCGCCTGTTCGAGGCGGGCCTCGCCTACCGCGACCAGGCCGCGGTCAACTGGTGTCCCAAGGACGCCACGGTGCTGGCCAACGAGCAGGTGATCGATGGTCGCTGCGAGCGCTGCGGCACGGTGGTCGAGAAGCGCGACCTCGAGCAGTGGTTCTTCAAGATCACCGACTACGCCGACAGCCTGCTCGACGATCTCGACACGATCGACTGGCCCCAGCACGTTGTCACGATGCAGCGCAACTGGATCGGCCGCTCCGAGGGCGCGAAGGTCACCTTTCACTGCGACGCTCTGGACACCGACTACGAGGTGTTCACCACCCGTCCCGACACGCTGTTCGGGGCGACGTTCTTCGTCATGGCTCCCGAACACCCCGACGTCCTCCGTCTGAGCGACTCGCCGGAGGTGGCCGAATACGTGCGCCGCACCCAGACCGAGTCGGCCGAGGACCGGGGCGCCGAGGACAAGGAGAAGACTGGCGTCGCGCTCGGCGCCACTGTCACCAACCCGGTCAACGGCGAGCAGATCCCGATGTTCGTCGCCGACTACGTGCTGATGGAGTACGGCACGGGCGCCGTGATGGCCGTGCCCGCCCACGACACGCGCGACTTCGACTTCGCGACGAAGCACGAGCTGGAGATCAGGCGCGTGGTCGATGGCGGCGACGCCCTTCCCTACACCGGCGATGGCCCGCTGGTGAACTCGCAGCGCTTCGACGGCCAGGACAACCGCGCGGCGCTCACAGACATCATCGCGTGGCTGGGCGAGGATGGCCGCGGCGAGCCCGCCGTCAACTACCGCCTGCGCGACTGGCTGTTGTCGCGCCAGCGTTACTGGGGCTGCCCGATACCGGTGGTGCACTGCCCGACCGACGGTATCGTCGCGGTGCCCGACGACCAGCTTCCGGTTGAGCTGCCCGACGTCGAGGACTACGCGCCCAAGGGCAAGTCCCCGCTGGCCGCAGCCGCGGACTGGGTCAACACCACCTGCCCGACGTGCGGCGGCTCCGCGCTGCGCGAGACCGACACGATGGACACCTTCGTCGACTCGTCCTGGTACTTCCTGCGCTACACAGATGCCCTGAACGACCAGGCCCCGTGGGACCGCGACGTGGTCGACGGCTGGATGCCCGTGGACCAGTACATCGGTGGCGTCGAGCACGCGATCCTGCACCTCATGTACGCGCGCTTCTTCGTCAAAGCGCTCTCAGACCTCGACCTGCTCTCGGCCTCGGAGCCCTTCGCCGCGCTTTTCACACAGGGGATGGTCACCCGCGGCGGCGCGAAGATGTCGAAGTCCAAGGGCAACGTGGTCTCGCCACGCGACCTGGTCGAGAGCCACGGCGCTGACACCGCCCGCTGTTACATCCTCTACGTCGGTCATCCGGCCGAGGGCGGCGATTGGTCAGACGACGGCATCGAGGGCATTCACCGCTTCCTGTCGCGTCTGTATCGCGCAGGGGAGGGGCTCGAGCAGGGTCCCGTCGAGCCCTCCGGGGAGCCGTCGGAGCTCGTGCGCAAAGCGCACTGGGCGATCGACAAGGTCACCCGCGACCTCGGCGAGCGCTTCGCGACACATACCTCGATCGCCGCGGTGATCGAGCTCGTGAACGAGACGTACAAGCAGCGGGACGGGGTGGATCCCTCACACGTGCGCTTCGCGGTGTCCACCGCGGCGTCGCTGATCTTCCCGTTCGCTCCCCACCTGGGCTCGGAGCTGTACGAGCGCCTGACGGGGGACCGCGTGTGGGAGCAGCCGTGGCCGGTGGCCGACCCCGCCCTGCTCCAGTCCGACACCTTCGAGCTGATCGTCCAGGTCAACGGCAAGCTGATCGACCGCGTAGCCGCGCCCACCGACATCGAGCGCGACGAGCAGGAGCGGCTGGCACGAGAGTCCGACAAGCTCGCGGCGAAGCTGGATGGCGGCGAGATCTTAAAGACCGTGGTGGTGCCCGGCCGGCTGGTGAACTTCGTCGTGAAGCCGAGCTGAGGTGCCCGTGCGCCGCGCGGACATCGCCGACCCGGCGTTCGAGTACGACCCCACTGACCCCGATGGCTTCAAGGCGGGCACCTTTCGCCCGGGACCCGATCTCGGCGCCTCGATCACCGGCGCCACCGTCTATGAGCTGCCGCCAGGCCAGGCGGTCTGTCCGTATCACTACGAGTACGCCGAGGAGGAGTGGCTGCTGGTGCTCGCCGGCAGCGTCGAGGTGCGCCACCCCGACGGCGCCGACACCCTGGGGCCGATGGAACTGGTGTGCTTTCCGACCGGCCCCGACGGCGCCCACGGCATCCGCAACGCCACCGGCGAGCCGGCGCGGGTGCTGATGTTCTCCAACGTGGCCGCACTCGCGGTGACGGCGTATCCCGACAGCGACAAGATCGGCGTCTATCCCGTCGGGGAGCGCCACCTGTTCCGGCGTGGCGACGCGGTCGACTACTACGACGGGGAGTGAGCGTCACGCGGCCGTGCGCCGCTGCGTAGGAACCGCCCTCTGCTGCCCCGCCACGACTGCGGACGCGCCATAGACTCGCCGGCGATGCTCGATCAGTCCCGCGCCCCATATCTCGAGGCCCTGAAAGCCCACGCCGCGCTCGACCCCGAGCGGCTGTATGTGCCCGGCCACAAGGGCGGGGCCGCCGCCGACCCGGAGCTGCGCGAGGCGATCGGCGCCGCCGCCCTGGCGATGGATATCCCCGCGCTCACATACGGCGTGGACGTCGGGGACGAGCCGACGCCGTTTCAGCAGGCGCAGTCGCTGGCCGCGGACGCGTGGGGCGCGCGGCGCACGTGGTTCCTGATCAACGGGGCATCGCAGGCCAACCACGTCGCGCTGCTGGCGCTCGCGCATCGTGGCGATCGCGTCGTGGTACAACGCAACGCGCACTCGAGCACAGTCGACGGCTGCATCCTGGCCGGCCTCACACCGCGATTCGTCGCCCCCGAGCTCGATCCCGACCTCGGCATCGCGCACTGCATGTCGCCCGAGACGCTCGACCGCGCGCTCACCGACACACCCGAGGCGGTGGGCGCCACCGCGGTCTCGCCTACCTACTTCGGGGCCGTCGCCGACGTCTCGGCGCTGGTCGATGTCGCGCACTCACACGGCGTCCCGCTGGTCGTGGACGAGGCGTGGGGCGCCCATCTCGCCTTTCACGACGACCTCCCGGCGCATGCGCTGTCGCTCGGCGCCGACGTCGTGGTGTCAAGCACCCACAAGATCGTCGGGTCGCTGACACAGTCGGCAATGGTTCACCTCGGCCACGACAGCGTTATCGACCAGAGCCTGCTCGACCGCGCCGTCACGCTCGTCGAGTCCACGAGCCCCAACTCGCTGCTGTTCGCATCGCTCGACGCCGCACGGCGGCTGGCCGCCACCCGCGGTCGCGAGCTGCTTTCAGAGACGATGGCCGCGCTCACCGAGGTGCGCGGCGCGGTGCGTGAGATCGACGGGCTCGACGTTCTCGACGACGCGATGGTCGGCTCCCCGGGCGTGCACGCCTACGACCCGCTGCGCCTGGCGATCGACGTGCGCGGAACCGGCGCAAGCGGCTACGAGCTGGCGCAGACGTTGCGCGAACGCCACCAGGTGTTCCTCGAGCTGGCGGGCGAGAACGTGATGGTCGGTGTGTTCGGCATGGCCGAGGACGCCGTGCCCCAGGGCAAGCGCCTTGTCGCCGCCCTGCACGAGGTGGTGGGCTCGCTCGGGTCCCGTGGCGATCGCGCCAACGAGGAGTTCGCACCACCGCCACCCTGGGGCGAGCTCGCGATGTCGCCCCGCGACGCCTTCCTCGGCGCGCAGGAGGCGGTGCCGGTGGCCCAGGCGGTGGGCCGGATCGCCGCCGAGTCGCTGGCGGCCTACCCGCCGGGAATTCCCAACGTGCTGCCAGGCGAGCGGCTGTCCCAGGAGACGCTCGACTACATCCACACGACGCTCGGGCTCGGCGGCAGCCTGCGCGGTGCCAGCGATCGCGCGTTGGCGACGGTGCGCGTCGTGAAGGAGTCCTGATGGCCGACGGCTGGGGCGTCGAGGACGAGACGTCGCCGCTGCGCGACGTGCTGGTCGGACCCCCGGAGAACTTCGAATGGCTGCCAACCAGCGCGATCTCCAAGGCGGCGCTGGCGGGGGAACGTCAGCTCGCGCCCGGTGACGCCGTGAACGCGCACGGCGAGATGGTGTCGGCTTACGAGGACGCCGGAGTCACCGTGCACCGCCTGGCCGCCGATCCCGCGCTGCCGTACCAGGTGTTCAGCCGCGACTCCAGCGTGTGGGGGTCGGCCGGCCCGATCGTCACCCAGCTGCACCAGTCGTGGCGCCGTGGCGAGTACGCGCCAGTCATCGACTTCTACGAGGGCGCCGGCATCGAGCTTGCCCACAAGATCACGGCGGGCGCCATCGAGGGCGGCGACCTCGTGCTTCCGGCGGCGCGCACCGCGCTGATCGGCTCCTGCGAGGAGCGCACGGAGGCGCCGGCGGCGCGGCAGCTGGCGGGCTGGCTCGAGGAGCTCGGCTGGCAGGTGCGCCTGCAACCGTTCGACCCGCACTTCGTGCACATCGACGTGATCGTCAACGTCGTGGCGCCGGGACTGGCGGTCATCTGCGACGAGGCCGCGCCGCCTGGTCTTGCCGACTGGCTCGGCGGGCTCGGCCTGGAGCTGCTGTCGGTGAGCTATGGCGACTGCATGAGCCTTGGCGCCAACGCGATGTCGCTGGGCCACGATCGCGTGGTTTCCACGGCTGGCGCCGGCGTGCTCAACGAGCGGCTGCGGGCCATGGGGCTCACCGTGTACGACCCCGACCTATGGCCGTTCACCATGGGCGGCGGCGGCCCGCACTGCCTGGCCCAGCCGTTGCGCCGCGACTGAGGATGCAGCCGCGCCGGGTAATCGAGGATCTGCGCGAGCTGGATCGCCGGACGGGCGGTCCGGGCGGTGCGCGGCGCGTTTGCTGGACCGACGAGTGGCAGGCCGCGCGCGCATTCTTGCGCCAGCGGCTCGACGAGCTGCCCGTGACGGTGGAGCTCGATGCCGCGGGCAACCTGTGGGCGGTGCTCGCGGGGGCCTCGCAGGAGATGGTGGTGGTCGGCTCCCACCTCGACTCGGTGCCCGGCGGAGGCTGGCTAGACGGGGCGCTCGGTGTGTTCGCGGCGGTCGAGGTGCTGCGCACCTTTGCCGAGGGCGGCACGGCCCCGGGCCGGACGGTAGCGCTGGTGGACTGGGTGGACGAGGAGGGCGCACGCTTCGGCCGCAGCCTGCTCGGCAGCTCGGCGTTTGCCGGCACGCTCGATGCGGCCGCGGTGCGCGGGCTGACCGATGCCGACGGTGTCACGTTGGCCGATGCGCTGGCGGCCTTTGACGTCGACGTCGAGACGATGAACACGGCCGGCGACACGCGGCGCGCGCAGCTGGCGGCCTACCTGGAGCTGCACATCGAGCAGGGTCCGGTGCTCGAGGGGGAGGGTCTCGCCTGCGGGGCCGTACTCGGTACCTTCGGCGTGGAGCGTCTGCGAGCGGTGTTCTCCGGGCAGGCGCGCCACGCGGGGTCGACCCCGATGGACCGCCGCCGCGATGCCGGGGTTGCCGCGGCGCGCGCCGTCGTCGGGCTGCAGGCGATCGGCCTCGACCACGGCGGGGTGTGCACCGGCGGTGCCGTGGAGCTCGAGCCGGGGATCGTGACCGCGGTGCCGGGACGCGCCGAGCTGCTGATCGACCAGCGCCATCTCGACGCGGACGCGCTCGCGTCGATGTTGGCCGACGCCTATGCGCTGCTGGAGCGCAGCGCCGCCGTCGAGGGCTGCACCGTCGCGGTCGAGCCGATCTGGCGGATCGCTCCGGTGCCTTTCCACGGGCGGCTGATCGAGGCGGCCGCGCAGGCGTGCCGGGCCGAGACCGGTGTCGAGCGCCGGCTGCCCAGCGGGGCGCTGCACGACGCGGCTGAGCTGGCGCGTGTATGCCCCACCGCCATGGTGTTCAGCTCCTCGGTCGGCGGCGTGAGCCACGCACCGGACGAGGACACCCCCGAGGCCGACCTCGAGCGCGCGATCGCCGCCTTCGGCCTCCTGGCCGCCAAGGTCGTGGCGGAGGACGTCGGATGAAGGCTGTGCGGGTAGTGATCGCCGGATCGGTCCAGGGAGTGGGGTTCCGCTTCGCCATCGAGCGCGAAGCCCGCCGTCTTGGCGTCGCGGGTTGGGTGCGAAACCTCGCCGACGGTCGAGTCGAAGCGCTATTCGAGGGCGAGCCCGATGCGGTCGAGGCGGCCGTTGAGTTTGCCGGGCGCGGCCCCGACAACGCACGGGTGGAGGGGGTCGAGCCCAGCGCCGTCGAACCCGCCGGGCTCGACGGTTTCACCATCCGCTGAATGACGCCGCGGCTGGATCGGACATCGTGTCCGATCCAGAACTGACCCCGCGGCCGCGGCGGTTGTAACGCGCCCAGATGCAAGTCGTCACGCCCGGCTCGATCGGCGGGGCCGCGCCTATTTAGCGTCGCGAACGTGGAGGATCGTGCCAGATGGCAAGTGCTCGCGTGGGGCCTGGCGGCCGCGGTGGTCGTCTTCCTTGGCGCCCGCGCCCTTGGGCAGCGGACCGCTGTGCCCGACGCAGCCCCGGTGCGCGTGCAGGCGGACGGATCGAGCGGCTCCGGCCCAGGCCGGAGCAGGCGCGACTCGGGCATCTACGTGCACGTAACCGGGGCCGTCCGCCGCCCGGGGCTCTACCGGGTCCCCGCGGGCTCGCGAGCCGCCGCGGCGGTGCAGCGAGCCGGTGGCGCATCGCGCAAGGGCGACTTGGTAACGGTCAACCTCGCCGCCAAGCTCCAAGACGGCCAGCAGGTGATCGTGCCGGCCCGCGGGGCTGCGCCGGCGCCCGGCGTGGCACCCCCTGCGGGCGGATCGGCGGCGCCGGCGGGCGGAGCGACAGGCGCGAAGATCAGCCTCGCCACCGCCACCATCGAGCAGCTCGACGGGCTCGACGGAATCGGGCCGACGCTTGCCAAGCGCATCGTGCAGTACCGCACCGAGCACGGCGGCTTCCGCTCGGTATCTCAGCTTCAGGAGGTGGACGGGATCGGTGCCAAGCGCTTCGCGGCGCTGCGTGACGCGCTCGGCCCTTGAGCGCCATGGTTGCCGCGGCCGCGGCGGGCGTGGAGCGTCGCTTGCCCCACGCAGCTCTGGCCGCCCTGGCGGCGGGCCTCATCGCGGCGGGGTGCGGAGCCGCGGGGGTGCTGCTGCCCGCGGTGCTCGTTCTCGCCGTGCTCGCCGCACTTGGGGCGCCGCGCGGTGGTCTGGTGCTGGCGGCGGCGCTCGTGGCGGGCGCCACGGTGGGCGCGGCGCGGATCGATTCGATCGACGCGCCAGGCTCGCGGCTGCACCCCGGCGAGGCCGTTGTCGGTTCCGCGACGCTCATGGGGCCACCGCGCCCGGGCGCGTTCGGGTCGAGCGTGGTGGTACGCATGGACACCGGTCGTGCATTGGGAGCCAAGCTCGCGGTCCGCCTGCCGCGGGGCGCGCCGATGCCCGCCGACGCGGGCGCCGGCGACCGCGTCCGGCTCGACGGGTTCTTCCGCCATCCGCGGCCGCGCCCGCAGGCCGACTTCGACTACGGCGCCTACCTGCGCCGCCAGGGCATCGCGGGCGAGGTGCCCGTGCAGTCGGCGCGGCTGACAGGCGAGCGGCGGGGTGGCGTCGCCGGCGCGATTGATGCCGCGCGCCGCCGGTCGCGCCGCGCGATCGCGCACGGCTTGTCAACGCCCGCCGCCGCGCTCGCCGAGGGCATGGTGCTCGGCCAAGATCAGCGGATCGCACCCCAGGTGCGCGATGACTTTCGGGCCAGCGGCCTCGCGCACGTACTGGCGGTCAGTGGTCAGAACGTGATGCTGCTGGCCGCCCTGGCGCTGCCCCTGCTCTCCGCGGTCGGCTTCGGAGCCCGCAGCCGACTGGTCGCGACGGTCGCGCTGATCGCCCTGTACGTGCCGCTCGCGGGCGCCGGAGCCTCGCTGCAGCGCGCCGGGGTGATGGGCGCGGCGTCGCTCGTGGCCATCGGCGTGGGCCGCCCGACATCGCGCTGGTACGTGCTGCTGCTCGCGGCATGTGCGACGTTGACGCTGAACCCGCGCGCGTGCGGCGATCCGGGGTGGCAGCTCTCGTTCGCCGCGGTGGTCGGCATTCTCGTGCTCTCCCCCGCCATTCGCAGGCCCCTGGCCGCGTTGCCCGGACCGCTTGCGGAGGGGCTGGCGCTCACCGTTTCGGCCACGGTGGCCACGGCGCCGCTGATGGCCCACCACTTCGGCTCGGTGTCGGCCGCCGGGTTGCCCGCCAACGCTCTCGCGCTGCCGCTGGTCGCGCCGATCATGTGGCTTGGGATGCTGCGCGCTGCCATCGGCCAGCTCGGTGCGGCCGGCACGCCGCTGGTGGAGCTGTTCGGGCTTCCACTCGCGCCCGCGGTCGGTGCTCTCGGTCATCTGGCCACCGCCTTCGCCGATGTTCCCGGCGGTCAGCTCGCGCTGCCACTCTCCTCGCGAGCGGCGGTCGTGTTGGCGTACGGCGCGATTGCGGCCGTCTGCCTGGCGGCGCGCCGCGCGGCCGCTCGGGTCGACGTGGAGCCGTACAAGGCCCGCTGGCGCCGGGCCCGCCATGGGCCGCGACGGGCGATCGTCTGGGCCGGATGCGCCGCGATCGGCTTGGCGCTGTTCGCGCTTACTTCGCCCGGCCGGCCGCCGACGCAGCTGACGGTGTCGTTCCTCGACGTTGGACAGGGCGACGCCACGCTGATCCAGGCTCCCGACGGCACCGCCGTGTTGTTCGACGGCGGTCCGCCGGAGGGACGGGTCACGCGGCTGCTGCGCCGCGCCGGGGTCCGTCGCCTCGCCCTCGTGGTCTCGACCCACCAGTCGCGCGATCACCACGTTGGCCTGCAGTCCGTAGTCGAGAGCTACCCCGTCGACACGCTGCTCCAGAACGCCGACGGGACCCGCGACCGCAGCTACTACCGCATGGTCAATGCCGCGCGGGCACGCGGAGCGAGAGTGATTGGCCCCACGCCTGGGCAGGTGCTCACGGCCGGTCCCCTGCGGATCACCGTGTACGGGCCGCCGCCGCGCGAGCCTGGCCCGCCGCCCGCGGATGCGAACCCGCGCGCCATCCCGGCGATCGTGTCCTACGGCGCGTTCGACCTCTTCCTGTCCGGCGATGCCGAGTCAGATGCACTGGCCCAGTACGACCTGCCGCCGGTGGAGGCTATGAAGGTCTCTCACCACGGCAGCCGTGACCTGGGACTTCCCGATCTGCTGCGACGTCTACGTCCGCGGGTGGCCGGGATCGAGGTCGGGCGCCACAACACCTACGGCCATCCGACCCCTCCGACGCTGGCAGCGTTGAAGGTGGCTCACGTGGCCACCTATCGCACCGACCGCGACGGCACAACCAAGCTCGTGCTGGACGGCGACGCGATGCGCGTGAGCACCGAGCGGTGAGCGAGCGCCAGGTGGACGGCTCGCGCCGATCCGGCGCCTAGGATCACGTTGGTGGCCGACCTGAAGCCCGTCTATCTGATCCACGGCGACGACGACGCCAAGATCGACGAGTGGCGCAGCCGCGTGCGCCGCCGGGCCGAAGTGGAACTCGGACCGGGGGGCCTCGAGACCTTCGACACCCGCCTGTCCGCCCCCGAGGACGTGGCGGCGGCGCTGGCCACGCTCAGCTTCTCGACGGGCACCCGCTACCTCCTCGCCGAGGACGTGGCGGCGTGGAAGGCGGGCGCCATCGGCCCGCTGGTCGATGCCGTCCAAGCGATGCCCCCGGACACCGTGCTGGTGCTGGTGGTACGCGGAAAGCCCTCAAAGGCGCTTCTCAAGGCTGTCCAGGGCGCGGAGGGCGAGGTGCGTGAGTACGGCGCGCCAAAGCCATGGGAGATGCCCCGGTGGGTGACTGCCCGCGCCGCTGAACAGGGTCTGAGAATGGGTTCGGAGACCGCAAAGGAGCTCGTGGCGGTCGTCGGATCGGGCCAGCAACGCCTGGCGCGCGAGATCGAGAAGCTCGCGCTGGCCGTGTACCCAGCCACCGAGGTCACCCCCGAGGATGTCGAGCAGATGGCCGCCGGCGAGACACTGCCAAAGATCTACGACCTGGCCGACGCGGTGGTCGGGGGGGACCTGCGAGGCACGCTGGCCCTGGCCGAGGAGCTCGGCCTGCGCGAGAGTCCAGGCCGCCTGGTCTACCCGGTGGTCGGACGCCTGCGCGAGGTCCACCGGGTGCTCGAGCTGATCGACTCGGGCGTGGGGGAGAAGGATCTCGCTTCGGCGATGAAGATGCCGCCTTGGCGCGCCAAGAAGGCGATCACGCTGGCTCGCCGGGCCGACCGCGAATCGCTTGAGCGCTCGCTATGCCGGTTCGCCGACCTCGAGCTCGACCTCCGTGGCGGCGGCACACTCGACGAGGCGACCGCCGTGACGCTCGCGCTCGCACGCTCAGCCTCCTGATCACTGCCCTTACCTCTGGTTAGGAAGCGCTTTTGAGAAGGCGCGCGGCGCGCGCCTTCTTGCGGGCGCCGGAGTTCTTGTGGAACACCCCGGTGCGCACGGCGCGATCTATCCGCGACGAGAGGTCGCGGTAGGCGGTCTGGGCCGCGGCGGCATCGCCGGAGGAAGCGGCCGTCTCGAGGTGCCGAAAGCCCGTCTTGACCGACGAGCTGTAGTGACGGTTCTCGGTGCGCTCGCGCTCGGTGCGCAGAATGCGCTTCTTCTGTGAGTGAATATTGGCCATAAGCGAAAAAACACCGCTCCAGGGCAGCCCTGGTGCGGCGGCCGCGTAGTCTAGCGCTCTCGTGGCCGCCGAGACTTCTGAGGAGACCGACCACCAGCGCCGGGGTCGCCTCGCGCGCAGCACCGCCTTCTTCTCCGTTGCCACCGGGCTCTCCCGCGTGCTGGGCCTGGTGCGCGAGGTGGTGGCGGCCAGCTACTTCGGCGTGAGCGGCGCGATGTCGGCGTTCACCATCGCATTCCAGGTGCCCAACCTGATCCGTGCCCTCTTTGCCGACTCGGCGCTTCAGGGCGCGTTTGTGCCCGTGTTCAGCGAGCTGTTGGAGAAGGGCAAGAAGAAGGAGGCCTTCCACGTGGCCTCGAGCCTGTTCTTCTTGATCACGCTCGTGCTGGGCGCGATCACCGCGCTGTTCATCATCTTCGCGGGCCCGTTGATGAGCGTGTTCGCCCCGGGCTTCGACGACAACCCCGCCCTGCGTGACCTGACCATCGGCCTGACCCAGCTGATGTTCCCGATCGTGCTGATGCTGGCCCTGTCGGGCGTGGTGGTGGGCATGCTCAACAGCTTCGAGCACTTCAGCGTTCCGGCACTGGCCCCGACCGCATGGAACCTCGTGATCATTGCCGCGCTGGTCGGGCTCACACCGTTCTTCCACGGCGCCGACCGCGTCTATGCCTACGCGATCGGCGTGCTGTTTGGCACCGCGGTCCAGTTCCTCCTGCCGCTGCCGTGGCTGCGGGGGCGAGGGGGCCACTTCAGCGTGGCGCTCGACTGGCGCAACCCGCACGTGCGCAAGGTGCTCAAGCTGATGTTCCCGGTCACGATCGCGCTGGGGATGATCAACCTGAGCCTGCTGATCAACTCGCTGCTCGGCACGCTTGTGTCAGATCAGGCGCCGGCGGCCATCGACAAGGCATTTCGCATCTACCAGCTGCCCCAGGGCCTGTTCTCGATCTCGATCGCCACGATCCTGTTTCCGACGATGGCCCGACTGGCCGCGCGCGGCGCGATCGACGACCTGCGCGCCACCATGGCCAACGGCATCCGGCAGATCTCGCTGATGCTGATCCCGAGCGCCGTGCTGATGGCTGTGCTCGCCGAGCCGATAACGCGTTTGATCTATCAGCGCGGCCAGTTCGACGCCCAGGCCACAGACCTTGTCAAGACTGCCATGGTGTGGTGGTCGATATCGCTGCCCTTCCAGGGCATCAGCCTGCTGTTCTCGCGCACCTTCTTCAGCCTGCAGAAGCCATGGGCCACCACCGCGCTGGCGGGGCTGAACATGGTGGTCAACGCCGGCGTGGCACTGGCGCTGTACAAGCCGTTCGGGATCGCCGGCATCGTGCTGGGCACAGTGGTCGGGACCCTGACCATGACAATCGCGCAGGGCGTCCTGCTGCGCGGCGAGCTCGGTGGGATCGAGGGTCGGCGGACCGCCGAGGCGGTGGTCCGGATGCTGGCCGCCGCCGCGCTCCTCGGCGCCGTCGCGTACCTGGGATGGGACCTGCTCGATCGCGCCGTCGGCACGTCGCTGCCGGGCCAGGTGCTCTCGGTCACCGGGGGAATCGGCGCCGGCCTGGCCGTCTACGGCGCAGCCGTCTGGGTCATGAAGGTGCCGGAGGCCCGACAGCTGCGTGCTCTGCTGCCCGGCGGCCGGGGAGCCGGCTAGCAGCCGCTGCCGGGCAGCCGGCAGCGGGCACGCCACGACGGCGAGTCGATCACCGCGTCGCGCTGCAGCCTTAGCGTCCGGGCGCGGTGACGCAGGAGGGCCGGCAGCGTGGTCTTCACGTACGCCGAGCGTGTCGAGAGGACGCTCGGCTTGCGGGCGCGGGGCAGCGGTCCCAGCAGCGAGTGCCCGTCGATTCCCGCCGGCTTCCTCGCGCCGATGACGTCGAGGATCGTGGGCAGCACGTCGATCGTCTGGGCGGCGGCGGGATCGATGCCCCGATCGCGACCGCCGGGCTGCTTGACGAACAGCGGCACTGGGGCGATGTTGCGGACCGTGTCGGGGGTCGCGTCGCGCAGAGGCCCTCCAGGGCGGAAGCTGACTCCGTGATCGGCCATGACCACCACCAGCGAGCGGTCGTACATGCCGGTGCGCTCGAGGTGGTCGATCACGCGGCCCAGCAGCTTGTCGGCATACCCCACCTGCAGCAGATGGGCGCGCCACAGCGCCAGTGCCACGCGCCGATCGGCGGGCAGGCGAAGGGTCTCACGGACGCTTGCGGGAACGCCGCCGTCTCCGGCCACCGGGTAGCTGCGTCCCGACGGCAGGCGCCCCCAAGGCCGGTGGGGTGTCATCACGTGCGCGAAGTTCAGTGTCGGGCGGCGCGCCGGACGGATCTTGGACAGGAACTCCGAGATGTCGTGCCCCGGATCGCGCTCGCCGGCCCCGCCGATCAGGGGCGAACGCGGCACGAGGTCGCTCGGAGCCACGCTGAGCAGCGCCAGGTGCGAGGCCTCTGAGGCCAGCGAGCTCACCGCGTCCCGGGCGGGGCGGACCTCGTTGGGGCAGGCGTCCGGCGAACAGAGGTGGGTGATCGGCTCGCGCGCCTCCATCCGGTACTGCCGGTGCAGCAAGGTGAACAGGTTCTGGGGCCAGTCGTCGAGGTCCGGCGCGCGGATGTGGCGCGGCCCGCGCTGTCCGCTGAGGATGGCCGGCACCGCCGCGGTGGTCTGGTCGGCAACCGTCGTCGTGTTTGGGTAGAAGGTGCCATCGCGCGCCAGCCGGGCGAAGTTCGGCACGCGCTTCGCGTCGATCCTGCCCTTGGCGCCCAGCAGGGAAGTCGTGGGCAGCTCGTCGAGCACCAGCATCACGATTGGCGCCGGCCGAGTGGCCTCGGCCGGGCGGGTGGCGGCCGGCGACCCCATCGGCGCCGATACCAGGAAGACCCCGAGCGCCGCCGGCGCAGCCACGGCCAGGTAGCGCACGAACGACCGCCACACCGGAGAGCGGCGCAGCAGCACGATCCCGCGGTAGCCGAGCGCAGCGGCGAGAGCCACCAGCAGCCACCCTGGACTGCCGATCCCCGAGAGCCGCGTGAGCTTTTCGTCGAGCCAGTTGAGCAGGCCGAGCGCGACGGTCGCGAGCAGCACCACGCGCGCGCCGTCGTGCAGGCGGCGGCCCCAGCCCGCTCGGGACTTTTCGGCGACCCACTCGGCGAGCAGGATCACCAGCGGCAGGCCCAACGTCAGCGCCAACGCGAACGCGATGATCACGACGGTCGGCGTCTTGCGGGCCGAGAAGAACTCCGGGGCCCCGTTCACCAGCGAGAAGACGGGTTGAACCACGGCCAGCGTGCATAGGCCCAGCAGCTCGAGGAGCCGATCTCGTGGCCGCTGGCCCTCCTGGTCGATGCCGGGATCGTACCCGGCTACGGACCGTCATCCGCCGGTTCGCCCTCCATCTGGGTGGACACCTCCGCGACCAATGCCATCACCGCGGGCGACGCCTTCTCGGGTGACCCCGAGTCGTACGGCGGATCGGGGTCGTACTCGATCATCAGCTGGATGGCGCGGGCCCCGTCGTCGCCGGCGAGCTGACCCGCCAGCGTCAGCG
The DNA here is from genome assembly GCA_038237685.1 of Solirubrobacterales bacterium. Classification (GTDB taxonomy): domain Bacteria; phylum Actinomycetota; class Thermoleophilia; order Solirubrobacterales; family Thermoleophilaceae; genus JAAYBF01. The sequence goes on along the minus strand of JBBRYL010000004.1, from coordinate 7,842 downwards.
CCATGTCGATGCCGGCGGACACACCTGCGGCGGTCACGATCTTGCCCCGCTGCACCACGCGCTGGCGTACCGGCACCGCGCCCAGCGACGCCAGGGTGTCGTGCACCGCCCAGTGGGTCGTGGCCTCGACTCCGTTGAGCACGCCGGCCGCCGCCAGCACCAACGAGCCGGTGCACACCGAGGTGGTGAAGCGGCTGTGCCCATGGGCCTCGCGCACCCACGCGAGCATGCGCTCGTCGGCCAGCAGCGCGCGCGTGCCGGTGCCGCCGGGCACGACCAGGATGTTCGGGCGTGGCATGTCCTCGTATGCGGCCTCGGCCACCAGCGTGAGCATCCGGTTGTCGCTGTGCACCGGCCCCGCCTCCGGACCGAGGAAGCGCACGCGCGCGCCCGGGAGCCCGGCGAGCACCTGGTAGGGACCCACGGCATCCAGGGCGGTGAAGCGGTCGAACAGGGGGATTGCGATCTCCAGGCCGGAGTACGACATCAGGCTGCCTCCTCGGGGTGGGCATTGAAGCGGTCGCGGTATTGGCCCGGGCTCACGCCGAGTCGTCGCCCAAAGCTTCGGCGCAGCGTCTCAGGGGTGCCGAACCCGCAGCTCCTGGCGATCAGGTCGACCGCGGTGCCCGACGTCTCCAGCAGCTGCTTGGCTTGCTCGATCCGCTCACGCTCCACGTAGACGCCGGGCGTGATGCCGGTCTCGCGCCCGAACGCGCGGGCGAAGTTGCGGCTGCTCATGTTGGCCCGCTGCGCCAGCGCTTCTACGCTCAGGTCGGCGGCAGGGTTTAAGCGCACGTACTCCTGGACCTCGCGCAGCGGGCGCCGCTCCGCGGTCTGGGCGGCCAGTGGAGTGCTGAACTGCGCCTGGCCTCCGGGCCGCTTGGCGAACACCACCAGCCAGCGCGCCACCGCCAGCGCCACATCGGCGCCGAGGTCGTCCTCCACCAGCGCAAGCGTCAGGTCGATTCCCGCCGTCACTCCCGCGGATGACCACACGTGACCGTCGCGCACGAAGATCGGATCGGGGTCGACCTCGATGCCCGGGTAGTCGCGCGCCAATCGGTCGGCCGACCCCCAGTGGGTGGCGGCGCGACGGCCGTCGAGCAGGCCGGCGCGGGCAAGCACGAAAGCCCCGGTGCATACCGATGCCACCCGCCGCGCGCAGGCGGCGGCGGCGGTGACATCGGCCATCGTGGGTGCATCGGCGGCCACGGCGTGCACTCCGAATCCGCCGGCCACGATCAGGGTGTCCAGCCCTCCGACGTCGCCAAGCGCGCCGTCGGGTGTCACCCGCAGTCCGCTGCCGGTGGCGAACGGGGCGCCATCGGGTGTCACGAGGGAGCGCGCATAGCTGCCCGGCCGCAACCGTTCGGCCACGGCCAGGGTCTCCAGGGGGCCGGCGAAATCGAGGGTCTGGGCGCCGGCGAACGCCAGGACCGTGACGGCACGAGCCGTGGGCATGAACCGATGATGCGCGAACTCGTCTCTGTCTGCAATGACAACAGCCGGACACTTTCGGCCAAACGCCGCCGGCAACGCCGCGGCCGGCCCGAAGGCCACCGGCTTCGTGCTCTTCCGATGCCCATCTAGTCTCTACGGCCCTTGGCCGCGCCCGCTCAGAACATCCGCAACTTCTCGATCATCGCCCACATCGACCACGGGAAGTCGACGCTTGCCGATCGCATCCTGGAGGCCACCGGAGCCGTGGATGCCCGCGACTCGCGCCCGCAGCTGCTGGACTCGATGGACCTGGAGCGCGAGCGCGGAATCACGATCAAGGCCCAGGCCGTGCGCGTGGAGTACTCCGCCCTCGATGGGCAGACCTACCGGCTGAACCTGATCGACACCCCCGGGCACGTGGACTTCACCTACGAGGTGTCGCGCTCGCTGGCCGCCTGTGAGGGCGCCCTCCTGGTGGTCGACGCCGCCCAGGGCGTGGAGGCCCAGACGGTGGCCAACACCTACCTGGCCGTCGACGCCGGCCTTGAGCTGATCCCGATCCTGAACAAGATCGACCTTCCGGGCGCCGATCCCGAGCGGGTGGCGGGCGAGATCTCCGAGCTGATCGGAGAGCCCGGCGACGACATGATCCGGATGTCGGCCAAGAGCGGCATGGGCATCACCGACGTGCTCGAGGCCGTGGTCAGCCGGATCGGGCCGCCGGATGGGGACACCCAAGCCCCGGCGCGCGCCCTCATCTTCGACTCCGAGTTCGACCAGTACCGGGGCGTCGTTGCGTACCTGCGTGTGGTCGACGGACGGCTGAAGAAGAACGACGCGATCGTGGCGATGCAGGCGGGCACCGAGGCCGACATCGACGACATCGGCTTCTTCGGCCCGGCGCTCACGCCGGTCGACGCGCTCGAGGCGGGCGAGGTCGGCTATGTGATCACGGGCATCAAGGACGTCTCGCTGCTGCGCGTCGGTGACACGATCACCACCAAGGCCAAGCCGGCCTCTGACCCGCTGCCCGGCTACCAGGACGTCAAGCCGATGGTCTTCTGCGGACTCTTCCCGGTCGACACCGACCGCTTCGGGGACCTCCGCGACGCCCTCGAGAAGCTGTCACTCAACGACGCCGCGCTCACATGGGAGCCCGAGACCAGCCATGCGCTCGGGTTCGGCTTCCGCTGCGGGTTCCTCGGCCTGCTGCACATGGACATCGTGCGCGAGCGGCTTGAGCGCGAGTACGACGTCGACCTGCTGGCCACCACGCCGACGGTCGAGTACGAGGTCACCCTCACCGACGGCGAGGTGATCCCGGTGCACGCGCCGTCGGACATGCCCGAGCGCGACCGCATCGAGGAGATCCGAGAGCCCTACATCCGGGCCACGATCCTCTGCCCGAAGGATGCCGTGGGTCCGGTCATGGACCTCTGCCAGGACCGTCGCGGCACCCACGTCGACATGACCTTTCTCTCCGAGCAGCGCGTCCAGCTGCGCTACGACCTGCCGCTGGCCGAGGTGGTGCTCGACTTCTTCGACCACCTCAAATCGCGAACCAAGGGCTATGCCTCGCTCGACTACGAGGTCACCGGCATGCGCGCCTCCGACCTCATCAAACTCGACATCCTCCTGGCCGGCGACCAGGTCGATGCGCTCTCGTTGGTGGTGCACCGGGACAAGGCGTATGCCTCGGGCAAGGTCATCGCCGAGCGGCTGCGCAAGCAGATCCCGCGCCAGCAGTTCGAAGTGGCCATTCAGGCCGCTATTGGATCCCACATCATCGCCCGCGAGTCGGTCAAGCCGATCCGAAAGGACGTGATCGCCAAGTGCTACGGCGGCGACATCACGCGAAAGAAGAAGCTGCTCGAGAAGCAGAAGGAAGGCAAGAAGCGGATGAAGCAGGTGGGGCGGATCGAGGTGCCCCAGGAGGCCTTCCTCTCGGTGCTCGAGATCGGGGACAGCTAAACGGGGCACGCTGCTCCGAGGGCATCGAAGACAAAGGCGATGTGGGAGCTGGCCCGCGATCCGAGCCCGGGCCGGCACCGAAATCCCGGCGCGCAGGAGGTGCAGGGCTTCTTCTTCGGCCGCCCCGGCCAGCTCCCGGGCCAGCGCGAGTCAGAGCCCGATTCTGCAGTCTTAAGAAGCCTTTAGGGCACGGCCGGAGACTCTTCGTCGTGGCCACCATCGCGACAGCTCCCGACCCGACCCTCGATTCCCTCCAGCTCTTCCTCGACGGCATCGCGAAGACCCGCCTGTTGACCGCGCCGGAGGAGATCCAGCTGGCCAAGCGCATCGAGCGCGGGGACCTCGACGCCAAAGAGCGCATGGTGCAGGCCAACCTCCGACTGGTGGTATCGATCGCCAAGCGCTATCGCAATCAGGGCCTCGACTTCATGGAGCTGATCCAGGAGGGCTCGATCGGCCTGGTGCGCGCCGTCGAGAAGTTCGACTTCCGCAAGGGCTTCAAGTTCTCCACCTACGCCACGTGGTGGATTCGCCAGGCCATCTCTCGCGCCGTGGCCGACAAGTCGCGCACGATCCGCATCCCGATCCACATCAACCAGACCCTGCAGAAGCTCGACGGCGCGCAGCGGCGGCTGCAGAGCGTGGGGGAGGGCAACCCCACGATCGAAGAGATCACCGCCGCCGCCAACGTGGACATCGATCCCGAGGAGGCCGAGTTCCTGTTGCGCGCCTCGCGCGCGCCGGTGTCGCTGGACAAGCCCGTCGGCGGGGGTGCCGAGGACGACTCAGCCGAGCTCGGGCATCTGATTCCCGACGATCGGGCGGAGTCGCCGTTCGACGTCGCTGCCGACAGCATGACGCGCAGCCGGCTGGCGGACGCGTTGGAAAACCTCTCCTATCGGGAGCGGCGCGTCGTGGAACTGCGCCACGGGCTGTTCGGCGAGCACCCCTGCACCCTCGACGAGGTCGGCCGCACCTTCGGGCTCACCCGCGAGCGCACGCGCCAGGTCGAGGAGCACGCGCTGCGCAAGCTCGCCTCGCTGGCCGAGGCGCGCGGCCTGCGCGACGCGGCCTAGGCGGTTATGTTCCGCCGATGGGCCACACACTCCGCAACCTCCGCCAGGTAAAGGACCTCGCCCCCGACGCGGGGTTCGCAGACATCCAGGAGGCTCGCTTCGCGCGCGGCGAGCTCGATGCCGCCGCAACCGGGCTCGCCTACCACGTCTTACGTCCCGGCAAGCGGCAGATCGCCCATAGGCACAAGGCCGCCGAGGAGATCGTCGTGGTGATCTCGGGCACCGGTCAGGCCAACCTCGATGGCGAGCTCGTCCCACTCGACGCCATGGACGCCCTGCGCATCGCGCCGGAGACCACCCGCTCCTTCGAGGCCGGTTCCGAAGGCCTCGAGTTCCTCGTGTTCGGCCCCCATCATGAGGGCGACGGAGAGATGATCCACGACGACGTCTGGGACGGCTGATCGAGTCGCGTCCCTAACCTTCGGCGCGTGCAGATCTCCGTTCGCCAGAGCCTCCTCCTCCGCAAGGTGGTGGAGGGCCACCAGCAGCTCGAGGCTCCGGTGGGGTCGAAGTGGCTGGCTGGGCAGTCAGACGTGCCCTGGGGGTCCTCGACGGTGCGCTCCGAGCTCGCGCGGCTCGAGGAGATCGGCCTGCTCGTGCACCCGCACACCTCCGCGGGGCGCATCCCGACCGACTCGGGCTACCGCTTCTACGTCGACGAGCTGCTCCAGCACGGCGATCTGCCCGCCGTTGCCCAGCCGCTCAAGCTCAGCGACATGCGCCGCGAGGTCGACGAGGCCATGCGCGCGACCACCGAGCAGCTGTCGCAGGTCACAGACCTCTTGGCGCTGGTTTCGGCGCCGGCGATCGACACGGCCACCATCCACCGCATCGAGGTGCTGCAGCTACAGCCACAAGTGGCGATGGTCGTGGTCATCACCTCGACCGGCGGAGTGACCAAGCGGGTGCTCTCGTATGACTCGCCGCTCGACCCGGGGTTGATCGCGTGGGCCGCCTCCTACCTCAACGAGGTACTCGGCGGGATGGGCGTCGGGGCGCGGATGCTTCAGGCCAGGCTCGTGGCCGCCGGCCTCGACGACAGCGAGAAGGCTTTCCTGCGCACGCTCGCGCCGGCCTTCACCGACCTCGAGGACACCGCCCAGGACAACCTGTTCGTCGAGGGGGCGGCGCGGCTGTTCTCTGAGCAGCGCTTCCAGGAGCTGCCCCAGATCTCGGAGCTAATGGACACGCTGGAGCGGCGGGTCGCGCTGCTGGCGCTTCTGCGCGAGTCACTGGCCGAGCCCAGCGTGTACCTTCGCATCGGGCAGGAGAACTCCGCGCCCGAGCTGCACTCGCTGAGCATGGTGGCCGCCAACTACGGCGTCACCAGGCGCAACCTCGGTGCCGTGAGCGTGCTCGGTCCGCTGAGCATGGACTACCCACAGGCGATCATCGCGGTGCGCCAGGCGGCAGCCGAGCTGTCGCGCTTCGTAGCGGAGGTATACGACGAATGAAGGCCGACGCCTATGAGCTGCTCGGGGTCGAGCGCGGCGCCGACGAGCGGCAGATCAAGAAGGCGTTTCGCGCCGTCGCGCGCGAGCTTCACCCCGACGTCAACGCCGACGACCACGCCGAGGAGAAGTTCAAGGAGGTCGCCGAGGCCTACGAGGTGCTGTCCGACCCCGATCGCCGCGCGGTGTATGACCGCCACGGCTGGGACGGTCTCGACTCGCGCGGCTACTCCTCGCAGGCCCAGGGCTTCGGCTCCTTCGGTGACATCTTCGACGCGTTCTTCGGCGGCGACCCCTTCGGCGGCGGGGGGGGCGGCGGTCCGCGGGCGGTGCAGGGTGGCGACATCGGCGTGGAGGTCGAGATCACGCTGGAGCAGGCCGCTCGCGGCACCACCGTCGAGGTGTCCTTCGACGCCGTCGAGACGTGCGAGCACTGCCACGGCAACCGTGCCGAGCCCGGGACGCCGATCGAGACGTGTGAGCGGTGCGGCGGCACGGGCCAGCTGCGCGCAGTGAGCAACACCGCCTTCGGCCAGCTCGTCCGTGCCCAGGCCTGCGACGTCTGCGGGGGCGAGGGCAAGATCGCGCAGACGCCCTGCAGCGAGTGCGCCGGAGCGGGGCGCAGGGCCGCCCGGCGGACGCTTCCGGTCGATCTCCCCGGAGGCATCGCCGACGAGCAGCGGGTGCGCCTGAACGGCAAGGGTCACGCGGGCGACCGCGGCGGACCGGCCGGCGACCTGTACGTGATCGTCTCGGTTGCCCAGGACGAGCGCTTCCTGCGCGACGGAAACGACTTGGTGTCGGTCATAGATGTCGCTGCGCCCGCCGCGGCGCTAGGCACGACGGTCACGGTCGCGACGCTCGAGGGCGACGAGCAGATCGAGGTGGAGCCCGGCACCCAGCCCGGCACCGTGGTCACACTGCGCGGCAAGGGCATGCCGTCGCTCGGCGGCCGTGGTCGCGGGCGCAAGGGCGACCAGCAGGTGGTGCTCAACGTGGTGATCCCGCGCAACCTCACCGAACGTCAGCGCGAGCTGCTGGGGGAGCTGCAGGAGTCGGTGACCGAGGCCAACCTGCACGAGGCCACGTCCGACTCGTTGTTCAGCAAGGTCCGCCGGGCCCTGCGCTGAACGGGCGCCTTCCAGGATGATCCGCCTGGCCGTTGCAGTGCCCGCCGCGCATGCCGACGTAGTCATGGCCGCGCTGCTGGAGCTGGCGCCATCGGGCATCGAGCAGGTCGACCGTGCCGACGAGGTCGAGTTCGCCGTCTACGGCACGCCTGGCGAGCTGCCCGAGCTGGCCGAGGGGGAGGCCGAGGTCGCGGGTGTCCGGGTCATGGTGAGTGGCACCGAGGTGGCCGACGACTGGGAGGAGCGGTGGAAGCGCTTCCATGTGCCGGTGATGGTGGGCGGGAGGCTTTACGTGCGGCCGCCGTGGGAGCCGACGGTTGAGCGCGACGGGGTGCTCGACATCGTGATCGACCCGGGCCGCGCGTTTGGCACGGGCTCGCACTCCACCACGCGGCTGTGCCTCGAGCTCCTGCTGGAGATCGAGCCGGGCGGGTCGGTCTGCGACCTGGGTAGTGGCTCCGGGGTGCTTGCCATCGCGGCGGCACGACTGGGCTTCGGGCCGGTGCATGCGCTCGACTCCGATCCGCTCGCCACCGAGGCCACGGAGGCAAACGCCGCCGACAACGGGATCGAGTTGGCCTCGATCGGTCGCCTGAACCTGCGCGAGGAGCCCGCCCCCGAGGCCGACCTCGTGCTGGCCAACCTCATGCGCCCGCTGCTGTTGGGAGTGGCGCAGCTGATGGGCGACTGGCGGCCACCGTTCATGATCGCCTCGGGCCTGCTGGAGGAGGAGGCCGACGAGATCGCGGCTGCGTTTGCGCCGATGCGCGAAAT